>CAZSWK010000032.1:21097-23499 GCA_964610835.1 uncultured Anaerolineaceae bacterium | reverse complement strand
CCCAGTAAATCCGGACAACGCTTGCCACCTACGTATTACCGCGGCTGCTGGCACGTAGTTAGCCGTGGCTTATTCCTCAGGTACCGTCATAATCGTCCCTGAGAAAAGAGGTTTACAACCCGAAGGCCTTCATCCCTCACGCGGCGTTGCTGCTTCAGGCTTGCGCCCATTGAGCAAAATTCCCGACTGCTGCCTCCCGTAGGAGTCTGGGCCGTGTCTCAGTCCCAGTCTGGGTGATCGTCCTCTCAGACCACCTACCGATCGTCGCCTTGGTGAGCCATTACCCCACCAACGAGCTAATCGGACGCAGGCCCCTCCCAAAGCGCCTCGCGGCTTTGATGACCCGAATGAACGGGTCGCCACATGCGGTATTAGCCACCCTTTCGGGCAGTTATCCCCCACTTCGGGGCAGGTCACCTACGCGTTACTCAGCCGTCCGCCACTAACGAGCAAGCTCGTTCGTTCGACTTGCATGTCTCATGCACGCCGCCAGCGTTTATCCTGAGCCAGGATCAAACTCTCCGACAAGAACTGACCTTGCGGCCAGCTCAGATAGTTCGGGGTTTGCCCGCTCGCACTAGCTGATTTCCTACCACTCTTCACTTGTTAAGGTGCGGCGCCCATGTCCCAAGCCGGCGCCCGGCGCAGCCGTCTATTGTGACGCAGTCACACAGGGGCAGTCAAGGGATTCAGCTTGGATTCTGGGGGCTCCGGCGGAGCCGTTCGGCCACCCCTTGGGCGGCCGCGGTGGGGAACTATAGCACGCCCTCGCGGCGAGTGGTCGCGACGCCACACGCACGGGGCGCTGCCGTCCTAGAGCGGGCCCTCCTGCACGAGCAGGATGAACGCGGCCGCGCTCAGCCACGCCAGCAGGGCCAGGGCGGCCGACGCTGGCTCACCGAGGACAACCGCCACACTGAATACAAGCGCGCCGAGCAACACGGCGGCCAGCGGCTTGACGAGGCGGAGCAGGATCTCGATGACCAGGTTGCTCATCGCTCGGCCGGCTCGAAGGCGCGGCGGCCCTGCAATGCGCGTACGAGCGTCACCTCGTCCGCGTACTCGAGGTCGCCGCCGACGGGAATGCCCCGCGCGATGCGGGTGATCAGGCCGACGTCCGGGGCCAGCCGCTCGGCCAGATACATCGCGGTCGCCTCCCCTTCCAGCGTGGGATTGGTCGCGAGGACGACTTCCTCGTAGGGCTCGCCTGCGGCGTTGCGCTGGCCGGCGCGCTCGAGCAGCTCGCGGATGCGCAATCGATCGGGGCCTACACCGTCCATCGGCGAGATGGCACCGTGCAGTACGTGGTAGCGGCCGCGAAAGGCGCCGGTGCGCTCGATGGCAAGCACATCAAGTGGCTCCTCGACTACGCAGACGCGTCGCTCGTCGCGCGAGGCGTCGGCGCAGATAGGGCACAGCGCATCGGTGCTGATGTTGAAGCACGACTGGCAGTAGACCACCTCCTCGCGCACGGCCACCAGGGCCGCAGCAAGCGAGCGCGCCTCGCCTTCCGGGGCACGCAGCAGGTGGTAGGTCAGCCGTTGGGCCGTCTTGGGCCCGACGCCCGGGAGCCGCGCGAAAGCCTCGATCAGCCGTGCGACCGGCTCGATCAGCAGCGTTGTCAAGCCAGACCCGAAACTAGAGCACTCCCGGCAGACGCAGTCCACCGGTCACGCGCGCCATCTTCTCCTCGGTCGTCTGCTTGACGCGGCGCAGGCCGTCGTTGACGGCTGCGGTCACGAGGTCCTGCAGCATGTCGACGTCGCCGGGATCGACCACCTCGGGCTTGATGCTGATCGATACCACCTCGTTGTGGCCGTTGACAATGGCCGTCACCGCACCGCCGCCGGCGGTGCCTTCGAGCGTCAGCGCGTCGAGCTCGGCCTGAACGCGGGCCATCTCGGCCTGCATCTGCTGGGCCATCTTGGCCATGTTCGCGTAACTCACCTGCTCCTCCTACTCGACCTCGGCCACGTCCACCAGATCGTCACCGAAAACGCGTCGCGCCTGCGCCACGAGATCGCCCCCGGTACCAGATCCGCCACTGGGTTCCGGTTGGGGAAGCTCGACGTTGGTGGCCACGCAGCTGATGGCGACGGCACGACCGAGGACCTCGCCGATGCCGTCCTCGAGCAGCGACCGCTTGCGCTCGGCAATGTCACGCAGGAATGCCTGGCTCTCCGGGAAGCCGAGCACTATCTGGGCGCCGCGCACCTCGACCGGACGGCACGCGGCAATCAACGGCCGATTGGCTGGATTCCGGCCGATTCGCTCGACGACTTGCGGCCAGGCAGCCAGCACGGAGGCCAGTGCCTGGTCGGCCGGCGCCGGTGCGGCCTTCGCGGTCGCCGGTGGCGGTGCGGCCGGCGCCGGTGCGGACTTCGCGGTTGCCGGTGACTCCT
>CAZSWK010000032.1:0-20997 GCA_964610835.1 uncultured Anaerolineaceae bacterium | reverse complement strand
GCCGGTGGCGGTGCGGCCGGCGCCGGTGCGGACTTCGCGGTTGCCGGTGACTCCTCCGGTGGCTGCTTCGTGGGCGGCTGAGTCGCAGCAGGCGTGGGCACCGGCGGCGCGCCTGTACGCGGCGCGACCGTGACCGGCCGGGTGGAAGCGACGTGCTCCCGGGCAGCCGGCCGGTCCGCCGATTCGAGCAACGCCAGTTCGAGTTGCAGGCGGTAGCCGCCGGCGGCACCGCGATTCATGTCCAGACCGGCCAGGCTGCGCGCGGCAGCAGCCAGCGTCGCGGCAGGCATACCGTCGCGCGGACCTTCGGCCAGCGCAGCGAGGAGCAGTTCGCGCAGGCGTCCCACGACCTGGTCGGCGAAGGCCACCAGGTCACGACCGTCCCGCTCGAGCTCATCGAGCAGACGGATGCCATCCAGCGGATCGCTACCGGCAAGCGCGGCAATGAAACGATCGACGCTCGCCATCTCGGCCAGGCCAAGCAGGTCACGGACGGCGTCGGCGTCAATCTGGTCCAGCCCGCTCGAGATGACCTGATCGAGCATCGACTCCGCATCGCGCATGCCGCCTGCCGCACGCTGGGCGATGAGCTCGATCGCGTCGTCGCTGACCGTCCGGCCCTCGGCCTGGGCAATCCGCCGCAGCTTGCCGCCGATCTCCTTCTCGGGCAGTGGCCGGAAGGTGTACCGCTGCAGGCGCGAGATGACCGCCGGCCGGATGCCCGAGGGGTCGGTCGTGCAGAAGATGAAGAGCACGTCGGGCGGTGGCTCCTCGAGCGTCTTCAGGAGCACGTCCCAGCCTTCCTTGATGCGCTGCACCTCGTCGACGATGAAGACCTTCTTGCGCAGATCGGCTGACGCCGTGTAGACGCGTGGCAGCAGCTCACGCATGTCGTCGACCCGGTTATTGGACGCGGCATCGAGCTCGATGACGTCGAGCGCACGGCCCTCGCGGATGGCGACGCACGGCTCGCACTCGTCGTCCGGTTCGCCGTCCCTGGGATTCAGGCAGTTGACCGCCTTGGCAACGATGCGCGCGGTCGAGGTCTTGCCCGTGCCACGCGGCCCGACGAAAAGCAGGCCGTGGGCCAGCCGATCGAGGCGCACGGCGTTGCGCAGCGTCTCGATGATTGCATCCTGGGCGACGACGTCGGCAAAGCGCTGCGAGCGCCAGCGCCGGTACAGCGCCTGATGCTGGGTGTTTGTCGGCGACGTGGCGGGCGCCTGGGAAGTGACGGCCATCTGAGTGGCCATGGTAAGGGGGCGGGCGATATGAAGTGCCGTGCACCCTCCTTTGACCGAGACGTCCGCGTGCCCTGTAAGGCGATCGACTCGGATCAGGCCGATCCGCGGCACCCGGCGAAGAGCGCTTATCGCTGCTTCCTTCCGGACCTGACGAGGTTCACGCGTCACCGCTGCGCGGGACCCGGTCCTCAACGTCGATCTGCCCACCGGCATCCGCGGGCGCGGGCCTGGGGAGGGAATTCAGCCCTGCTGGAGCGGATTGCAGGTACAGGGCACCGCTAGTTCCCCGCCTAGCACGGCACTCCAGATTCTACCTTCTGCGGGTCACGTCCCCTTCAGAACCCGATCGCGGGGGATGGCGGAGAGGGCGGGATTCGAACCCGCGATGGGTTGCCCCATACGGCATTTCCAGTGCCGCGCCCTAGGCCTCTAGGCGACCTCTCCCCGAAGACGAATGTGATTTGAGCGCGGAGCATCAACCCGCCGGCGCGTTGGAATGGCGGAGAGGGTGGGATTCGAACCCACGGTGCTTTCGCACACCGCTTTTCGAGAGCGGCACCATCAACCACTCGGACACCTCTCCGCGCAAGAGGATACCGCCCGAACCGCGCGCACCCGATCGATGTCGCCGGCGGCGGCGCGCTTCAGGCTGGGTTCAGCGCCTCGCGCGGATCCTCTGCCGCCACGAGCTCAGCGGCCTCAGCCTGCATGATGCCCGATACGACACGCAGCCTCCGGCGCAGCGACTCGTGGGTCACGCCCGCCGCTATGCCCGTGGCACCGGCGTCGGGATCGTCTAGCGCATAGACCAGGCCGTCGACGTCACTCGCCAGCAGGGCGCCGACGCACATCGTGCACGGCTCATTGGTGGCGAACACCACCAGACCGTTCAGGTCGGCGCGGCCCAGCCGGTGTGCTGCCTCGCGCAGCGCCACGACAACCGCATGGGCCGTGGGATCGCCGGAACCTGCCACCTGGTCGTGACCGCTGGCGACCATCGCCTCATCGAGCACGGCGACCGCGCCGTGCGGTCGCTGGCCCGCGGCGGCGCCATCGCGCGCCTCGGCCAGGGCGGCGGCCATGAACATTTCGTAGTTCACTGCCCGATGCTACATCGCCCCTGTCAGCGCCTGCGGCACCCGGCAGCGCCGCCGAAAGATCCGCTTGGCACTGCCCATTGCGATCAGGCGCGACAATCCTGTGGCGATGATGGTGAAGTCCGGTCGGGAAAGGGTGCGTTTGGTCCTGTCCATCGTGGGTGCGGCGGGCGGCGGCATCGTGCTCGCCGCGTCGATCATCGGGGCGCTGCACTTCACGAGCGGTGGCATGGGTGCCGGCCAGGACGCGCACGCCTACTGGCTGGCGCTGCGCTCGGTGCCCTATCAGCAGGACCCCGGCGCGTATGGCGCGTACCTCTATTCGCCCGCCTTTACGCAGCTCTTCAGCCCCCTGCTCAGCCTTGCATTCCCGCAGTTCATGGCCCTGTGGACCTTTCTGCTGCTGCTCGCCCTGCTGGCGCTCACCGGCCCGCTGCTCTTCGTGCTGGTACTGCCGTTCGCCTTCTTTGAGCTGTGGGGCGGCAACATCACGCTGTTCCTGGCGCTGGCGCTGGTCGTCGGCTTTCGCTACCCGGCAGCGTGGTCTTTCGCGTTGCTGACCAAGGTCACACCAGGCATTGGCCTGCTGTGGTTCGCCGTCCGGCGCGAGTGGCGCGCGCTGCTGGCGGCGGGCCTGGCCACCGTGGCCATCGCCGCCGTTTCCTGGCTACTGGATCCCGCGTCATGGTCGGCGTGGCTGGCGATGCTCGCCGGCGACGCGGGCATGGGCCCGGCGTCGGGTTCGATCCAGATTCCGCTCGTGGCACGCCTGCCGCTTGCCGTCTTGATTGTCGTCGTGGCAGCACGGCGCAACCGACGTTCGCTGCTGCCGCTCGGTGTGCTGCTGGCCATGCCGGTGCTCTGGTTCGGCAGCCTGACCCTCCTGATCGCGTCAGTGGCCCTCGAGCGCGAGCGGCTCGAGCCACGCGTCGAGGCGTTCGCGCTGCGCATCCGCGCCGGAATCCCCCAGCTCGTGCGGCTGGTCCGCCGCGCTCCGGCATTGACGGCTCAACCCGAGCACTGACACACATGCGGGGAAGGTGGCGCGCCCGGCGGGACTCGAACCCACGGCCTTCAGGTCCGCAACCTGACGCTCTATCCACTGAGCTACGGGCGCACGCTTGGCGGAGAGGGAGGGATTCGAACCCTCGGAGCAGGTTACCCCACTCAACGGTTTAGCAAACCGCCGCACTAGGCCTCTATGCGACCTCTCCCTAACCGGCGCTCAATGGTAGCATCGAGAGTCTTCCGCCCGTCCCTCCCCGGCAGGCTCCCAGCCCGTCGCACTCGGGCCCTTGAAAGGTAGTTCTGCATGCCCACGCGAGTCGTGCTGATAGGTCATCCGGTGGCCCAGTCGCTATCTGGTGCCCTGCAGCAGGCTGCCTTCGACGAGCTGGGTATAGACGCTCGTTACGAACCGCTCGACGTGCCTTTGGTTGCGCTGGCGGAGCGGATCGAGGAACTGCGCGGCGACGAGTACCTGGGCGCCAACATAACCGTCCCGTACAAGGAACGCGTGGCGCCGATGGTCGACCGCTTGACCGACGAGGCACATGCCACCGGCGCGGTCGACACGATCACCTGCGAAGGCTCGCGCCTGGTCGGTCACAACACCGACGTAATTGGCTTTCGGGCCGCCCTGGATCAACTGGCCGGCAACCAGAAGATGCCCAAGGCGGCGGTGATCATCGGTGCCGGCGGCGGGGCCCGCGCCGCGGTCTACGGCCTTATCACGACCGGCTTCCAGCGCGTGACCGTGTTCAACCGCCATCTGCACCGCGCAGAGGCACTGGTACGCCATTTCGGCCGATCTGCGGCGCACATGGAGCTGCGCGCCATGCCGTGGCACGAGTCGGTGATCGAGGCCGAGCTGGCCAAGACGAAGGTGCTCGTAAACGCCTCGGCAATGGCCGACGCCGCGACCGAGTCACCCATCGACGCCGAGCTACTGGCGCCCGAACTGCTGGTGCTCGACCTGATGTACGTGCCCGCCGAAACGCAACTGATGAAGGATGCCCGCGCGGCGGGGGCGGCCGAGGTCCGCAACGGCGACACGATGCTCGTCCACCAGACCGCGGCGGCGTTCGACCTGTGGACGGGCCGCGACATCAGCGAGGACTTCCTCGAGCAGCGCCTCGACGCCGTACGCACCAGCATTCCGGCGTCACCGGTAGGCTGAAGGTCGGCCAACCTCAGAAGCGGCCGGGATCGAGCTCGCCCGGGATGACCGGCCCACGACCGAGCATCAGGTCGACGACCATGCGTGCCGACGCCGGGCCAGTCGAGATACCCCATGGTCCGTGGCCGGCACACACGAATAGGCCGTCGCGTCCCGGCACGGCGCCGATCAGCGGACGGCCATCGCGGCTGAGCGGCCTGGGACAGGCATGCGCGCCGCGAATCGGCGCCGACTCGACAGCCGGCACGAAACGCATCGCGCGTTGAAGGATCGGCTCCATCCACGCTGCCGGATCCGGCTCATCGGCGAGGAACGTCGAGCCGACGACGCTCACCCCGGGCAGCGGCATGAGGCTGAACTCGTGTTCGTGCGGCACGCCGGCGGCCATCCCGGTGCCAATCGACGCCTCGATGCTGGCTTCCTCGACGGCATGGCGGGGCCGGCCGGCGAGTTCGATCTCCACGACGGCGCCCCACAGAGGGGTGATCGGCGCCCAGTGGCCAGTCGGGTCGATCACGGCCGATGTCCACGGCCCGGCGGCCACCAGGACGGCACCGCCAGTGAGCAGCTGGCCGCCCACGCGCACGCCGGTGACCGAATCGCCGCGGAACTCGAGCGTCGCCGGGCGGCCCTGGCGGACGGTGGCGCCACGCGATTCAGCCAGCGTGGCGTAGGCATAGGTCGACGCAGCAGGAACGACCGGGTAGCCGATGTCCACCCGGCAGGCCCACAAGTCCGGCGCCACGGCCGGCTCGAGTTCCTGCAGGGCGGCGCCACCGACGACGCTGGTTAGAAGCTCGGGGAAATCGTCGGCGATGACGGCCGCCTGCTGCCTGACCGTCGCTTCGGAGTCGGACAGGAACAGCATGCCGGCGGGCTCCGCTGAGAACTCGAAGCCGGATGTGGTGCCGGATAGGTCGCGGTACAGCTCCACCGTTTCGCGGTACAGATCGGCAAGGATCGGGTCAAAGGGATGCTGGATGAGGCCCGAGTTGGCGCCGGATGCGGCCGAAGCGACACCCTCGCGCTCGACCACGACCACGCGGGCACCCGCCTCCGCCAGGAAGGCCGCCGCCGCCATGCCTACGATGCCGCCGCCGATGACCACGATGTCCGCCGGGCGGCCCGAGTGTGAGCGCATGCCGGGAGCTTACGTCGCCGTGCTGCGCAGCGCGGTCGTCAGCCGCGGCGCCATAGATAGCGGATGTCGGGCTCGTGTTCCTCGTTGTCGGCGCCATCGGTGAACTCGACCGCGGCGAACCCGTTGCGCTCGTAGAAGCGACGCGCGCGCTGGTTCACCTGGAACGTCCACAACTGGAGATCGCCCGCGGCGCGCTCCTTGGCTAGATCGAGCAGGCTACGCCCGATCCCCTCCCCCAGCCGATCCGGCGCGACATACAGCTGGTCGATCCAGCCGGGCGTGAGGACCATCATGGCCACGATCCGGCCGTCGTCTTCTGCGACCCAGGTCTCGCGATGTGCGACCAACTCGTCACGCACGAAGCGCTGGACATCGGCGTCGTCGTGGGCCAGGCGAACGTTCGGCAGGGCAGCCCGGAAAGAGGCCAGGTACACGTCGGCAACAGCGTTCACGTCCTCCGCCGTTGCCTGGCGGAGAGGGAGGGATTCGAACCCCCGGACGTTTCCGTCAACGGTTTTCAAGACCGCCGCCATAAACCACTCGGCCACCTCTCCGCGTGCCACCAGCATAAGTGGACCAGGCTAACCGGCCACGCTTTGCCGACCTTTGGCCCGTCCTCCGTGCGGGCCACATCGGCGAGCCTGCCATCATGGATCGAGTCCTCATCTCCGAGCTGTACCGCTGCGACCTTTGCCGCTGCCCGGTCGATGACGAGTTGCGCGCGCGGGCGCGCCGTGGCTGGCAACCCCTGATCATCTGCGACCGCTGCGTCCGTGGAGCGGCGGATTCGGCGCGCGAGACCGCGCTCATCGCCTCGACGGCCCGCTAAGATCGCGCCCTTGGTCGGCATCCATCAGCCGAGGGAGTGCAGATGTATCAGCAGCCGCCACCGCAGATGCCCAACTTCTACATCAATCGCATGGGCGTCGACGAAGGCCCATACACGTACAACGATCTCCAGATGCAGGCTCGTGCGCGCTACATCGAGTCGAACACCTTCGTACGGCGCGCCGACGGGCAGGGCAGCTGGTTCCCGGCCAGCCAGGTTCCCGGCGTCTTCTCCACCAAGGACTGGCTGACGGCAGTCCTGCTGTCGCTGTTCGTGGGCACGCTGGGGATCGATCGCTTCTATCTGGGTTACACGACCCTTGGTGTGCTCAAGCTGATCACGCTCGGTGGCTGCGGCCAGTGGGCCCTGATCGATCTCATCCTTATCGCGATCGGCAACATTCCCGACGCCGACGGGCGTCCACTGCGCCGCCAGTGACCGTACGGCAGCTGGCGGTGGCGGCCATCGCTGCCGCCGCGCTTGTTCCGCCGGCCAGAGTCGAGGGCACGCCGACCATCTGCCTGTTCCGGCGCGTCACCGGCAAGCCCTGTCCCAGCTGCGGCCTGACACGTTCGTGGAGTGCCACCGCGCACGGCCGGCTGCGGACCGCGCTCGCCCACCATCCGTTCGGCCCGCCGACATTCTTCGCCGCGGTTCTGATCGCACTTCAGGGTCCGACGCTGATCGATCGGGCGGTCTTGCGCGATCCTCGAATCGCGACAGCGCTTGGTTCGCTGTGGCTGGTGACGTGGCTGAGCCGGCTGTGGCGGACGGGTCAGGGCCCCGCGAGCGTGCTCCCGATCAGGATGCCATCGGCCCAGTAATCGCCCGTCGCACCGGCCGGCAGAAGGTCGAAGGTCGCGCCGCCGTCGTAGGCCACGAGCGACGCTGAGACCACAACCGCGCCGTCTACGAAGTCGCCCGGGCTGAGGTCACCGATCGGTCGCCCGTCGGCCAGCGGGTGGCCCGGCGAGGCATAGAGCGAGCGTCCGTCCGCGAGCACGAGGTGAACGACCCGGTGCGTCGCTGGCACGGGCGTGGAACCGACCTCGATTACGGGCGCCGCGACCCGCATGCCCAGCGCGTCCACCGTCCAGACCGGGACGCCCACCTTCAGATCTTCCACCGGTATAGGCCCACCGGGCGTGCCGATGACGGTCCCCCGAGCGAGGCAGATCGGACATAGCGGCGCGTTCGTGGGCTGGTCAACGCTGGCGCTGATCTGACCGGTCTGGGTGACAGTGCCGGCGACGTGGAAGTCGGTTTGCTGGCCTGCCGGCCCGCGCAGCGCGATGTAGTCAAAGGTGTAGCCACCGGATACTGGAGTGAGGGTGATGGCCCTGGTCAGGACCTTCCAGTCCTGGTAGACCGCGACGAGCTGGGCGTCGGTGAGCTGCTGACCCGCGGCGATGCCGTTGTGCTCGAGGATGGTTTGGTAGAGGGCCCGGTCGGACTGCATTGCCGCGAGGTGATCCCTGGCCAGGGTCGCCCCGTCGGCGCGCGCGACCGGGTAGAAGTCGGGATCGCACCAGTCGGGTCGGCCAAGCTGACCGATAAGCGCGTAGATGGCATCGGCGACTCCCGGGGGTAGAGGCGTCGGGAAAGGAGTGCTCGTCGGTGTGGGCGTTGGCGTGGCATTGGGGTTCGGAGTCGCCGGGTAGATCGTCCCGGTAACCGTCACCGCCGTGGCGAACGGCGAGGCCACGGGACGAGGTGTAGCCACAGGACCGGGAGCGCCCGACGAGCCAGCCGTCGACGGCGCCGGCGAAGCGGACGGCAGGCCACCGAGTGCCGAACACGCAGCGAGCACGAAGGCGATGCCGGCTACGAGTGGCACGGCGACGGCTCCTGAAACGGAGTGCGGGGCACGCATGGGGCGCCGACGTGGCCGGACCCTAGCCGGTTCCTCCATCAGAGGTCGGCTCGATGCGCTCCCCCAGAGGGCCCCGGAGCGGCTCGGGCAGGGCGACCGACCCGTCACGCTGCTGGTAGGTCTCGAGCAGCGCCGCCACCGTCCGTGGCAAGGCCACGCCCGAGCCGTTGAGCGTGTGCAGGATCTCCGGCTTCTCGCCCGGCGCCGGGCGCCAGCGGATGTTCATGCGTCGCGCCTGAAAGTCGCGGAAGTTGGAGACCGAGGACACTTCGAGCCACTCCCCCACGCCTGGCGCCCAGGCCTCGATGTCATACGTCTTGGCCTGCGTGAAGCCCATGTCGCCGGTCGACAGCAGGCGCACCCGATAGGCCAGCCCGAGCCGCTGCAGGACTGTCTCGGCGCAGCGGGTCAGCCACTCGAGCGTCTCGGCCGACCGGGACGGCTCGACGAAGGCAACCATCTCGACCTTGTCGAACTGGTGCACGCGCAGGATGCCGCGCGTCGCGCGGCCGGCGGCTCCGGCCTCCCGCCGGAAAGAGGCGGAGTAGGCCACGTAGTGGATCGGCAGGCGTGAGGCTTCCAGGATCTCGTCACGATGCAGGTTGGTGACTGCGACCTCGGCCGTCGGGTTCAGGTACAGGTCGTCGCGCGTAACGACGTACATCTGGTCTTCCTTGTCCGGGATCTGGCCCGTGCCGCGCGCTGAGTCGGCGTTCACGACCGCGGGCGGCCATATCTCGGTCATGCCGTCCTCGGACGAATGGATGTCCATGAACATGTTGATCAGCGCCCGTTCCAGGCGAGCGCCGGCGCCGCGGAGGACCGGGAAACCGGTGCCGCTTACCTTGGCGCCGGCCGGCAGGTCCAGGATGCCCAGCTCCTCCCCGATCTCCCAGTGCGGTCGCCGCTCCCAGCCATCCGCGTCGTGGGCTATCGGCCGGCCCCAGTCGCGCACCGTGATCGTCGCCTCCGGCAGCCCGACCGGCACATCCGCGTCGGGCGGGTTGGGAATCCGCAGCAGCAGGTCTTCGAGCTCAGCGTCGAGGACGCGCAACTGCTCCTCGCCGGCCGCGATCTTTTCCCCGAGATCGACCGACTGCGCCTTGAGCTGGCCTGCATCGCCGCCGGCCCTGAGCGTCGCCCCCACCTGCTCGCTGATCCGCTTGCGTTCGGCGCGCATGCCCTCGACCTGACCGAGCAGATGGCGGCGCTGTTCGTCGACCATCAGCGCGCCGTCGACCAACGACGGGTCCTCGCCCTTGTTGCGTGTGCCGACGCGGATCGCATCCGCATCGTCGCGCAGTCGCTGAACGCCGACGCTCATGCTGCAGCCTCCTTCAGACGACCCACCACGAACGAAGAATCGAGCGAGGCCAGTAGCCAGCCCGCGCGCGGCCCGTTGGGGCGATCGAGAAACGCACGGTAGATAGCGCCGAAAGCCTTCCCGGCCGGTAGGTCCACCTGCCGCGCGTTCTCGAAGATGAGCGCCTGCCACGCCTCGCCGCCGGCCGGCGCCGAGGCTTGTGCCGCTCGCGCGAGCGCGCGCATGAACCGCTTCTGTCCATCATCCAGTTCGACTGCCGCCGCAGGCAGTCCCGCATATTGAATTTCGAGCCGCGCCGAAGACGGTGCGAACGCCGCGAGCCACGCGCGAGCGGCGGCGATTCGTTCGAGCGCGATCTGACGTTCGGCCTCATCAAGCGGGGCACCCTTCTCGACTGCCAGCCGATCCATGATGTCAGGCCCGGGAATCTGAATGAGCACGGCCAGGTGGGCGAAAGGCGGTCGGAAACGGGCGGCCTCCGCGTGGGGGTCGGCGGAAGGGTCGGCCAGGCTGAGCGAGTAGATGCGCGCCGGATCGGCCGGCAGCTCGCCGCGCGCCGGGCGCCCGGCCACCGCATCGGCTATTCGATCGAACTCGTCGAACAGACGCGGGATGGTGTCCCCCGACGGCTCGAAGTCGAAGGCGTGATTGGGCCGGTGGCGCAGGAACATGAAGCGCAGCAGGGTGGGCGGCAGGACGTCGGCCACCTCGTGGGCGGCGGCGCCCTCACCCGTGGACGTCTTCATCTTGCGTCCGCCGATGTTGACGAACTCGTAGTCGACGCGCAGCGGCGGCTCGCGCTCGAAGACGCGGCGGCTGATGGCATCGGCCCGGTCGCGCGAGCCGCCCGCCGTGGCGAGATCCTTGCCGCAGCCCTCGATGGTCGCGCCGGTGATACCCCAACGCGCGGCCCAGTCCACGTTCCACACGAGCTTGGCGCGTCCCCCAAAGGGCGACACCCGACCGCGGTAGCCGCAGCCGGTCGCCCACTCGACCAGGTCCGGACGGCACTCGTAGGCAACGGTCGTGCCATCCCAGTCCCGGGCGGCTGTCGTCCCAATACGCCCGCAGTTCTCGCAGATGACGCTGATGGGCAGCCAGCCGGCCGGGTGGACGACCGTGGAAACGGTGCGGTAGATGTCGAGGATGTCGTCTGCTCGGCTGAGCGCGCGCTCCATGTACGTGTCCATCGTTCCAGACGCGTACTGCTCGCTCATCCAGTACAGGCGGGGCGTGATGCCCAGCTCCGCGAAGGTCTGCACGAAGAGCATGGCGAAGTGGCGGGCGTAATTGGGATACGGGCTGCCCTCGGGCGCCGGCACATGCGCGAGCGGCACGCCCATGTACTTCTCGACCGCGTCAGGAGTCAATAACGCCTGTGCGTCCATGGGATCGAGATCCTCGACGCCGTAGCGAAACTCGACCTCCAGGCCGCGCTCGGCTACCGCCCGCCGGATGGCATCGTGCAGCACCACACCCCGCAGGCTGCCCACGTGGACCGTGCCCGACGGCGTCTTGGAGTCGTTGATGACCTGGCTGCCGATGACCTGGCCGGCGATTTCGTCGGCCCAGTAGGCCTGCGTCGGCCGGGTCGCTGCCGGCGTCAACGCAAGCGCCTCAACTGATGCTGATGATCTTGTACGTGTAGTCCCCGGCGGGCACAGTGACGACCACCGTGTCGCCCTTCTTGCGCCCCAGGAGCGCACGCCCGACCGGTGATTCATTCGAGATGCGGCCGTCACCCGGCGAGGCCTCCGCAGAACCGACGATGGTGAACTTCTCCTTGCCGTCGTCGGACTGCAGGGTGACCGTCGAGCCGATCTGAACGTGGGTCCGTGAATGGTTCTCGTCGATGACCACCGCGTTCTTGATCAGCGCCGAAAGGGTCTGGATGCGGCCCTCGACGAACGCCTGCTCGTTCTTGGCGTCCTCGTATTCGGCATTCTCGGTTATGTCGCCGTGTTCCTTGGCCTCGTGGATGCGCGCTGCGACCTCCGAGCGGCGCACGTTGACGAGCTCGTCCAGCTCGTGGCGCATCTGCTCGAGACCGTCCTTGGAAACGTATGCAGGTTTGTTGCTAATGGCCATCCGGTTATCCGATCGAAGAATGGATCCCGGCCGCGCGCCAAGGGGAGGCAAGCGCCTGGTGTTCCGGGGTTGCCGGATTGTAGGTGCGGCCCATGGGAGCGTCAAATGATTGGGACGGGACCGGCCCGGGCCGGAAATGATCAGTGGGTGGCCGTCGCCAGCCGCAGCAGGCGTTGGCGTAAACGGTCGCGCCCGGGGCGATCGGTACATGCCACGAACACCGTGTCGTCACCGGCAATGCTCCCCGCCACTTCCGCCCAACCCGTTCGATCGAGAGCCGCGGCAATGGCATGGGCCGACCCGGGCACGGCGCGGATCACCAGCAGCTGGCCAGCCTGGCGGATGTCCACGGGCAGGTCGCGCAGGACCATCGCCAGCCGTTCGGCGGCAGTCGTTTCGGGTTGATCCGGTTGCGACGGCAGCGAGTACACGCGCTGCCCGTCGCGCGGCACCTTGAAGAGCCCCAGCTCGGCAACGTCGCGGCTGATGGTCGCCTGCGTGGCGCGATACCCGCGCTCACGAAGCGCGACCGCTAGTTCCTGCTGCGTGTGGATGGCACGCATCGCGAGAATGTCGCGGATCTGCTGCTGGCGAAGGCGCTTGATGACCTCCATCGATCCCGATGCTAGACGACGAGCGCGCGCGCTGGATCCCGCCGATGACTAGCGGGTGAGCACGAAGGCGATCAACAGCAGCGCGGCGACCAGGCGATAGCCGATGAACAGTCCCGTGCTCCGACGGCGCAGGAAGCTGAGCAGGAAGGCAATCGCGGCAAAGCCGGCCACCGCCGCGGTCACGAAACCGACGATCAACGGGGCGATATCGGCGCCGGCCAGGCCGCCTCCAACGATCTCGCGACCCTTCCAGATACCGGCGCCGGCGATGATCGGCGTGGCCATCAGGAAGCTGAAACGAGCGGCGGCTTCGCGCTCGAGACCCAGGTAGAGCCCGGCGGCGATGGTGATCCCCGAGCGGCTGATGCCCGGGAAGAGCGCCAGCGCCTGGGCGACGCCGATGCCGATCGCATCGCGTACACCCAGGTCGGGCATGCGCCGATTGCGCCGGCCGACTATTTCGCCGACACCCAGCAACAGCGCACCGACGGCCAGCAACCCGGCGATGAACGCGATGCGTCCCGGATCGCGAAAGAACGTGTCGAAGAAGCTCTCGCCCGCCGCTCCGAGCAGCGCCCCGGGCACAGAGGCAATCACCAGCAGCCAGGCCAGGCGGCGATTTGGATCGCCATGGATTGCCCGTTCGCGGATCGAGGCCAGCCAGGCGATGAAAAGGGCCCAGAGGTCGCGCCAGAAGTAGACGACCAGCGCCAGCAGCGTGCCCATGTGCAGCATGACGTCGAACGCGTTCGAGTTAATGAATTGGTCCTGCCAGCCCATGATCTCGGGCACCACGATCAAATGCGCGGACGACGAGATGGGCAGGAATTCGGTCAGCCCCTGGAGCAGGCCCAGGATGGCCGCCTCCAGGACGACCGTCATCTACGCGCCCCCGTCAGACTTGCCGTCAGCGCAGGAAGAGTGGCGCCAGGACCAGTGTCAGCGTGGCGAGGAGCTTGACGAGCACGTGTAGCGACGGCCCAGCCGTGTCCTTGAAGGGATCGCCCACCGTGTCACCGACCACCGCGGCGGCGTGCGCCGGCGTGCGCTTGCCGATGACCGCGCCCGCGTCATCAACCAGGTGCCCGGCCTCGATGTACTTCTTGGCGTTGTCCCAGGCGCCACCGCCGTTGTTCAGCACGGTCGCCAGGAGGACGCCGCCGATGGTGCCGACGATGAGCAGGCCGGCTGCCGCCTCGTAGCCGAGCAGCAGCCCGACGACGATGGGCGTCGCGACGGCTACGGCACCGGGGAGGATCATCTCGTGCAGCGCGGACCGGGTGGTGATGTCCACGACCCGCGCGTAGTCGGGCCGCTGCGTGTAATCCATGATGCCCGGCATCTCGCGGAACTGGCGGCGCACCTCGAAGATGATCGAACCGGCTGCGCGGCCGACCGCACGGATGGCGAGCGAGCTGAAGAAGTAGGCCAGCATGGCACCGATCAGCCCCGCGACGAAGACGCTCACCGCATCGACGTTGACCGAAGTCATCAGGTGGGCCGTCGTGCTGCCTGCGGCGATCTGGCGCGCCAGGATCAGGTTGACCTTGTCGATATAAGCGTTGAACAGCAGGAACGCCGCCAGCGACGCCGACGCGATCGCATACCCCTTGGTCAGCGCCTTGGTGGTGTTACCTACGGCGTCGAGGCGGTCCGTGATCTCGCGTGCGCCGCCCTCGGCCTTACTGAACTCGGCGATGCCGCCGGCGTTGTCGGTGATCGGGCCGAAGGTGTCCATGGCCAGGATGAACGCGCAGGTCATGAGCATGCCCATCGTGGCTACCGCGGTACCGAATATGCCGCCGACGTTGTTGCCGTTGGCGTCAATAACGCCGGCCTGGGTGCCAAAGTAGTGGCTGAGCAGTAACGCGGCGCCGATGCACACGGCTGTCACGGCGGTGGTCTCGAAGCCGACGGCCGTACCGGCGATGATGTTGGTGGCCGGGCCGGTCTTGCTCGCCTCGGCGATCTCCTTGACCGGGCGGAACGAACCGGCCGTGTAGTACTGGGTGATGTAGACAAAGGCGACACTGGTCGCCAGTCCAACCACGCCGCACAGGAAGAACCAGATCCAGGCCGGAATGCCGTTCGCTCCGACGGCGCCGGTCGTTTCCATCATCACGTTGGTCACAAAGGCGAGAGCGATCGCCGACAGGATGGTCGTCACCCAGTAGCCGCGGTTGAGCATGTTCATGGGGTCCTCATCCTCACGGCCGCGGACGAAGAAGATCGCGACGATCGTGGCCACCAGTCCGAAGGCACGGACGACCAGCGGGAAGAAGATCCAGTTCTGCGGCTCGGGCCAGCCGGCCGCCTGCGCGATGAGGTAGACGGCGACGCCGAGGATCATCGCGCCGATGTTCTCGGCCGCGGTCGACTCGAACAGGTCGGCACCACGACCGGCGCAGTCGCCCACGTTGTCGCCAACGAGGTCGGCGATAACCGCGGCGTTGCGCGGGTCATCCTCCGGAATACCCGCCTCGACCTTGCCAACGAGGTCGGAGCCGACATCGGCGGCCTTGGTATAGATGCCACCGCCGAGCTGCGCGAAGAGGGCCACGAACGAGGCACCGAACCCGTAGCCAACGATCAGGAACGGCGCCTCCTCTGGGTGGTCGAGACCGCCGTACAGGGCGAACATCGACCACACGCCGAGCAAGCTCAGGGCGACCACCAGGAAACCTGAGACAGCTCCGCCGCGCATCGCCGTCTGCACGGCGCCGACGAGCGAGTGCTGGGCGGCCGCCGCGGTGCGGACGTTCGACTTGACGCTGATGTACATGCCGATGATGCCGGCGGCCATGGAGCATGCCGCCCCAACCAGGAAGGCAATGCCGGTCCGGATGCCGAGCTCGAGTCCATAGACCGAGGTATCGGCCACGTTCTGGCCCTCGACCACCGCGATGACCGCGGCGATGATCACCGCGGCAACCAGCGCCAGCCCGGCGATCGTCGTGTACTGGCGGCGGATGAATGCCACCGCGCCCTCGAAGATGGTCGCGCCCACGTCCTGCATCGCCTGCGGGCCCTGGTCGCGGCGGAGCACGTCGCGTGCCAGGTAGAGCGCAAAGAGGACGGCGATGATGCCGAATGCTGGAATGGTCCACTGGATCGCGGCAGCAAGATCCACGGCTTGGTATGGCCTCCCTCAGACTCTGAAGCGGACGCGGGTTGACGCGCTGACAGGCTCCTGGTCCGCTTTTTCGGACATGGAAACGGCGCCGGCAGGTGCGGCGGACGGCTCCGTGAAAGCGGCGGGAGTGTAGCAGAGCAGCCGCCTTGGCAGCCGCTTCACGGTGGTGTTCGCGGTCGGCCCTCGCCTGCACGCGGGTCCCCGATGTCGCGCCAAAGCCGTCAGACGCGTCAAGCTCGTGGGGGCAGTGCTCGCCGCGGCGCCGAGATCGGCCGAGTGCTGCGCCCGCGTCACCATCGACGGTCGCCCGCCCGCCGCTGCGGCGCGACTGACCGAGCGCCTATACACTCGGCTGCCAGTGAGCAACGAACCGCCGGAAACTGATCAGCCGGCTCCCACCGCGCAGCCGGCCACCGCGCAGCCGGCCACCGCGCGTCCGCTCGGCTGCCTGATCGAGATCGTCGAAACACTCGTCCTGACGATCGTCATCTTCTGGGTCATCCAGACCTTTGTCGCGCAGCCCTACAAGATCCAGCAGGAGAGCATGCACGGCACGCTCGAGCCGAACCAGTACGTGCTCGTGGACAAGCTGACTCCGCGCTTCGATAGCTATTCGCGCGGCGACATCATCGTCTTCCATCCGATCTTGCGACCTGACTCGTGCAGCGCAGCAGGGACACCTCTCGAGGCCGAGGGCGACAGCAACACGCCGTACATCAAGCGGGTGATCGGCGAGCCGGGTGACCTGGTTCAGTTGCGCAACGGCACGGTGTGGGTTAATGGGGCGCAGCTCAACGAGCCCTACACGGAGGGACGGCCCACCCAGATCACCGGTGGTCAGTCGAGCTGGATCGTGCCCGCCGATCGTCTCTTCGTGATGGGTGACAACCGGCCCAACTCCGCCGACTCGCGCCAGTTCGGGCCTATCTGTATCTCGGACGTCATCGGCCGCGCGTGGCTGCGCTACTGGCCGCTCAACACACTGGGCATCCTGCAGACGCCGACCTACGACGTGCCCCCAGCTTCGCCGACCCCCTCCCCGGCTGGCCTGGTCCAGCCGATGCCAGCCGCCCTCGAGCCGGCGCGCCCCTAGCCGGCTGCGCTCAAGCGCCCGGGCCGAGCACCCAGCGATCGACGTCGCGCGGGTACTCCAGCAGCTCTCCGGCGCTGAACCAGAGCGCGAGTTCGCGCTCCGCTGACTCCGGCGAATCGGACGCGTGGACGATGTTCTGGCTCGTCTCGAGTGCGAAATCGCCACGGATCGTGCCCGGCGCGGCCTCGTGTGGACGCGTGGCGCCGTTGATATCACGGCAGACCTTGATGGCGTTTGGGCCCTCAACGGCCATCGCCACCAGCGGTGCCGAGGTGATGAACTCGACCAGTCCCGGGAAGAACGGCTTCTCGCGATGCTCCGCGTAGTGGCGTTCCGCCAAGCCACGCTCGACGGTCATCAGCTTGAGACCGACGATGCGCAGGCCGCGTTGCTCGTAGCGCTCGATGATGCGGCCGACGAGCAGCCGCTGGACGCCATCGGGCTTGATCAGGATCAGCGTTCTCTCGGACACGACGACTCCCTCTGACTCACTTGATCAATCGAGCTTGAGCGTGCGCTCGAGTTGACTCGCTACCCGCCCGGGTGAGATCACTGCCAGGCACAGGCGATCGTCGCGCACCAGCCGCTGGGCAAGAGCCTGGATATCCGCCGGGGTGACGGCGTTCAGCTCGGTCAGCACCTCGTCGACGCTCAGCACGCGCTCATGCAGTGCCTCCTGCACCCCGAGCCAGGATGCCACGTGGCGGGTCTCCTCCATGCGCAGCTCGAGCCGGCCGGATATGTAGGCGCGGGCGCGCTCGAGCTCATCGGTCGGCACCGGCTCATCGCGCAGGCGGCGCAGCTCGTCCAGGATCGCCGAGAGCGCCGAGCGCAGGTCGGACGGGTCGACTCCGGCATACACCTGGAGCGTGCCGCAGTCGCTCAGGTCGGTTTGAAAGCTGTTGACATCGTAGGCCAGCGCAGCTTCCTCGCGTACCTTCTGGAACAGGCGGCTGCTGGAGCCCTCGCCCAGCACGCCGTTGAGCATCTCGAGCGCCCATTGCCCCGGGTCGTCACGCGGCAGCGCCGGCAGGCCAAGACAGAGATGCGCCTGGGAGCTGTCGCGCTCCTCGACGGCCAGCCGCTCGACGGGCAGTGCCGGGGCCGGGCTGAAGCCGGGGAGCTGCGCCGGGCCGCTGCCAAAGGTGGCCGCCACGAGGTCGGTCACCTCTCGATGTTCGATGTCGCCGGCGGCCGCAACCACCAGGTTCTGGGGCCGGTAGGTGCTCGCCCAGAAATCGCGGATCTGGCGGTCGGTGAGCTGCCTGACAGAGTCTTCGTCGCCGGCGATCTCCCAGCCGAGTGGTGTGTCGCCGAAGAACGCCCGGTCGAAGATGTTGAACACGTACTGGCCGGGATCGTCGCGATAGGAGCGAATCTCGTCGATGATGATCTCCCGCTCCCGCGCGATGTCCCCGTCGCGCAGCAACGGCCGGACGGTCAGCTCGGACAGCACCGCGAACGCGCGCTCCGCCTCGCGCCGTGGCAGGCGAGCCCAGTAGACGGTCGACTCACGGTCGGTCGCGGCATTGCACGAGCCGCCGTGGCCCTCGATCGCCTCGGATACCGCGCGTGGGCTGGGATAGGCGCGCGTCCCCTTGAAGGTGACGTGCTCCATGAAGTGCGCCACGCCGGCATCTGCGGACGTCTCGAGCCGCGAGCCAGCCAGCACGAAGACGGCCAGCGACAGCGACCGACTGCCGGGCATGCGGGTGGAGATGACGCGCGGACCGTCGGCCAGCGCGGTGCACTCGAAAGGGATTGTGGACAACTCGGCCGGAATGCTACACGCCGGGCCCCTGTTCGGGGCCCGGCGTGTGATCAGGCGGCCGCGAAAGCGGCCGCTTGGCGCTGGGGCCGTGTTCAGTGATACCGCCCGCTACTTGGGCAGTATCGAGGCGATTGCCGCCTGACCAAAGTAAACCGCGAAGGCGGCGGCCACAAGCCACATTAGCGGATGAATCTCGCCCCACTTGCGCAGAACGACCTTGATGCCGACCCACGCCACGAACGCGGCACCGATGCCGACCGTGATGCTGAACGTCAGCGGCATCAGGATCAGGCCGAGCAGGGCCGGGAAACCCTCCTCGAAATCATCGAACTTGATGTCCTTCATCAGGCTGCACATCAGGAAGCCGACGAGGATCAGAACGGGTGCCGTCGCCTGGTAAGGCACGAGTGCGACCAGCGGCGACAGGAAGATCATGAATACGAACAGCACGCCGACGACCACCGACGTGAAGCCGGTGCGCCCACCCTCCGCGACGCCCGCCGCGCTCTCGATGTACGTCGTGTTGGAGCTGATACCCGCTGCGCCACCGGCAATGGCGGCGATGCTATCGACAAACAGGACGCGGCCGACACCGTCAGGCTCGCATGGGTACGAGCCGCCTGCCCCGCTCTGGAGGCGGCCGGAGCGCCGGCCGCTTAGCTCCCTTCGCCAGCCTCCCCGCCGGCGTCGGCACCCTCGTTCACGTCGAGGGCGCTCAACTCCATCTGCACGTAGTCCGTGGTCGGCGGAAAGGCGAAACGCTGCTGCTCGGGTTCGTCGGCGGTTGGGCGACCCACCGGCGCGAACTCCACGACGATGCGCTCGTCACCCTGCACCAGCGTGTAGACGATCAGTTGATCCGGGCGAGTCTCGAACTCGAGATGCTCGAAGGAATCGATGTTGAGGCAGATCGACAGGGGGGTGAAGAAGGTCGACACCTCGGGCCGGTCGACGACGATGCGCTCGACCCAGCCGGTGCCGGCGGAAACGACCGACGTACCCCGGAAGTAGCGGTACGAAACGGTCTGCTTGAGCAGCGGGCGCAGGAGGTTGTAGATATCCGTGGGGCTCGACACAAGGCCGCTGTTCACGAAGAACTTGGCGGGCGGCTCGAGCGACACGCTCCTCCTCGCGCTGCTTGCGGTGTCCGATGCTCTTATCGAGTGATCGGCAGACGCGGCCGATGGTAGCGCAGCCGGCTCGCAGCGAGTAGCCCGAATCTGCACGGCCTATGATCGGGCGCATGCTCGTGGCACTCGACGTCGGCAACACCAACATCAAGTACTCGATCGTCGACGGTGGGGAGCCGCTGTCGAGTGGTCACGTGGCCACTCCGCGGGACGACATCGCCGGCGCCATCGATCGCTGGATCACGACGCTGCTCGGCGGCGACCAGGACCATGCGACAGCAGCGGTCGAGTTCGCCATGGTGAGCGTGGTGCCGGCGGTCGGCGATGCCATCGATGAGTACGCGGCGCGGCGCGGCATCTCCGTGATGGAGGCGGATCGCGCGACGATCCCGATCGAGGTCAGGGTGGACCAGCCGCAGTTCGTCGGCGACGATCGGCTGGTCAACGCCTATGCGGCGCTCCGCATCCACGGCGCGCCCGCCATCGTCGTCGACCTGGGCACGGCCACCACGTTCGATGCCTTGAATTCGAACGGCGAGTTCATCGGTGGCGCGATCGCCGCCGGCGCCGGTCTCGGCCTCGAAGCGCTCGCCCGCGGCACGGCGCAACTGCCACGGGTCCCGCTCGAAATGCCCGGCCATGCGATAGGCCGCGATACCGTGTCGGCGATGCAGAGCGGTGCGGTCATCGGCCACAGCGGGCTGGTGCTGGTGATGATCAAGGCCATCAGCCAGGAATTGATGGCCGAAGGCGGCGCGAAGCCCCGGGTCATCCTGACCGGCGGCCTGTCGACCACCGACTGGGCGCAGGCGATCCCGGAGGTCGACGTCATCGATCCATATCTGACGCTCGAAGGGCTCACGCGCCTGCACGCCGAGATCACGCAATCGGCAGCCGCGCGACCATGAGCACACTCGAGGGTCGCCTGGTGCTCCTGGGCGTCACCGGCTCCATCGCCGCCTACAAGTCGGCCGAGCTGGCGCGCGCCCTGACCGCCGCCGGGGCGGAGGTGCAGCCGCTGATGACTCATTCGGCGCAGGTTTTCCTGGGCCCGCTGACGTTGCAGGCGCTCACCCGCCACCGGCCGATGACCGACCCGCTCGAGCTGCTGCCCGACCAGCGCATTGCGCACATCGTCGCTGCCGATTCGGCCGACCTGGTGCTCGTTGCGCCGGCCACTGCCCGCTGGCTGGGGGCGATGGCGAACGGCCTGGCCGACGATGTGATCACCGCGACCTGCCTCGCGACCGAGGCGCCGGTCGTCGTTGCGCCGGCGATGGACGCGGGCATGTACGGGCACCCGGCTACCCGGGCCAATGTCGAGAAGCTCCGCTCATTCGGCTACCGGGTCGTGGAGCCGGAGACCGGCCCGCTGGCGTCGGGGCAGGTCGGACGCGGCCGGCTGGCCGAGCCGGCGGCAATCATGGCGGCGGTTCGGGAGGCGCTCGAGAGCCGGCCCGTTCGCCAGCCCGACGCGTCGC
>CAZSWK010000031.1:0-23649 GCA_964610835.1 uncultured Anaerolineaceae bacterium | reverse complement strand
TGGCCGAGCCGGAGGTTATGGCCGAGCCGGAGCCGGAGATCGTCGCTGAGCCGGCGCCCGAGGTCCAGGTCGTGGCCGAGCCTGAACCGGAGCCGGAGATCGTCGCTGAGCCCGCGCCCGAGGTTGTGGTGGAACCGGCTCCCGCACCAACCGTGGCGCCGCAGACTCAACCAGCGCAACCGAAGCCCACATCGCCACCGCTCGCGCTGCCGCCCAACATCGCGCCACCGACGTGGCCGCGCCTCGAACCTCAGGCGCCCGCGGTCCCGCCGGCCTATGTGATAGCGCGCCAGGCACCGCAGTGGCCTCCGATCCAGCCGGGTCTCTCAGTACCGGTTCGCTCGGCACCAGTCGAGCTCCCGCCACCGACTGTCCGTCCGTGCCACAACTGCAAGCTGCTGGTCAGCTCGCGCGCACACTTCTGCCGTCGCTGCGGCAGCGCTCAGCCCACCGACTGACGAGCGGCCCACCGGGCGCGCCCAGGAGTCAGCCGGTTCCCTTCGCCTCACCCCCAGCGGATCCGTCCTGAGTCTTGGCTGTCGTGTCGGCCGAACTCTTCTCGCTGGCGCCGCCGCCGCCTGCCTCGCTGCTCCTACCGCTCGCCGCGTGCGATGCACCACTCTGTCGGGCGCTCGCGGCGCGCTCCTTCTTCGCCCACCCAGAACCCTTGAATACGATTGCCGGCGACGAGAGCAGTTTGCGCATAGGTCCACCGCAGACCGGGCACTCAGACGGTCCGGAGTCGTGGACCCCGTGTACTACCTCGACCTGGTGAGCGCAGTTCTGGCAGGCGTAGTCGTAAATTGGCATTCGTTCAGCCAGGGGTGCGCATGCCGCACTTCGGGCAGTAAGTGGCACGGCGGTCGACTGCGGCAAAACCGCAGTGCGGGCAGGCCGTGTGTTGGGCGTCGGCGATGGCGACGGGGCGTTCGGCCCGGCCAAGTTCGGTAGCCCCCTGGCTGGCCATCACGTCGACCATCATCCGCGCAAGCAGACGCTGTGCCGTGCGGGAAGTGTCGCCGCGTACGCCAGTGCCGCCCCAACCCACGAGCAGGCGCACGATCAGGTCGCCACTGCTCTCGTCCCAGTAGCTCACCGGACCGCCGACGATCGCGTCGAAGCGCGGGAAGCCGTCGATGTCGACGTCTCCGTGCAGCAGGGCCACGGCGAACGTTTCATAAGCAAGGTCGATCGCGTCGACGGATTCAAACACCAGCAGTGCGTGCCGGGCTATCGGCGAGCGCCCGTGGTGGACGTTGATCCAGTGCAGCGCCGCCTCCGGTCTGACGATGCTCGGCGCCGCGTCCTGGAACTCGAGCGGCAGGGGCTCGATCAGGTCGATCTCGCTCTTGGCGAAGCCCTGCAGCAGGCTTGCCAGGCGCACGGGCGCATCGTGCTCGGCCTCGGGCAGCCTGACCCCGTGGCTGCTCAGAGAGTGGTACTGGTAGCGCATCACCTGTTCCTGGGACTCGAGCTGGTCGGGCGCGAGGGTAATGCGCGGAGGGGGCGGCGGGGCGGGCTGGCGCTTGCGACGCAGGAAGGGCAACGGCATCTAGATCTCCCTTATACGCTGATTCAGAGTAGCGACCTGATCGCGAAGTTCGGCGCCGCGCCGACGCGTCGTTTCGACGACCTGCGCAGGTGCCTTGGCGATGAATGCCTGATCCGCCAGCCGGTTATCGACTCCCACCAACTGCGTTTCGAGGTTGAGCAGCTCCTTTGCCAGGCGCTGACGCTCGCGCTCGCGATCGGCGGCTGACCGAATCATGCGCGCTTCGCCGGCCCCCGATACGACGGCCAGGCCTCCCTCGTCCGTATCGAGATCGGCGCGCTGGTCGACGAGTTGTGGCCGGACACGTGCCAGGCGGGAAAGAGCGGGCTCGAGCGGTTCATATGCTGCGCGAGCATCGGCCTCGGCCAGCCACACTCGTGTGGGCAGCCATTCGGCGGCGGGAACGCCCGATTCGGCGCGAGCCGTGCGCAGCCCCGAGACGAGCTCGATGAGCGTCGCCGTCCCTTTGGCGAGGCGCTCGTCAACCTGCTGCGGGGCAGCGTCCGCGACCGGCCAGTCCGCGACGATCAGCAGCTCCGGATCGTCGGCGGCGTGCGGCAGGCGGCTCCATACGGCTTCGGTGACATGCGGCATGAGCGGGTGCAGCAAACGCAGGTACCGATCCAGCACCCAGGTGAGCGTCCACCACACCGCCGTGGCACGCTCGCCCGCATCGGCGAGTTCAACCTTGGCGATCTCCAGGTACCAGTCGCAGTACTCACTCCAGATCGCGTCATACAACAGCCGCGCCACCTCGCCGAACTCGTAGCTGGCATAGGCTGCCTCGACCGCATCGACGGTCTTCACACAGCGGTCAATGATCCAGTGCTCGGCGGGCCCCAGTCGTGCAGTCGCCGGCAGGGCGAGTGGCTCGTCGTCGGCAATCGAGCCAGGGCGGGCGCCGATGACGAAGCGGGTGGCATTCCACAGCTTGTTGGCGAAGTTGCGTGCGCCGTCGAGGCGGGACTGACTGAGGCGCTGGTCGGCGCCCGCGGCGGAGCCGTGCAGCAGGGCGAAACGCAGGGCGTCGGCGCCGCTCTCGTCGATCATCTGCAGCGGGTCGACCACATTGCCGCGCGACTTGGACATCTTGGCGCCGTACGGATCGCGAACCATGCCGTGGAGGTAGATCGTGTGGAACGGCGCGCGGCTGGTGAGCCACTCACCGAGCATCATCATGCGCGCCACCCAGAAGAAGATGATGTCGTAGCCGGTTTCCATGACGCTGGTTGGGTAGTAGCGCTGGAGGTCGGCCGTCTGGTCGGGCCAACCGAGCGTCGAGAACGGCCACAGGCCGCTCGAGAACCAGGTGTCGAAGATGTCGGTGTCCTGGCTGAGTTCGGCTGCCGGGCGGCCACATGCGTCGCATGCCGCCGGTCCGTCGACGCGGTCGGACACAGTCACGTGCCCGTCGGGGCAGTACCAGGCCGGAATGCGGTGACCCCACCACAGCTGGCGGCTCACGTTCCAGTCGTGGATGTTCTCCAGCCAATCGAAGAACACTTTCTGCATGCGCGCCGGCACGAATTGCGTGCGCCCTTCGCGCACGGCCTTCATCGCCAGCTCCGCCATGGGCTTGACGTTGATGAACCACTGGGTCTTGAGGCGCGGCTCGACGACATCATCGCTGCGCTGGCAGCGGCCGATGATCATCTCGTGCGGTGTCGCAGCCAGGAGGTCGCCGGCGGCCTCGAGGTCGGCCAGGATGCGCGCTCGCGCTTCGTCCAGGGTGAGGCCGGCGTAGGCGGCGCCGTGCTCGTTGATGCGTCCGTCGTCGGTCATCACGTCGATGATCGGCAGCCCATGACGCTGGCCGGTGGCGAAGTCGTCGGCGTCATGGGCCGGGGTGATCTTGACCGCGCCGGTACCGAACTCGGGCTTGACCACCTCGTCGGCGATGACCGGCACGACGCGGTCGACGAAGGGGATCATCACCTGCCGGCCGATCGCCGCGCGATAGCGTTCATCGTCGGGGTGAACGGCAACCGCCGTATCGCCCAGGATGGTTTCGGGACGCGTGGTCGCCACGACGATGCCTTCATCCGGATCAACCGTGCCGTCGGCCCGGACGTAGTGGTAGCGAAGCGACCAGAGAGTTCCCGTGATCGGTGATGCGACGACCTCCAGATCGGACAGGCTGGTCCCATCACCCGGGCACCAGTTGATCAACTGTTCCGCGCGATACGCGAGGCCGTCGTCGTACAGGCGCTTGAACGCGACGCGCACCGCGTGTGCCGAGATCTCATCCATCGTGAAGTGCAGCCGGCCCCAGTCGAGCGATAAGCCCAGCCTGTGTTCCTGATTGGTGATCACGTCCCGCGTCTCGTTCATGAACTGCCACATCCGCTCGAGGTAGCGTTCGCGGCCGACCGACGCGCGCGACTCACCCTCCTCGGCGAGGATCTTGTCGAGCACCACCTGGGCGGCAATCGACGCGTGATCGACGCCGGGCAGCCACAGCGTGGGACGGTGCTGCATGCGCGCGCGGCGGATCATCGCGTCTTCGATCGTGGAGGTGAGCGCGTGGCCGATGTGCAGCGAGCCGGTCACGTTGGGCGGCGGCTGAGTGATGACGAACGGCTCGAGCGACCAGTCCGCGCGGCTGCCCGCACCGTCGGGCGCGAAGACATCCGCCGCCAGCCAGCGTTCGTACAGCTCGTGATCAATGTCGCGCGGCTGGTATGCCGTCGGCATGTCCGTCGTGGGTCGGCGCGTAGTCGTCAATTGCTCTCCAGAAAAGAAACCGCCCCGATCGTCCAGCGGACGAACGGGGTCGTGGTACCACCTGCTGGTTCAGTCGCCGGCGTACCGCAGTCATCCCACGGCCGCTTTCCGGCAACTCTCGTGTGCGCGCTAACGGGCGCTCCCGCACGACTCGCGGACGACGTTCGCACCGCTGTTGCTGGTCCGGCTTTCAGCCATCGGCCGGACGTCTCTGCTCAGCCCGAGCGCGGCGCTACTCCTTCCGGTCGGCGTCGTGAGGGCCCGAGTGTACCATCGGCCCCATGTGCTTCGACCTTGACAGCCACCCACCGATTCCGCCCCTCGCCGGCGCCGCCATCGACGGTCGACGTATCCAGTTGCAGGCCGCCGACGGAACCGATTTCGACGCCTTTGAAGCCCGACCGACAGCCCCCACTGGCGCGGGCATGATCATCCTGCCCGACGTTCGCGGCCTCTACACCTTCTACGAGGAACTCGCCCTGCGCTTTGCCGAGGCAGGCATCGCGGCGCTGGCGATCGACTACTTCGGCCGCACCGCGGGAACGGGCGCACGCGGCGAGGATTTCGACTACCGCCCGCACGTTGACCAGACGCGCTGGCCGTCGCTGCAGCTCGACATCAAGGCTGCGCGCGACCAGATGGCCGGCTGGGGCGAGGTGCGCGCGGTCTTCAGCGTCGGCTTCTGCTTCGGCGGCCGGCTGTCGTTCCTGCTGGCCTCTGAATCGGAGCTCAAGATGTCGGGCGTGGTCGGGTTCTACGGTTGGCCGGTGGGCGAATCCCGTGGCGTGCCGGCGCCCATCGATCGCGCCGACGACAACCTGGCGCCCATCCTGGGCCTGTTTGGCGGTGCGGACCAGGGTGTCACGCCGGACATCGTGGAGCAGTACCGCGTGGCACTCGATGCGGCCGGCGCGGACAGCGAGATCGTCTCCTACCCGGGCGCACCGCACAGCTTCTTCGACCGCAAGGCGGCCGATTTCGCCGACGCGTCAGCGGATTCCTGGCGGCGCACCCTCGATTTCGTCAAGCACCACACGCCAGCGGCCTAGTCGAGCCCCGACCGCCTAGCCGAGGCCGAACGCGCTCGCGATCTCCCGGTACGCGGCGAGCGCGGGGTCGCGGGACGACTCCGTCCTGAACTGCACGCACACGTGATCGGCCCCCGCTGCAAGGTGGCCCCTGACCCGCGCCACGATCGCGTCCACGTCGCCGATGGCGACCACCTCATCGATCAGGCGCTCGCTCCCCTCGCCCGCCAAGTCGCTGTCGCTCCAGCCCAGCCGGCGCAGGTTGTTGGCGTAGTTGGGCAGCTCCAGGTAGTGCTTGACGAAGGCCCGGGCGATCCCGAGGCCGGCTGAGCGGTCGGTCGTCAATACCGCGGTCACCTCGGTGATCAGGGCCGGGTCCGGCCCAAGGTGACGTCGCGCAAACTCCGTGTGCGCCACGGGCACGAAGTATGGGTGGGCTCCGTCGGCCCGCCGGGCAGCAAGCTCGAGCATCTTCGGGCCCAGCGCGGCGAGCACGAGCGGCACTGGCGGGTCGGGCACGGGGGCCGCGTATTGCGCAGCGTCCATGGCGTCGAGATACGCCTGCATCTGTTGCAGTGGGTTGGCGTATGTGCCGCCGCGCGTCGTGACCGACGGGGCGTGGCTGACGCCGATGCCCAGCACGAAGCGACCCGGATAGGCCTCGCCAAGGGCTCGTGCGCCGTTGGCCATGGCCATCGGATCGCGCGCGTGGATATTGGCGATGCCCGACGCAATGACGGTGCGCTTCGTCGCCGCGAGCAGGAGCGCTGCGTGGGACATGAGCTCCTTGCTGCCCAGGCTCTCGGGTATCCAGATGGCCGGGAGTCCGAAGTGCTCCAGCTGGCCGGCGTCATCGATCGCCTCCGACGCGGCCAGTCGCTGGAGGGCGAAGTTCCAGGCACCGAGCGGGCCGAGCGCCTTCGCCAGTCGCCGTCCGCCGAATCCGCCAAGACCGTTACCACTCATGCCGCTGATCATCGCACCTCCATGGCGTAGTGGTTCTACCAGTCGCTGTCGTGGTCCAAGGCGCGCGGCCGCGGCGATCTTGGCCAGCACGCGAGCGGTGAAGCGAGCTGGCGGCAATAAGTCAGCGAAAAGTGCCGCGGACGACACTGCTGGCCGTGTCCCAGACTGACGACGACGAGAGACTTGGACTCCTGTTGCGCAAGCTGCGCCGGCGCGCCGGGCAGACACAGGAGCAGCTGGCTGCGGTGGCCCAGATCCCGATCGACGACATCAGCGCGATCGAGACCGGGCAGGTCGGGTGCGTTCGAGTCGATCGGGTCCGCGCCGCGTTTGGAGGCGTCGACGGTCGGCTCTATCTGCGGCCCTGGTACATGGGCGCAGCTGCGGATCGACTGCTCGACCAGGATCACGCAGCCATAGTCGAGGAGGCAGCGTCGGTCTTCGCCAGGCGCGTCTGGCGGCCCGAGATCGAGGTGACCTTCTCCCAGTACGGCGAGCGCGGCTCGATCGACCTGTTCGCAGCCTACGAAGCGACGCGCACGGTCGCGGTCTGCGAGATCAAGAGCGCATTCGGGTCGCTCGAAGAAACGAATCGATCGCTCGACGTCAAGGTTCGCCTGGCACCGGAGATCGCCGAGCGCGTCTTCGGCTGGCAGCCGGCATTCGTCGGGCGGCTGCTGATCGTCCCCGACCAATCGACCATCCGCCGAGCAGTCCGGGAACACCGAGCAACCATGGCCAGCGTCTACCCGGAACGGAGCCGAGACGTGCGGGCGTGGCTTCGTCGCCCAGACCGGCCCATCGCGGCGATCTGGTTTCTGTCAATTCCGGCAGAGGGCCGGAGCGAGACGCCCTGACGGTCGCACTTGGTGTCAGCTACGGCGTATAGGTGGCAAACGGCGGAAAGGGTGGCAATGATGCCGGCCTTGGCCGCCACGATGCCGGAAATGACCGGATTTGGCGGAAGTTGGCCCGGCGGGCGGAAGTTGACGCGTCGAGAGGACGCGGCCCGGCGGGCGGAAGTTGGCCCGGCGATCGCGGTGCGCGCGCCGAGGGCGCAGCTCAGGCGGGGCGCTCGAGAAGCTCGGAGAAGTTGTTCTCGTCGACGCCGCGGTCGATCTCTGCCTTGGTCAGCAGCAGCGGCGCCTGGCCGTGCCGGATGGTCTCCTCGGTGATGATGCACTTACGCACGTCAGTGCGCTCCGGGATATCGAACATCACCTCGAGCAGCGCCTCTTCGACGATGGTGCGCAGTGCCCGGGCGCCGGTCTTGCGATTGAGCGCCAGCTCGGCGGCCGCCTCGATGGCGCCGGGCGTGAAGTGCAGCTCAACCTTGTCGAGCTGCAGGAACTTCTCGAACTGGCGCGTCACGGCGTTCTTGGGCTCGACCAGGATGCGCATCAGGTCGTCGCGTGTCAGCGCCGCGAGCGACACGATGACCGGCAGCCGGCCGACGAATTCGGGGATCAGGCCGAACTTGAGCAGGTCTTCCGGCATGAGCTGCTCGAGGATCTTCTCGCGCTTGAATTTGTCGACCTGCGCTTGGGAGCCGAAGCCCATGGTCCGCTTGCCGACACGCTCTTCGACGATCTTCTCGAGGCCCTCGAAGGCGCCGCCACAGACGAACAGTATGTTGGTCGTGTCGATCTGGATGAAGTCCTGGTGCGGGTGCTTGCGGCCGCCCTGCGGCGGGACGTTGGCGACGGTTCCCTCGAGGATCTTGAGCAGACCCTGCTGGACACCCTCGCCCGACACGTCGCGGGTAATGGACGGGTTGTCGGACTTGCGCGCGATCTTGTCGATCTCGTCGATATAGATGATCCCGCGCTGGGCACGGGCAACGTCGAAATCGGCCGCCTGGATGAGCCGCAGGAGGATGTTCTCGACGTCTTCGCCCACGTAGCCGGCCTCGGTCAGCGAAGTGGCATCGGCGATGCAGAAGGGCACATCGAGCACGCGCGCCAGGGTCTGGGCGAGCAGTGTCTTGCCGCTGCCTGTCGGGCCGACCAGCAGCACGTTGGACTTCTGCAGCTCGACCTCGTCGACCGTGTGGCCGGCGGCGACGCGCTTGTAGTGGTTGTAGACGGCCACCGCGAGGACCTTCTTGGCTCGGTCCTGGCTGATGACGTACTGGTCGAGCGCGTTCGTGATCTGGCGCGGGTTGGGCAGCTTGGCAGCCTGCGGCTTGGCGCGTGGCGCCTCGAGCATCTCCTCTTCAATGATCTCCTGGCAGAGGTTGATGCACTCGTCGCAGATATAGACGCCCTGGCCCGCGATCAACTTGCGGACCTGCTCCTGGCTCTTGCCACAGAAACTGCAGCGGTAGGGAACCTTGGTGCCCTTGCTGCTGGTTGTCGCCATGTTCTTAGCCGCGCGCCGGATTCATGGGCATCCGAGTATACGAGCCTGACGACGGCCGAATGACGGCTTCAGGCAACTTCCGGCCGGTGGCTGGGGCGACGCGATCTGCCCCTTCAGCCCTTGGCCGGTTTGGGCTCACCTTCATCGCTCGCCGGCTCCGGCTGTGCGGCCGCAGCATCACTGGTTGCGCTGCGCGTCCGTGCCTCGCTGATCAGCGAGCGGTCGGGGACATTGTAGACCTCGTCGATGATGCCGTAGGCCTTCGCCTCATCGGGCGACATAAAGTAGTCGCGCTGGGTATCGGTGTTGATCTTCTCGATCGGCTGGCCCGTGTGCTTGGCCAGGATCTGGTGATTGAGCTGGATGAGCTGCTCGAGCTCGCGCACCTGGATGAGCACGTCGGGCGTGTTGCCGCGGAAACCCCCGGAACCCTGGTGGATCATGATCCGGCTGTTGGGCAGCGCATAGCGCTTGCCCTTCGCGCCGGCCGCCAGCAGGACCGCGGCCATGCTCGCGGCCATGCCGATGCAGATCGTGCTCACCGGCGCGCGCAGGTACTGCATGGTGTCGTAGATGGCGAGGCCGGCCGTCACCACGCCGCCCGGTGAGTTGATGTACAGGCTGATGTCGCGCTCGGGATCCTCGGCCTCGAGGAAGAGCAGCTGCGCGATGATCAGGTTGGCCATGTGGTCTTCGATCGCGTCGCCCAGGAAGATGATGCGGTCCTTCAGCAGCCGGCTGTAGATGTCGTAGGCCCGTTCCCCGCGGTTCGAGGTTTCAATGACCATCGGGACGAGCATCAGCGACTTCCTTTCCCAGTTCTGGCTGGCGCCGGCTCAGCGCCGGCCGCAGCGGATTCTCCGCTTTCCGCGTCGTCGCCGTCGTGCAGGTGCTGCACGTTGCTGAACTCGGGATGTTGCTCGATCCAGCGATCGATCAGCGTCTCGACCGTCTTGGAGCGGCGCAGCAGCGAGCGGGTGTAGTTCTGCCCCCGCTCTGACTCGAGGTACGCCACAAGCCGCGGGTTGCCGGCATACCGCTCGCGCGACTGGGCGAGATCGGCCGCCAGGTCGGCATCGTCAACCTGGATGTTCTCCTTGTCGGCAATCTCCGAGAGCACCAGCAGGGTCTTGACGCGCTTCTCCGCGTCGGGCCGGTACTCGTCGATCAGCTTGGCCTCTTCGCGCTCGGTCGCCTTGAGGTATTCCTCGAAGCCGATGCCCTGTTCCGCGAGGCGAACGCGCAACTCGTCGAGCATCACCTCGACCTCGCGCTCGACCAAGAGATCGGGCAGCTCCAGCGTGGCGTTGGCGACCGCGAACTCGATGATGCGGTCGGCGAATACGTGGCGTGCCCGATCCAGGGCATTGCGCTCGAGACGGCGACCGACCTCCGCGCGCAGGGCGGCCATGTCATCGTATTTGCCCACGCCCCGGGCAAAGTCGTCGTCGGCCGGTGGCAGGCGCTTCTCACGCAGCTCGAGCAGCGTCACATCGAATTCTGCTTCCACTCCGGCCAGCTCGTCCTCTCCGTAATCGTCGGGGAATTTGAGCTTGAACTTCTTCTGCTTCCCCTCGTGCAGGCCGACCAGCTGTGCTTCGAAGCCGGGGATGAACCGCTCGCGCCCGATGATCAGCGGCGTCCGCTCGGATTGCGCACCCTCGATCGGCGCGCCGTCGCGCGTGCCGGTGAAGCTGATCACCGCGTAGTCGTCGTCCTGCGCACCCCGCTTTTCGACCGGCACCAGGCTGGCCTGCTGATCGCGCAGCTGTTCGATCACCTTGTCGACGGCCTCGTCGTCGACCGTGTCGATGGTGATGCCGAAGGGATAGTCGGTGTAGGCGCCCAGCGTGACCTCAGGCCGCAACGGCAGCGACACACGGTACGAGGCGCCACTGACCTCCCCGAACTCGAGCCACACCGGCTCGGGCACGGACAGCACATCGAGCTCCTTTTCGCGCACGGCCTCGATGACCGAGTGCTCGAAGAGATGCTCCTTGGCGTCGTCGTAGAGCGGGTTCGGCGCGGCCGGATCGTCACGACTGATACCCAGTGCACGCTCCAGGATTGCCCGCGGAGCCTTGCCCGGACGGAATCCGGGCACCCTGGTTCGGCGCGACAGGTGACGCACCGATTGCTCCAGGGCGCGCCGCACCTGCTCGGGCGGAAACTCCACCTCGAGCACAACCGTGCTGCGCTCCGCGGGGCGCGTGGTTACCTTCATGGGACCGTTTTCGGCATCGTTCATCGGGAGCAACGAGTATACGGGCGTGGCCGGTTTCCTCCGTTTCGTGCTGTGGTTCGTGCTGCTCGTCGGGCTGCTCGTGCTCGTCGTCCTGCCACTGGCGCTGGGCCCGCTGCTTGCTCAACAGCTGCGCGACCGCGGCTTCGAGGCCGACACCCTCGACGTGAGCGTCGCGCTCTTCGACCCCGGTCTGCTGCTGGGCCACGCCCGAAGCATCACGGTCGAGGCAACCCGCGTCAGTGCCGGCCCGGCCAGGATCGGCCACGTCAAGGTCACGCTGGGCGACGTGGGCCTGTTCGACCGCACGTTCGCTACGGTCAACGGCGAGCTCGACAACATCTCGGTGACGGCGAGTGGCCAGACGCTGGGCATTGAGCAGGTGCAGCTCAGCGGGCCGGCCGGTGCAGCAGACGCGACCGGCCGCCTCTCCCGCAGCCAGGCGCAGGACCTGGTGCTGACCGTCGCGCGGCGCCAGGGGCTGGAACTTGACCAGGTGACCTTCAGCGACAACGGCGTGAGCGCCTCGGCGCACGGCTTCGTGGCCGTCGCCCAGGTGGCCGTGCGTGGCGGCGCCCTCATCTTCGATCCGGGCATCGGCGGCGCCATCGTGCTGCTGCAGCCCGCGCCGTCGGATCCGTGGTCTGTCGATGAGGCGTGGGTGTCGGCGAGCGGTTTGAACGTGCATGGCACCGTGGACACGACGCGCCTGGCGCAAGAACTCGGTACCTGAGGTCCGAGCATTCAGTGCCTGACACTCAGGGCTCCTGAGCGACCGCTCCGGGCCGGCCCAGCTCGCCGTGTGGCTCGGAAACGCGCAGCAGGGTCACCACACCAACCAGGAACTCGATCCCGGCAAGGGCGAAGATGGCGCGATAGCCGGGGCCAAATGGCCACTGGTTGACGATGTCGGCGATGGGGCCGCCAATGGCGACCGCGAGCAGCGCCGCCCCGGCAGTGACGCCGAACCAGTAGGCGGTAAAGATCGGCAGCCGCACGCTACTAATGGCAGCCAGCCGTCCGCGGAGCTGCATCACGGGACCGAGCCTGGCGTTCTGGGCAGGCTCCCGAGGAACCTGGTGGGCGAGGTCGGATTCGAACCGACACGTCGCTCACGCGACACCAGCTCCTAAGGCTGGCGTGTCTGCCATTCCACCACTCGCCCCGCCGCGCGAATGATAGTCAGCCGCGCGGCACTTCCTCGATGAGATTGATCATCAATGCTCGGGCTGATCGCTCTTTTCCGAGTCGAACAGGCGCTTGACCAATTCGCGCCCGGCCCGCGCGGTGACCGGGCCCATCACCCGGTCGTAGGTCTTCCAGAACGAACGACGGGCGTTAGCCGGTTCCTGCGGGTGTGTACGCGTCAGGTAGGCGGCAAAGTCGCGCTCGAGGTGCTTTTCCAGCTGCTCGCGCTGCTCGGGCTCGAGGCGGTTGACGGTGCGCTGGATCTCGGCGGGCAAGAGGCTGCGCGGCGAGCGCTGTGGCAGCACGCGCTCTCCGACGGCCCTGATCATGCGGCGCGGACCGCCCAGCACCACGAACGCAGCCGCCGACGCGATGCCAACGGTCTGCACCGGGTTGCGGCGCACCTTGCCGGGAATGTCGATCGCCGAGCGCGCGGCCGTGCCCAGCTGGTCCAGCTGGACGGCGACGTTCTGCCGCGCGTCGGCTACTTCGCGCCGCGCGTCGGCCGTCGTGTCTGCCATTGTTCCTCCAACCACGCCCGAGTTTCCTGGGCCGCTTCGATTGATTGCCGTGGGTACAGGCCCCCGAAGCGCTTCTCGAGGTCAATCTGGCGCCAGCCGATCGCCACACACAGGATCGGCAACAGGACCAGACCGACTGTCAGGGAGAAGCCGACCGCAGGCGGCCACGTCCATGGCGCGCCGCCCATCAACCAGCCGATCGGGACACCGATGATCGCGCCCACCAGCAGACCGGCCACGGCGCCGAACACGCCGCCGACAAACAGCAGCAGGACGAGCAGGATCAGGCCGCCGATTACGCCGCCGGCAATTGCGGCAACGAGACCCACGTTGTCGAATGGCGCCGCGAACTGGCCGGCCCAGTAGTTGGCGGTGTCGTAGGTCACGTTGAGCCCGATCAGCAGGGCCAGCACGATCGCCAGCAGCGCGGCCAGCAACAACGAGATCCCGTAGGTGCGCTTACGGACGCCAAGGATGACCAGCAGTGCGACGACGATGACCGCCAGCCCCAGCAGCACGCCCTGGGCCAGGCCCCAGCCCATCGAGCCGAACAGCCACTCGCCCACGAACAGGAAGCCGCCGATGTAGAGCATATTGGCGACCAGCAGGGCAAAGACGAGCACGATGCCGGCAGCCGCGGCCATCTGCTTGATCTGATCGACGATCGCCGAGATCTCGGCGCGCAGCAGGTCGAGGTGCGCCCGGGCGAGGCGCATGAACGCCGCGCGCGTTTCGCCGATCTGTCCGAACAGGCCGCGCGCCTCGCGGTCGGTTGACTGGTTCGTCACGCGTGGGCCACGAATCCGCCCGCCGAAAGACGCGCGGCGGTATCGAAGAAGCCGTACGTCCGGCGGTAGCTGCTATCGCCCAGGCGTGGCCGGTGCCGCGTCGCGACGGACCAGATGCTGCGCTCGAGCTCCTCGATGCGCTCCGCCAGATCAATCGGCCGCCGCGGCGGCAGGATGTCGCCGTAGCTGCGCAGGCCGGCCGGGAAATGTACTTCGGCGCTCGGCGTCGCGGGCAGCATGGCAAAGACCAGCCGCGCGTGTTCAAGCGCGGCCAGGCTGCGGGTCGGAGCGGGCACGATGTCGGGCCGCGCCCTCGACCTGGCTGCCAGTTCATGCATGGCCTCGACCAGTGCCGCTCGGCGTTCTGCGGAAGAGCCCGGCTGCGGGCCAGCGAGACCCGCACGCACGACCAGGGCGCGCATCTCGGCCAGCTCGGCGGCGCTCGCACGCAGCCACACGCGGAATCCCTCCTCCATGTCCTCGACATGCGGAAGCGTCTCGGTGGCCAGGACCTCGGCCGCTTCGTCGGGCACCTCGCTCGTGGCGGTCGCCAGATCGAGCAGCTCGCGTGTGCGGCGGAACAGGTCGGCCAGACGATCGAACTCGGCGAAGCCTGAGGGCTCGATGCCTACCACCCTTTCATGCTTGCCCGTTGATGCCGGCCGCGTCAAGCGCCGAACGGCACGGTTCGCCGCCGTACGCTCGTCACCCGGCGTGTGGCACGGCCGGCGGCAGCACCCCGCCCTGCTGGGGCCAGCTGTTAGAAATCGCCCATGCCGCCGGGCGGCATGGCAGGCATCGCCGGCTTGGGCTCCGGCTTGTCGCTGACCATCACCTCGGTGGTCAGCACCATGGCGCCGATCGAAGCGGCGTTCTCGACCGCCGAACGAGTGACCTTGGCCGGATCGACGATGCCGCGTGCCAGCATGTCCGTGTACTCGCCGCTCAGCACGTCGTAGCCGATCGTCTGGCTCTTGGCCTCCGCCTGCCGGCGGCGCACGTTCTCCAGCACCACCGATCCGTTCATGCCTGCGTTCTCGGCCAGCTGGCGGAGCGGCTCCTCGAGCGCCTTGCGCACGATTTCGACGCCCACCTGGGCATCACCTTCCAGCTTCAGGCCATCGAGTGACGCCTGGGCATTGATGAGCGCCACGCCGCCGCCGGGCACGATGCCCTCCTCGACCGCCGAGCGGGTGGCCGATAGCGCATCCTCGACCCGGTGCTTCTTCTCCTTGAGCTCCACCTCCGTGCCGGCGCCGACCTTGATGATGGCCACGCCACCGGACAGCTTGGCCATGCGCTCCTGGAGCTTCTCCTTGTCGTAGTCGGACGTGGTGTCCTCGATCTGTGCCTTGATCTGCTTGATGCGGCCCTGGATGTCGGAATCGGAGCCGCGACCCTCGATGAGCGTGGTGTTGTCCTTGTTGGCGACCACCCGTCGCGCACGGCCCAGATCGTTCAGCTCGACTGAATCGAGCTTGCGCCCGACCTCCTCGCTGATGACCGTGCCGCCACTCAGGATCGCGATGTCGCGCAGCATCTCCTTGCGCCGATCGCCGAAGCCGGGCGCCTTGACGGCCAGGGCGTTGACCACGCCGCGCAGCTTGTTGACCACCAGTGTGGAGAGGGCTTCGCCGTCCACGTCCTCGGCGATGATCAGCAGCTCCTTCTTGCCGGCCTGAAGGACCTTCTCGAGCGTCGGCAGCATGTCCGCGATCGCGCTGATCTTCTTATCGGTGATCAGGATGAAGGGATCTTCCAGAACCGCTTCCATGCGGTTGGTGTCGGTCACGAAGTAGGCGCTCGTGTAGCCGCGGTCGAACTGCATGCCCTCGACGTACTCGGTCTCGAAGGCCATGGTGCGCGACTCCTCGACGGTGATCACGCCATCCTTGCCGACCTTGTCCATGACTTCCGCAATGAGGCTGCCGATCTCCGCGTCGGCCGCACTGACGGTGGCCACCTGGGCGATCTCGTCGTGACCCTTGACCGGCTGCGCGACGCTCTTGACCGCCTGCGCCACGGTTTCGGCAGCCTTGTCGATGCCGAGCTTCATCTGCATCGGGTTGGCGCCACTCGCGACGTTCTTGAGACCCTCGTTGACTATCGCCTGTGCCAGCACCGTGGCGGTGGTCGTGCCGTCGCCGGCGACGTCCTCCGTCTTGGTCGCCGCTTCCTTGAGCAGCTGTGCGCCCATGTTCTCGAACGGATCGTCGAGCTCGATGTCCTTGGCTACGGTCACGCCATCGTGTGTGACGGTGGGCGCGCCGTATTTCTTGTCGAGCGCCACGTTGCGCCCCTTGGGCCCGAGCGTCGTCTTGACCGCCTCGGCCAGCGCGTCCATGCCGCGCTTCATCGCCGAGCGGGCGTCTTCGTCATAGCTAATCAGCTTGGCCATCGTTCTCCGGCTTCCTCTCTGTGTCTTGTCATCTGGGCTCGGTCGGCGGCCGCGTCAATCGGGCAGCCGCGGCGACCGCGGTTAGCACTCTCGGTGTGAGATTGCTAACACATCCGCGAGCCGCAGTCAACCGCGCCGTCATTTCCGCGCCACTTTCTGTATGGCGTCGCGTGCCGTACCGTTCACGCGTGAGCCGGCAGAGCAACAGAGCCCAGATCACGAGCGCCGAAATACTGGCCATCGGCACCGAGCTGACGACTGGCGCGACGCGCGACACAAACTCGGGCGACCTGGCCCGGGAGCTGACGGCGCTCGGCGTGCGCATCGCGCGCAGTGCGGCACTGCCCGACGACCAGGCCGTCGTCAGCGAGGCGTTGCGCGCCGCCCTCGAGCGTGCCGAGCTGGTCGTCTCGACCGGCGGCCTGGGGCCCACGCCGGACGACCTGACACGCGAGGCAATCGCCGGAGCGTGTGGCGTGGAGCCGGCCGTCGATCCCGGGCAGCTGGCCTGGCTGGAGGAGCTGTTCACGCGCCGTGGCACGCCGATGCCCGAGGCAAATCGCAAGCAGGCGTGGCTCATCCCCGGTGCGCGGGCGCTGCCCAATGGACATGGTTCCGCGCCGGGCTGGCTGGTAGAGCGGCCCGATGGCCGCATCATCGTCGCGCTCCCCGGTCCACCGCGCGAGATGTGGCCCATGTGGCGCGAACATGCCCTGCCCGCATTGCGCCGGCGCGGCCTCGGCGCGGACCGGGCCTCGCACACGTTGCGCCTGACCGGGATCGGCGAGTCGGCGCTGGTGCCCTTGATCGGCGAGGAGCTCCTGCGCGGCGCCAATCCGCAGGTCGCCACGTATGCCCGTGCCGCGGGCGTCGATGTCGTCGTCTCGGCCGAATCGGCTGGAGGCTCAGGGGCACGGCAGCTGGTCGAGCGGACGATCGCGGACCTCCGCCGGTCGCTCGGTCGCTACGTCTTTGGGGAAGGCGAGGCCAGCTGGTCCGAGGTGCTGTCGCAATCGCTGGCGGGCCGGACGCTGGCGATGGTCGAAACAGGCAGCGGCGGTCAGCTGCTGGCCCTTCTCGGCTCGTCCGACTTCCTGGTACACGGCGAGCTCCGCCGCCCGGGTGGCGACCTGCGCCAGCTGGCCCAGGACGTCCGGGCTGCCCAACACACCGACTTCGGGCTGGCGCTCGGCGTGCGACAGGCGCGTGATACCCACGTCCGCGTGGTGATCGCCGGCGAAAACGGTGTGGAGGAAGTTCAGCGAATAGCCTTCCTGGCCGGGCCGGAGGGGCGTCAGCGTGCTGCGATCGTTACCTGTGCAGCCCTGTGGGAGTACCTGGCGCGCTCGAAGCGGTAGCCGGGAACATTCGCCGGCTGCCGAGCTAAGTCAGCTGATGCTGATCGTCGGCGCCTGCTGCGCGGCGCGGACGCTCATCCGGGCGGCCACGGTCCGGGCCAGCTTGCGCATGACCTCGGCCGCCGCTCCCGGCTCGCGCTGAGCGACAGCCGGCACACCGGCATCGCCACCCTGGCGCACCTTGACGTCGAGCGGGATGCCGCCGAAGTACTCGATCTCGTTGCGCTCGGCGAAGCGCTGTCCGCCGCCGCGGCCGAAGATCTCAGTGGCCTCGCCGCAATGCGGACAGACGAAGCTGGCCATGTTTTCGACGATGCCCATCACCGGCACGCTCATGCGCCGGAACATGGCCAGTGCCTTTGATACGTCGAGCACCGCCACGTCCTGCGGGGTGGTCACCAGCAGGGCGCCGCTGATGGGCACCGCCTGGGCCAGGGTGAGCTGGGCGTCGGACGTGCCGGGAGGCAGGTCGATGACCAGGTAGTCGAGCTCGCCCCAGTCGACATCGCGCAGGAACTGCTGGATGGCGCCGCCGACCAGCGGCCCGCGCCACACGATGGGCTGGCCTTCGGGCACGAAGAACTGGATGCTGATGACCTTGACGCCATACCGCTCGAGCGGCGTGATCTTGCCCTCCGGGCTGGCCGCCGGCGCGCCTTCCACGCCGAGCATCAACGGCACGTTGGGACCGGTGATGTCGGCGTCCAGCAAGCCAACTGAGGCGCCTTCCATGGCCAGCGCCACGGCCAGATTGGCGCTGACCGTCGTCTTGCCCACGCCACCCTTGCCGGATGCCACGGCGATGATGTTCTTGACGCCCGGCAGCAATTGTTGCGGCTGCGCCGGCTGAGCACGCCGGACCATCGCGCCCCAGGTCACGGTCACCTCGCGGGCACCCAGGCCGCCAAGCACATCGTTGATGTTGTGCTCGATCTCATCCTTGAGCGGGCAGGCGGGCGTGGTCAGCTCGATCTTCAGCCCGACGGTGCCGTCGTCGACGGTGATGTCCTTGACCATGTTGAGGGTCACGATGTCGCGCCCGAGCTCGGGCTCGATGACAGTGCGCAGTGCCTCGGTGATGGTCGCTTCGTTCAGCTCGGCCATGTCAGCTTGCCACCTTCACGCGATCGGACGGCCCGGGAGCGCGCCGGGCCGCACCGTGCCGCTGCCGGTAGTTGCGGCCCTTCATCCGGTTTCCGCAGCCGGCCATCGAGCACCACCGCCCGGAACTGTTGCGGGATGTGTCGTAGAACGCCGTCCGGCACGCCGGGTTGGCGCACGCCTTGAGCCGCGGCCACGTGCCGGCGGCCATCGAGGAGATGACGGCGATGAGCAGATCGCCGATGGGCCGTTCGACGCCCACGCCCTCGGCCATCACGCGATAGCCATCCTGGGGATGCAGCCGGACACCGAGGCGTACCCTGCGGGCCGCCTCATTGAGCGTCGTCACGGCGCGCCGTTGAGGCCCCTGACCGCCGTTGGCGGCGAGCAGGTCATGCAGCGCCCGGCGAACCTCGAGCAGCCGGCGTCGATCGCGCTCGTCGAGACTGGTTCCGGGGGAAACAAGCCGGCGTTTCGCCAGCCACGCGGCAGCACTGGCCGTGGTCGCCAGGTCGTCGCGGCCGGACTCGCGATCAATGCTGTTGATAAAGGCCTGGACCAGCGCCAGCTGGCCGGGCGCCGCAGTCACGCGGCTGGTAGACACAGGCAGAGCACCTCGCTCACTCAGTACGTTGTTGCCCGGCCAGTGTACCGGCGCTGGTCGATTCGCCCCTTGGCGGGCAGGTGGCAGGGGTCAGTGCCCGGCCACTGCGCCCGCTGCCTGGCTCAATGCCTCGGGAACCGGGCGTGGCCTCGACACGGGCCTGATGTAGCGCTCGATCAGGGCTCGCGAACCAGCCACCCTGAGTTGCTCGAACAGGTAGCGCATGTGCTTCTGCTGGTCGGCCAGGATCTCGTCCTTGGTCGGCAGCTCCCACAGCTGGCGCTTGTAGGGCCCGAGTGCCTTCTTGCGGGTCTTGTACACGAACTGCTCATCGGTCTGGTCCGGCGTCCGCTCGGCGGCGCAATTCTCGTAGCACCAGGCCTCCATCTCCCGGCGCAGGTCGGCCGGGAAGGCCGGGTGTTCGTAGAGCAGGTTCTGGAAGCCGGTGGCCAGGTGGATCTCGGCGGTCTCGACCTCCGGGAAGCGGTGGAACAACTCGTCGGGAAGCGTCGATGCGCCATGTTGCACTGCGCCGGCCAGACCATATGAGCGGGCCACGACGCCGAGGCGTTCGAGCGTCCCGAAGTCGAGCTTGACCTGGGCCACGCCCCCATCGGGCAGCGGCACGCCGCCATGGCTCGTCCCTGTCTGGACGCTGACCTTGGCCAGGCCCACCGCGTTCGGACCGGCCAGCCGTGTCAGTTCGGCGCGGTAGCCATCGAGGTAGGCGCGCAGCTCAGGCTCGGTCGAGTTCTGCTTACCGACTTCGCCGATCTCGCCGCCGATGCTCACGGTCGTGCCCTCCGGCTCGACCTCGCGGATGAGCGCCGACAACTCGGCCGCGCGCTGGTAGTTGACACGCTGCTCGAGGTCGACGTTCGGCTGCGAGAGGTCGACCAGCGTCGAGCTGTCGATGTCGATGTTGCCGTAGCCCGCGGCGATCGCCTCGCGCGTCAGCTTGCGCAGGCCGTCGGTCGTGGCCGCTGCATCGGCCGCGTACTTCTTGGCGTTGAACTGGTAGTGATCGCCCTGGACGAAGACCGGTGCCTGCCAGCCGGCGTGCACGCAGCCCGCGAGCACGCTGGTGATGTACTCGCCAGGGCGCTGGTACGTGTACTCCTGCTCGCTGCGGGCCAGCTCGAAGACGACCGCTCCGGCGTCAAGCGACTCCGCCGCCCGACACATCGTCGCGGCCATGTCGAAGACCTGGGTACGCAGGTTGACGGCCGGGACGGTGAAACCACTCACCTCGCCGCGGCCACGAGCCATGTACAGCTCGTAGATGCTGGCCGACTGCACGCCCAGCTGGCGAGCCGCCTCCCAGATGATCCAGCGCGCCGCCTCGACCACCTCCGGCGTCTCGCTGAAGGTGGCCGCCCAGGCCGCGACCGTGATGCCGTCATCACGCAGCCGGGACTCGCTATCGATGACCAGCCGCCCCCCGTCGATGTGAACGCTGCCGGCGAGCGCGCCGAGCAGCTCGCCGATCGATGTTGCGGGCGCCGGGTAATCCATGGCTAGCCTCCTGTTGACCTGATTCCAATGAAGATGCTAGACGCCGGACGCGGCCGGCGGCGAGCGGCGGATCGGCCTCTTGCGGAGGGCTATCTGTCACTCGTGCCGCGCCACCCGACTTTCGCGACCGTTCCGCAGTCGCTAAATTGCGCGGGTGAGCAAGCACATCGAACTCCTGGTTGGTACCCGCAAGGGCGCGTTCATCCTGGACAGCGACGAAGCACGGCGGGAGTGGCATGTCCGCGGCCCGTACTGCGAAACGTGGCCCGTGCACGACCTGGTGCGCGACCCAGCCGATGGCACGCTGTACGCCGGCGGCGGCAGCGCCTGGTACGGCCCGTCGGTCTGGCGCAGCGACGACGACGGGGCCACCTGGACCCAGTCGAGTGAAGGCCTGACGTACGGCGACGACGGCCCGAAGATCGAGACCATCTGGAACCTCACGCCGGCTCACGGGGTGCTGTACGCGGGCGTCGAACCGGCCGGCCTGTTTCGCAGCGACGACGGCGGTCGAACGTGGAGCCACGTCGCGGGGTTGCGCGAGCACCCCAGCCGGCCCGAGTGGCAGCCCGGCAACGGCGGCCTGTGCCTCCATTCGATCGCGCCGCACCCGACTGATCCCGACCGGATGTGGGTCGGCATCTCAGCGGTCGGAGCGTTCGAGACGACCGATGGCGGCAAGACCTGGGAGCTGCGCAACAAGGGCATCCGCGCCGACTTCATGCCCGAACCGCTGCCCGAGTTCGGTTTCTGCGTCCACAAGCTGCGCGTGGTGACAGCGCATCCCGAGACCCTTTACCAGCAGAACCACTGCGGTGTGTATCGCAGCGACGACGGTGGCCGCCAGTGGACCGAGATCACCGGCGACCTGCCTTCCGACTTCGGCTTCCCAATGGTCATCCACCCGCACGACCCGAAGACGATCTACGTCATCCCGCTCAACGGTGCCGACAAGGGGCGCCACATGACCGACGGCCGCGCAGCCGTGTGGCGGAGCCGCGATCGCGGCGACTCGTGGCAGCAGCTGATCACCGGGCTGCCCCAGGAACATGCCTACCTGGGCGTGCTCCGCGAGGCCATGTCGATCGACTCGTTCGACCGGCCCGGCGTCTACTTCGGCACGAGTACCGGCCAGGTATTCGGCAGCGCCGACGAGGGCGACCACTGGCAGCTGCTGGCCGACTTCCTGCCTGCCGTCTGGTCGGTCGAGGCGGCGGTCGTCGAGGATTGATCGCGGGTGGCGATCGTCAACCTGCCGCGCTCGCTGGTCACTCTCTTCCCCGCCCCGCCGCCACGCCACCTCGAGCTGCCCGCGGCAACGCTCGAGCAACTCATCGCCGAGCTCGAACGCCAGTGGCCGGGCATGCGCGACCGGCTATGCGAGCCGGGTCCCCAGATTCGCCAGCACATCAACGTCTTCGTCGACGGAGTACGTGAGCGGGAGCTGTCGCGCGCCCTGACCGAAACGTCGGTCGTCCACATCATCCCCGCCGTCTCCGGCGGCTAGCCGGGTTCAGCCGGACTCTGCCCGTTCCTCCGCGAACATGCTCAGATCCAGATCGCCCGGTGAGCGTCCTTCGGCAGTGAGCAGGACGGCGGCTTCCGAGCGGTGCTGAGTGCCGTGGTTCACGACGTGCACGAGCAGCTGCCACATCGGGACTCCGTTGACTCGATATCCCATCATGTCGTCGGTCCAGGCGGTCTGCCATTCCTCGTAGCGCGCCCATTCGGCCTCGAACAACCGGGCCAGCTCACCAGGCGGCGGAAGCTGATCGCGCTCCGGTCGTGGCAGTTCCCCCGCGAGGCGCTGGAGACGGTGTCGCCAGCGCATCAGCGCGCCGAGCTGGTGCACGAGAATGCCGCCCAGCCCGCGCTCGTCGACGACCTGGGTGCGCGACCACACGGCCGGATCGAGGCCGTCCGCCACGGCCAGCAGTCGGCGAGTGGCCCACCGGTCGTAGTCCTTCAGAAAGCGGACGTCGTCAGCGTTCACGGTCGGGTCCTCCGGCGATCCACGTAGTCGACCAGTACATACTCGCCCAGCCGCTCCGGCGTGGCGTAGAAAGCACGCCCACGGTTCAGCTTGGTCATCCGGTCGACGAACTCGGTCAGGGCGCGCGAACGCTCCAGCATGAACGTGTTGATGGTTATTCCCGCGCGGGTGCAGCGGGCCACCTCGCGCAGTGTCTGGCGGATGGTCTGACGTGTCGGCGGGTAGCTGAACTCGACTTCGCCGTTCTCGAAGTGGGCGGTGGGCTCGCCGTCGGTGATGACGATCACCGATCGGTTTGCCGCGTGCGAACCGACCAGCATCTGGCGCGCCAGCATCAGGCCGTGCTGCAGGTTGGTTCCGTATTCATAGCCGTGCCACGAAAGCGTGGCCAGCGAGGCCGACGGGATCTCGCGCGCGTAGTAGGCGAAACCCACCACGTGCAACTCGTCGCGCGGATAACGAGAGCGGATCAGCGTGTCGAGCGCCAGCGAGACCTTCTTGGCAGCCAGGAAGCAGCCCCGCAGCAGCATCGAGCGGCTCATGTCCACCAGCAGCACGGTGGCGGTACGCGTGGCGTCCTCCGCCTCATAGACCTCGAAGTCCGACGGCGCCAGCCGAACCGGCGGGCGATCAGCGGTGCGATTCGCCTCGCTCGTCAGGGCGTTGGTCAACGTGCGCACCAGGTGCAGGTCGAATTGGCGGCCGAACTCGTACTCGCGCGTCGCCTCGCCACGCTCTCCATGAGCGCCGCTGGCGCGCCGCGAGTGCTGCCCGAAGACGTCCCGACGCAGCCTGCCGAACAACTCGTCGAGCACCCGCTGGCCCACTCGGCGCGCACCGCGCGCGGTCAGCTCCAGACGCTTGCCGCGGCGCTCGGCATAGCCCGCGTCCTCGAGGCGCTTGGCGAGCGACTGCAGCGCGCGCAGATCGTCGGCGGCGTCGCCGTCCAGCAGCTCGGCGAGTTCGTCCGGGTCCAGTTGATCGAGTGCTGCCGGGCTGCGCACGTCGCCCATCTGCGCCGCCAGCTGGTCGAGGCGGTTCAGCCGACCCAGCTGCGCCAGGGCGCCCTCGAGCGACAGCTGCTCGCCACCCTGGAAGTTGACGCGCTGGCCCAACCCTTCGGGCAGCAGCTGGTCGAGGGTCGCTGCCAGCTGCGCCAGGTCCCAGCGCAGTCGATCGTCGCGTAGCAGGGCGTCCATCATGTCCTGCAGCTCCTGGCGCTGCTCGGCGCTCATCGACGCGAGCAGCGACTGCATGGCCGCCATGCGCTCGGCCAGCTGCTCGATGATGTCGTCGAGCGTGCGCGCACC
>CAZSWK010000030.1:0-23984 GCA_964610835.1 uncultured Anaerolineaceae bacterium | reverse complement strand
CGGTGCCCAATGTCAGCCACACTGACATCCGGGAGGCAGGCACGCCCCAAGCCTGTTCACGAATGGAGCAGCCACGTTGGAAAGATGATCGTCTGGCGTCGGGCATTGCCGCTTAAGGCGCCGCTACGCTCGACATGTCAGCCACGTTGCCAACGAGACGCACATCCTCAAGCCCGGCTGAGGTCCAGGCGCCAGTCGTTGCAGCGCATCAGGTGACCAGATCCGTGCGGGTACTCGAAGTCGAGCTCACCCAGCAGGGTGAACCCGAGCTTGCGGCAGATCGCATTGGAAGCGGCATTGGGCACGGACGGGAAGGCATGAACGCGATCGTGGCGGACGCCATCGTTGCGAACCAGCTCCAGCAGCAGGCTCATTCCGGCCGACGCGTATCCCCTGCCCTGCCGCTCCGGCAAAACCAGCCAGCCGACTTCCCAGGCGGGTGCTCCGCCCCACTCCCTCTCCCAGTAGCCCACCTCGCCGACTGCCTCGCCCGGCTCACCGACCACGATCTTGTACTGCCGCGACCCAGGTTGCTCGTAGCTGGCCTGTCGCTGGGCGAGCTTCGCCGGCGACTCCGGCCCGCCCAGGTGAACGGTCATCGCCGGGTCGCCCAGCAGCCGTTCCAGCAGCGGCAGGTCGCCCGGTGCCCACGGCTCAAGCCGAACAGCCGGCCCGGTCATCGCCAGGTGCGCGCCGCGATAACGTCGAAGGTTGCGGATTGGCCGGCCAGCGCGTCGCGGATGCGGCGCTCGGTGAAATCGGAGATCGGCGTGGGCAGCTCGTCAAGACCAAACCAGCCGACTCGATCGATCTCCGGTGGCTGGGCTACCGGCTCGTCGTCGGTTGCCCCGGCGCAGCGGAAGACAAAGTGCAACAGCGGGCCGAAGTCGTGGCCCGGCTCGAAGTAGACGCCAGCCAGGGTGCCCGCGCTACGGCGGAGCGTGGTCTCTTCGCGCAACTCGCGCCACGCCGCCGCCAGAGGCGACTCGCTGGGCTGGACAAGACCACCGGGCAATGACCATTCGCGCCGCCCGTAGGTGTGCCGGACGAGGAGCACGCGATCCTGACTATCGAAGATGACGCACGCGGCGCCCATGTGCACGCTGCCGAGCGGCCCCGGTCCGGGATCGTGGGGTTCGGGAGGCACGGTGTCCGCGCCCGCCTCCGCGGCGGCGGCCGCCGCGGGATCGTCGAGGGCCAGGTTGGCCAGCGCGTCGGCGGCGCGGTTCGAGGCGCGCCGCTCATGGCTGATCGACCAACGCTGGAAGCCGGCCAGCAGCTGCCGCGCCCGGTCGGCGAGTGGTGCGATCGCAGCATGGCGTACCTTCCAGCGCCCGGACAGCTGCTCGACGATGAGCTGGGAGTCGAGAATCAGCTCGACCTCGCGGGCACCCAGCGCGGTGGCTTTCTCGAGGGCCAGGATCACGCCCGTGTACTCGGCGTAGTTGTTGGTCTGCGTGCCCAGCGGCCGGGAGATTACCGCCAGCGGTGGGCAGTCGGGATCGTGAGCGTCGGGTCGCGACAGGTCGATCAGCACCGCGCCCGACGCGGCCGGTCCGGGGTTGCCACGCGCCGCGCCGTCGGACCGGATCAGGATCCGCGGCACGCCCGCGGAGGGCTGGCTCAGACCTTGCGCTCCATGATGGCGCCGGACACTTCGAGGATCGCCTGGGTGATGTTGATGCCGCGCGGGCACGCATCAGTGCAGTTGAAGATCGTGCGGCAACGCCACACGCCCTCCTGGTCCGAGAGGATCTCCAGCCGCTCCTCAGCGCCGTGGTCGCGCGTGTCGAAGATGAAGCGATGCGCGTTGACTATGGCGGCGGGACCCACGTACGAGGGCTGCGCCCAGAACGAGGGGCAAGATGACGTGCACGCGGCGCACAGGATGCACTTGGTGGTGTCGTCGAAGCGCTCGCGGTCATGCTGTGACTGCAGTCGCTCGCGTTCCGGTGGCGGGTCGTCGTTGATCAGAAACGGCATCGCGCTGCGGTACTTCTCGAAGAAGCCGTCCATGTCGACGACCAGGTCCTTGATGACCGGCAGGCCGGGCAGCGGGGCGACCGAGATCTTGCGCCCGAGCTGGTCGACGCGCATCTTGCAGGCAAGACGGTTGCGGCCGTTGATCAGCATCGCATCGGAACCACACACGCCATGCGCGCAGGAGCGCCGGAAGGTGAGCCTGCCGTCGTGCTCCCACTTGACCCGGTGCAGCAGATCGAGGACACGGTCCATGGGGTCGGAGGCAACCGAATAGCGTTCCCAGTGCGGCTTGGGATCCGTCTCGGGGTCGTAGCGCAAGATGCGCAGGTCTACGTCCATCTGCTGCCGATCTTATCGGTCACGCACGCTCAAGCCGCCTCAGTACGTCCGCGGCTTGGGTTGGAACCTGGTGATCGTGACCGGCTTGTAGCGCAGGTCGGGTCCACCCTCGGCGCGAAACGCCAGGGTGTGTTGCAGCCAATCGGTGTCATTGCGTTCGGGGAAGTCCTCGCGGAAGTGAGCACCTCGGCTCTCCTCGCGTGCCAGGGCACCGGCCACCGAAGCCTCGGCACAGTCGAGCAGGTAGCCCACCTCGCGTGCCTCCAGCAGCTCCGTGTTGAATACGCGCCCTTTGTCGTGGATGGCGATGTCGGCGTAACGGCCGCGCAGCTCGCGCAGCTTGAAGGTCATCGCCTCGAGCGTCGCGCGCGTTCGGAACACGCCGCAGTTGTCCATCATTTCCGAGGCCAGTTCGAGCCGGATGTGCTGGGCGTTCTCGCCTCGCCGGCGCGAGCGCAACGCCTCGATCTCGGCCCTGACCGGCTCTTCGGCTCCGGCCGGTAGGGCGGGCAGCTCGCCATTCGCGGCGCGCACGTCCTCGGCAATCGAGAGGCCGGCCCGACGGCCGAAGACGAGGATGTCGAGCAGCGAGTTGGTGCCCAGCCGATTGGCGCCGTGAACGCTGACGCACGCGCATTCGCCCGCCGCATACATCCCGGGCAGCAGGTTGCCCTGCTCGTCGGCCAGCACGCGCGCTTCCAGGTTGGTCGGGATGCCACCCATCGCGTAGTGGGCCGTGGGCGTCACCCGGACGGGCTGGGTGATCGGCTCGACGCCCTGGTAGACGCGGGCAAACTCGGTGATGTCGGGCAGCTTCTCGTCGATGACCTTCTTGCCCAGGTGGGTCAGGTCGAGGTGCAGGTAGTCCTTGCCGCCGATGCCGCGGCCCTCGCGGATCTCCATGTACATGGCACGCGCAACCATGTCGCGCGGGGCCAGGTCGAGCAGCGTGGGCGCATAGCGCTCCATGAAGCGTTCGCCGCTGTCGTTGCGCAGTACGGCACCCTCGCCGCGCGCCGCCTCCGACAGCAGGATGCCGATGCCGACGATGCCGGTCGGGTGAAACTGGTAGAACTCCATGTCCTCCAGCGGGACCCCCCGCCGATAGGCCAATGCGCAGCCGTCACCGGTCAGCGAGAACGCGTTCGAGGTGATCCTGAACATGCGGCCGAAGCCACCGGTCGCAAACATCACCGCGGCGCTGCGGAAGACATGCAGCTCGCCGTCGGCGATGCGGTAGGCAACGACACCGCGGGTTACGCCATCCTCGATGACCACGTCGACCACGTGGTACTCGTCGAAGAACTCGACGCCATGCTTGATGCACTGCTGGTACAGGGTCTGCAGGATCATGTGGCCGGTTCGGTCGGCCGCGTAGCACGCTCGCCGGACCGGTGCCTCGCCGAAGTTCCGGGTATGGCCGCCGAAGCGACGCTGGTCGATCTTGCCCTCGGCCGTGCGATTGAAGGGCAGGCCCATGTGCTCGAGCTCGATGACCGTATCGATCGCCTCGCGCGCCAGTATCTCCGCGGCGTCCTGGTCAACCAGGTAGTCACCGCCCTTGACCGTGTCGTACATGTGCCACTCGGGGTGGTCTTCCTCCTGGTTGCCGAGGGCAGCGCAGATGCCGCCCTGGGCGGCGCCGGTGTGCGAACGGGTCGGGTACAGCTTGGTCAGGACGGCCGTCTTGACACCGTCGCGGGCGAGCTCGAGCGCGGCCCACAGGCCGGCGCCGCCGGCACCGACAATGACCGCCTGGTACTCATGAACGGTGGCGGCCGGGTGGCCGGCGATGCTCACGACGCGCCGGGAACGGGGAGCGTCAGCACCACGGTCGTGCCGAACACGAACAGCACCGCGCCCAGGATGTACAGCGCCCACAGCAATGCCGGGCGCCACTCGGGGTGGTGGACGTAATCGAGGATCACCGTGCGCATGCCCATGAAGCCGTGGAACAGAACGAGCATCAGCAGTAGCCAGTCGAAGCCACGCCAGAAGACGTTGTCCCAGCGCTGGTCGATGATGAACTGGGCAGTCTGGTTGGCCGGGTCCCAGATGAAGTGCAGGATCGAGAAATGCGCCAGTGCGAGCACGAAGAGCCCCACACCGCTGACACGCATCAGGTACCAGATGATGATTTCGCGGCGTGAGCCTGTCGGTCGGACCCGGGCACGACTGATGGGCGAGATGCGCGCCCCGGACGTGGCCTGGCCACCGCCCGGTGGCGAGCCGGTGTCGGGGGTGCCGGTGGGGATGGTCGAGTCGGCCATCAGGCCAGCCCCAGCTGCTGGAGCAGCGGCAGCCACACCGGGCGCAGGATGATCAGCGCGCCCGGCACACCGAGCGAAATGAAGATGACCCAGCTGCCCCACCACAGGACACGGTGGTAGACGGTCATTGCCGGCCAGAAGTCGATGATGATGATGCGCAACCCGTTGAGGGCGTGGTAGAGCAACGCAGCGCCGAGCACGACCTCCAGGATCCGGCCGGGCAGGCTGGCATAGAACTGCAGGACGTCGTTGTATACGCCCGGATTGCCGCCGACCAGGTAGATGTCGATAACGTGCAGGACGATGAAGGCGAAGATGCCGATGCCGCTGAGACGGTGAAAGGCCCACGCCGCCATGCCCTCGCGGCCGCGGTAGCGCAGTAGCGTTGGCAGCCGGCTCATCGCCTTGCCGGCATCGCGGCAACTCGTTGCGCGACGGCCTCGCCGAAGGCGCGTGTGCCGGTGGTACCACCCAGGTCGCGTGGCACGGTGCGGCCCTCGCCGATGACATCGCGCAATGCCTGCTCCACCCGCTCCGCGGCATCTGTCTCGCCCAGGTGGCGCAGCATCAGCGCACCAGACAGGATCAGCGCGGTGGGGTTGGCGATGTCCTTGCCCGCATATTTCGGTGCCGACCCGTGAACGGCCTCGAACACGGCCGCGTTCTCGCCGATGTTGGCTCCCGGCGCCACGCCCAGGCCGCCGACCAGGCCGGCACACAGGTCGCTCACGATGTCGCCGTACAGGTTGGGCAGCACCAGCACGTCGTACAGCTCAGGCTTCTGGACGAGCTGCATGCACATGTTGTCGACGATGCGGTCCTCGAACTCGATGCGCCCCTCGTATTCGGCGGCGACCGTCCGGCAGCTCTCGAGGAACAGCCCGTCGGACAGCTTCATGATGTTCGCCTTGTGTACCGCGGTGACCTTGTGCCGACGGTTGTTGACCGCGTATTCGAAGGCGAAACGACAGATCCGCTCGGACGCGGCACGGGTGATGATCTTGATGCTCTCCGCGGCATCAGCCCCGACGCGGTGCTCGATGCCCGCGTACAGGTCCTCGGTGTTCTCGCGCACGATGACAAGGTCGACGTCCTCGTAGCGCGTTCGCACACCCTTTATCGAGCGCGCGGGGCGCAGATTGGCATACAGGTCGAGAGCCTGACGCAGGGTCACATTGACCGAGCGGAAGCCCACTCCCACGGGCGTGGTGATCGGACCCTTCAGCGCGACGCCGGTGCTCCTGATCGAATCGAGCACGGCGTCCGGCAGCGGTGTGCCGACGAGCTTCAGCTGCGCTTCGCCTGCCTCGACTCGCTGCCAGTCGAACTGCAGGCCGGTGGCCTCGAGAACGGTGACGGTGGCGGCCGCGAGCTCCGGGCCAATCCCATCGCCGGGGATCAGGGTGACGGTATAGGTCACGCGCGAATCTTCCTCCTCTCACAGGTCAAAGCGCCTGCGATACGCGGGAAGAACAGTGTAGGCGCGCGCTCGATTTGGGGTGCGGCCGGTAAGCGCCGACTGCGGGCTACAATCGGCCTGCATGAAGCTGCAGGAGTACCACGCCAAGAAGCTCCTGCTCGCCGAAGGCCTGCCCGTCCCTGATTACGCGGTCGCCGAGACCGCGGCAGACGCGCGTGCCGCCGCTGAGCCCTACCTCCGCGGTCCGGCCGGCAGCGTCGTGATCAAGGCGCAGGTCCTGGTTGGCGGGCGGGGCAAAGCGGGCGGTGTGAAATTGGCCGCCAGCCCCGACGCGGCCGAGCAGGTCGCCGGTCAGATCCTGGGCATGGACATCAAGGGCACCACTGTCCGGCGCGTGCTTGTCGCCCCGGCGGCCGACATCGTCAGCGAGTTCTACCTGTCGTGCGTGCTCGACCGCAGCGCCAAGCGAGTGCGCCTGATGGGCTCAGCCGAGGGCGGCGTCGAGATCGAGGAGGTTGCCGCCACCAAGCCGCAGGCGATTCACCACGTCTACGCCCATCCCCACCTTGGCCTGCTCGACTTCCAGGCCCGCCAGCTCGCCTTCGAACTCGGCCTGGGCGGCGCGCACCTGCGCGCCTTCGTCGCGATCGCCAGGGGCCTGTACCGGACGATGATCGCCAACGACGCCGACCTGGTCGAGATAAACCCGCTCGCCATCGTGCGCGAGCAGGCTGCCGATGGGAGCCCGCGCGAGACCCTCCAATGCCTGGATGCGAAGGTCACCATCGACGACTCGGCGCTCGACCGTCACCCGGAGCTCGAGCTGATGCGCGACATCGCCGAGGAGGACCCCGTCGACGTCGCGGCACGTGAGCAGGGCATCTCCTTCATCCGTCTCGACGGCAATATCGGCTGCATGGTCAACGGCGCCGGGCTGGCGATGACGACCATGGACCTGATCAAGCGCGCCGGCGGCGAACCGGCCAACTTCCTCGACATCGGCGGTGGCGCCAAGGCCGACAAGGTGGCCGCGGCGATGAAGCTCATCCTCGCCGATCCGCATGTCAAGGCCATCCTGGTCAACATCTTCGGCGGCATCGCACGGGGCGACGAGGTCGCGCACGGCCTGGTCGAGGCGCGCCGCCAGCAGGAACGCCACGTGCCCATGGTGGTACGCATCGTGGGCACCAACGCCGACCAGGCGGCGGACATCCTGGCCGAGGCCGGCGATCCGGATCTGCAGACAGCCGAATCGCTCGACGACGCGGTCCGGCAGGCCGTGGCCGTGGCGACAGGCGCCACGACGGGAGCCGCGGCGTGAGCATCCTTATCGGCAAGGAGACGCGCCTGCTGGTGCAGGGCATCACCGGGCGCGAAGGCGGCTTCCATGCCCAGCAGATGCAGGACTACGGCACCAACGTGGTGGCCGGCATGACACCCGGCAAGGGCGGCCAGACCGCGCTCGAGCGGCCCGTCCCCGTCTTCGACACCTGCGCTCAGGCAGTGCGCGAAACGGGTGCCAACACGAGCGTCATCTACGTGCCCGCGGCGGGAGCGCCGGATGCCATCCTGGAAGCGCTCGAGGCCGGCATCGGCACCGTCTTCTGCATCACCGAGCACATCCCGGCGCTCGACATGCTGCGCGTGATCCCGGTCGTCGAACAGCACGGTGCGCGGCTCATCGGACCGAACTGCCCGGGCGCGACGTCTCCGGGCGCGGCCAAGGTCGGCATCATCCCGGGCGATATCCACCGCGTCGGCCACGTGGGCGTCGTCAGCCGCTCGGGCACGCTCACCTACGAAGTCGTCGAGGCGCTGACCGAGGCGGGTATCGGCCAGTCGACGTGCGTCGGGATCGGCGGCGATCCCATCGTCGGCTCGAACTTCATCGACATCCTGCCGCTCTTCCGCGACGATCCCCAGACAGAGGCGGTGGTACTCATCGGCGAGATCGGCGGCGATGCCGAGGAACGGGCGGCCGAGTGGATCGCGGCGAACATGAAGGGCGTGCCGATGGCCGCCTTCATCGCCGGCCGAACCGCGCCACCGGGCCGCCGCATGGGCCACGCCGGGGCAATCATCAGCGGCGGCCGGGGCACCGCCGAGAGCAAGGTGGCTGCGCTCGAGGCGGCCGGCGTGCACGTTGCGCAGGCGCCCAGCCAGATCCCGCAGCTGCTCGTCGAAGCCGGGGTGACGGCAGGCAACTAACCCAGCCGCGAACCTCGCATCACGCGTCCGGGCCGCCGGGCATGTCGAAAATTGCCGGATCCTGCTGGTAGGCGCGCAGCAGGTTGAAGATGTATCCCATGCGCTCTGCGTAGATCTCCCAGTCGGGTGCATCGCTGTCGCGCGTCGAGGACACGTCCTGCCCGAAGCGGCGCGCCAGGTCGATCGCCTCAGGGTCGGCGATCAGCGCCAGATCATCCGGAAACTGGCGTCCGCCCAGGTACGCCGGCAGGGGCACGTCGCGGTTCAGCGAAAGCGTCTCGTTTTCGAGGTGGAGCCCCAGATAGGCGGTCGCGAACACCGCGGCTACCCAGCGTCCCGGAATGGCCCTGCGGACGTAGGGATCGGCTACCTCCTGCTCGTGTGCTCCGACCGATACGTTGGCCACCAGCATCCGTTCCGTGTGCCGCTTGACCGCGCCGGGTGATTCGTCGCGGGCCAGCAGCAACGCATCCGTGTACGCCGCAAAGGCGCGTCGCATGTCGGCCGAAGCGGCCATGTCCGGCTGCTGGCAAAGGCGCTCCAGGATCGCCTTCGCCCGGCTCTGCTCGCGGGCGGCGGCCGGCTCGTCGCGGAAGGCGCGGATGAAGCTCACGAACGGCGGCGCAACATCGCCGAAGACGGCCGCGTTGCCGGCCGCCACGGCGTCGGAGACGGCGTCGCCCACGAGGTGTCTGAACAGCGGCGGTATCGATTCGCGGCGTATGGCTCGGCCGGCCTCCGCACTGGCCCACTGGCCAAAGCACAGCCAGTTCGCGTCAGAGCGGCCGACGATTGCCGCCATCGCCGTGGCCAGGTCGTGGTAGCCGCGCGTGATGGCGCGGTTCCGCGCCACAGGGTCGGGCAGCCGCACCACCTCGGCAACGAACGCCTCGTCGAGGAAGGGCGTCTCGAACGGCGATGGGGCATCAGGCGGATGCTGTGCTGACAGCGGCCCACTCCGAAGATTCAGCCGGAGCGATCCCCGGGCGAGGAATGATCGCCGTCCGGCCCTCGCAGCATGTCTCCCGGGCGGTCCCTCTCTCGCGAATCAATATAGACAGCGGCCCAATAGGCCGTCGGCGAGGCACCGCCGCGCGGCGTTGTCGAGTCTCAGCCGGGCTTGAAGACCATCAGGGCAAGGATGATGGCCACGATCGCGATCGTGGCCATGGCCAGCTGGCCGCTGCGTGCGGCAGCCGCCCGGTAGGCATCCGACGAGGGATCGGCGGCCAGCACCAGCTGGCGGCGGATAGCCGGTGCGTAGAGCACCATGCCGACCAGCGCCACCAGCCCGTACAACCCGAGGGCAGCGACGACCCACGCCGCCGTCAATGGATACGCGCCCAGGAAGACCATGGCCAGTCCCGTTAGCAGCACCACGCCGTAGGCCGGGTTGGCGACGCGCCGGTCCAGCCCGCGGATGGCGCCGATCGTGTAGCGCAGCCGATCCGGGTTGTTTCCGGCAAGGCGCAGCCAGTAGGCGTAGGTCACGTTGGCACCCACCGCGACGATCGCCGATGCGATGTGGATGAACTTGAGCAGCGGCACCCATTCCACGGCAGCTAGCCCTCCCCCGCGTTCATGCCCAGAGCCGCCCATGCCGGTCCACCCGGTGCCTCGATCAGCTCGACCAGCACGCCGTGGCACGAGCGCGGATGGATGAAGGCGACCGGCCCCTCCGCTCCGCGGCGCGGCGCGGCGTCGATCAGTTCGACGCCGTTGGCGGCCAACCGCTCGAGCTCTGCCGCGACGTTGTCGACCTCGAGGCACACGTGGTGGAAACCCTCACCGCGCGACTCGAGAAAGCGGGCTACGCCGGTCGCCGGATCGGTCGGCTCGACGAGCTCGATATTGGACTCCCCGGCGGGCAGGAAAGCGATGCGCACGCCATCGCTGTCAATGGGCATCAACACGTCGAGCGGCAGGCCCAGCTGGTCACGGTAGACGCCCAGGGCGGCGTCGATGTCGCGGACCACGATGGCGACATGGTGCACGCGCGACGGCGCCGAGAGCGGCAGGCCGAGCGAACGTTTCTCGTCCACCTCAGACCGTGATCAGTTCGCGATGCTCGCCGAACGCCACGCGCAGACGATCGCTGATCTCGCCGAGGGTGGCATGCGCCTTGACCGCGGCGATGATCGGCGGCAGCAGGTTGGCCTCGCCGTGCGCGGCCGATTCGAGCTCGGCCAGGGCCACCGCCCACGCCTGCCCGTCACGCTCGGCGCGCAGGCGCCGTACCCGCGCCACCTGTTCCTCCTCAGCGCGCGGATCGATGCGCTGAAGCTCGGGCGTGTGCGGCTCATCGTCACGGTAGCGGTTGACGCCGACCACGACGTGCTCACCGGTCTCAATCTGACGTTGCACGCGATACGCCGATTCCTGTATCTGGCGCTGCTGATAGCCGGCCTCGATGGCGGCCGGGGCGCCGCCCATGCGGTCGATCTCGGCCAGGTATCCGCGGGCCGCGGCCTCGAGCTGGTCGGTCAATCGCTCGACGTAGTAGCTGCCCGCCAGCGGGTCGGGCGTGGCAGCTACGCCCGACTCGTAGGCAATGATCTGCTGCGTGCGCAGCGCCAGGCGGGCGGCCGCCTCGGTCGGCAACGCAAGCGCCTCGTCGCGCGCGTTGGTGTGCAGGCTCTGCGCGCCGCCGAACACCGCGGCCAGGGCCTCCAGCGTCGTGCGCACGACGTTGTTGTCGACCGACTGCGCCGTCAGGCTCGAGCCGGCCGTCTGCACGTGGAAGCGGCACATCATCGAGCGCGGCTCCCGGGCGCCGAAGCGCTCGCTCATGATCCGCGCCCACATGCGCCGCGCGGCACGGAATTTGGCCACCTCCTCGAGCAGGTCGCTCCAGGCGGCGAAGAAGAACGACAGCCGGCCGGCGAAGACGTCGACGTCCAGTCCGCGCGCGCGAGCCGCTTCCACGTAGGCGATGCCGTCGGCCAGGGTGAAGGCGAGCTCCTGCGCCGCGGTCGCGCCCGCCTCGCGCATGTGGTAGCCGCTGATCGAGATCGTGTTCCAGCGCGGCAGCTCGCGCGCGCAGAACTCGAAGACGTCGGTCACCAGGCGCATCGATGCCTGCGTGGGGTAGATGTATGTCCCGCGCGCGATGTACTCCTTGAGGATGTCGTTCTGGACCGTGCCGCCCAGCTTGTCGCGCGGGATGCCCCGCCGGTCCGCGACGGCCACGTAGAGGGCGAGCAGGATGGCCGCCGTCGAGTTGATCGTCATCGACGTGGTCAGCTCGCCGAGCGGCAGCCCCTCTAGCAGGACCTCCATGTCCTCTATCGAACTGACCGGCACGCCGACCCGGCCCACCTCTCCGTGGGCGGCCGAGGCGTCGGCGTCATAGCCCATCTGCGTGGGCAGGTCGAAGGCCACCGACAGGCCCGTCTGACCCTGCTCGATGAGGTACCGGAAGCGCCGGTTGGTTTCGGCCGCCGTGGCAAAGCCAGCGTACTGGCGCATGGTCCACAGCCGGCCGCGGTACATCGTCGGCTGCACGCCGCGCGTGTACGGATACTCGCCCGGCCGGCCGAGTTCGTGCTCGGGGTCGAAATCGGCCAGGTCGGCCGCGCTGTAGAGCGGCTCGATCTCGATATCGCTGGTCGTGACGAACCGGCGTGGGCGTTGCTCGCTCATGACTGTCAGCCAGTCTAAGTGCTGGACCTGCCCGTGCCCCGCCAGACCGGCGCGGCGTGCCGCTAGCTGAGCGTCAGCAGTTCCTCGTCGCGTTCCACGCGACCGCCCAGTTCGACGTGGATAGCCTCGACCACTCCGGCTCGCGGTGCGCGCACCTCGTTTTCCATCTTCATCGCCTCGATCGCCAGCAGCCGCTCGCCCTGTTCGACCTGCTGCCCGACTGCCGCCCAGACGCGCACCACGCGACCGGGGATCTGCGCACGCAGGGCCAGCCGCGCGTGGGGCTGATGCTCGTCGGCGGCGCGCGCTGCCCGTTCGCGCAGCTCAGCGCGGCGGGCCGGCTCGACGCGCACCTCGAACAGCCAACCGTCGACCAGCACCTCGAGGGCGCGCACGCCATCTCGCCCGTCATGGCCGGAGCGATGCACCCGCTCGCCGCGAGCCGGCGGGGCGATCGCGTCCAGCTGCTCGGGCGCCAGCTGGACCTCGAGCGCGATGGCCGGCACCGCCGCGCGGAGCGTCTCGCGTTGGGTGCTCATCGCCGCTCGGTCGCCTCGATGATGCCCGCGCGCCACCACGCGCCATCCGGTGCCGGTTCGCCGCCATCGCTGCCCGCGGCGCGGGCCGTTCCGGACCGCGTGATATCCCCATTCTGTGCCGCCGTCGCGGCAAGCTCGGCGGCACGCAGGCCAGCGGCTGAAACCAGCGGCGTTGGATCCCACAGTCGTGCCACCAGGTCGGTCGACAGGTCGCTGGCAAGGGCGAACTCGGGCCGCGCCAGGAGCCAGCGATCGAAGGGAAGCGTGGTCTGCACGCCGCCTACCTCGACCTCGTCGAGCGCCCGCCCCAACCGTGCCAGGGCAGCCGCTCGGTCGCGGGCAACGACGAGAACCTTGGCCAGCAAGGGGTCGTAGTCGGGGCTGACGGTGCTCCCCTGCTCGACCCCGGCATCGATCCGCACGCCCGGGCCGGCAGGCATTCGCCAGTGGTTGATCGCGCCCGGGGCAGGGGCAAAGCCATGGGCCGGATCTTCGGCGCTGAGGCGCACCTCGATGGCGTGCCGAATGGGCAGATGTGCTGTCGCAGCCGCCTCCAGCACAGCCGCCGACAGTGGCTGCCCGGCGGCCAGCCGCAGCTGCTCATGGACGAGGTCGAGCCCGGTGACGAGCTCGGTCACACCGTGTTCCACCTGCAGGCGCGCATTGACCTCGAGGAACCAGAACTCCCCCTCCGGTGTGAGCAGAAATTCGGCCGTCGCCGCGTTGCGCAGGCCGACCGTTCGCGCGACGGCCACGCCCAGCTCATGCAGCCGCCGGCGGCGGGCTTCGTCGAGCCCCGGCGCGGGCGCTTCCTCGATCAGCTTCTGGTGCCGGCGCTGGACCGAGCAATCCCGTTCACCGAGCGCGACGACGTTGCCCTGCGCATCACCCAGCAGCTGGACCTCGACATGGCGCGCGCGCTCGACGTAGCGCTCCAGGTAGACGGAGCCATCGCCGAATGCGGCGGCCGCCTCACGCGAAGCGGAGGCGAGGGCGTCGGCAAGTTCGGCCGGCGCCGCGACGCGGCGCATGCCGCGTCCGCCGCCACCCGCCGCCGCCTTGACCATCAACGGAACCCCGATGCGCTCCGCCTGGGCCTCGAGCTGGCGTGCGTCGCCCGTCGGATCGGCGGGCTCGAAAGTGCCGGGCACCACCGGTACGCCGGCGCCGTTGGCTCGGGCGCGGGCGGCCAGCTTGTCGCCGAGTTGTGCGAGTGTTGCCGGCGACGGGCCGACGAACGTGACGCCGGCAGCTGCGCATGCTTCGGCCAAAGCCGGCTGCTCCGAGAGGAAACCGTAACCGGGGTGCAGCGCCTGGGCCCCGGTGGCGCGCGCCGCGGCGATGATCGCGTCAAGGTTCAGATAGCTCTCAAGCGCCGCGGCACCACCGATGGCCACCGCCCGGTCGGCGGCGCGGACGTGCAGCGCATCGCTGTCGGCCGCCGAGAACACCGCGATCGCCTCAATGCCCAGCTCGTGACAGGCGCGGATGATGCGCAGCGCTATCTCGCCGCGGTTGGCGACCAACAGCGAGGCAAACGGTGCGCCCGGTCGAGTGTCTTTGCGCAAAGACACCGCTATAGCGGGATGTTGCCGTGCTTGCGCGGCAGGTTGGACTGGCGCTTGCCGTCAAGCATCGTCAGCGCGGCGATGACGCGCGGCCGCGTCTCGGTCGGGACGATCACATCGTCGACGTAACCACGGCTGGCGGCAACGTAGGGATTCGCAAATCGCTCGTTGTACTCGGCCGCCAGCCGCGCGCGTTCTGCCGCCGGCTCGTCGGCCTTGGCGATCGTGTCGCGGAAGATGATGTTCACCGCGCCCTCGACGCCCATCACCGCGATGCGCGCGGTAGGCCAGGCAAGATTCACATCGCCGCGGATGTGCTTGCTGCTCATGACGTCGTACGCCCCGCCGTATGCCTTGCGCGTAATGACGGTGACCTTGGGCACGGTCGCCTCGGCATAGGCGTAGAGCAGCTTGGCGCCATGGCGAATGATCCCGCCGTGCTCCTGGGCCACACCGGGCAGAAAACCGGGAACGTCGACCAGCGTCAGCAAGGGCACGTTGAAGGCATCACAGGTGCGCACGAAACGGGCCGCCTTGTCGGACGCATCGATGTCGAGGGCGCCGGCGAGCACCGCCGGTTGGTGGCCCACCACGCCGACGCTGCGACCGCCGACATGGGCAAAGCCCACGATGATGTTGGCCGCCCACGCCGGCTGGAGTTCGAGAAACTCGCCGTCGTCGACGATGCTGGTGATGACCTCGTGCATGTCGTACGGCTGCGCCGGGTCGGCGGGTACGACGTCGTTGAGCCGCTCATCCTGGCGATCGGACGGATCGCTGGTCGGCCGCAACGCCGGCCGCTCGAGGTTGTTCTGCGGTAGGTGGACCAAGAGGCGCCGGCAGAGATCCATCGCCTGTGCCTCATCGCGCGCGGCGAGGTGGGCCACACCGCTGATCGTCGTGTGTACCTCTGCGCCGCCGAGCCGTTCGCGGTCTACTTCTTCGTGCGTCACGCTGCGCACCACGTCAGGTCCGGTGACGAACATGTAGCTGGTGCCGTCGACCATGACGGTGAAGTCGGTGATGGCCGGCGAGTAGACGGCGCCGCCGGCACACGGACCGAGAACCAGCGAGATCTGCGGCACGACACCCGACGCGAGAGTGTTGCGCAGGAAGATGTCCGCGTAGCCGCCGAGCGATACGACCCCCTCCTGGATGCGCGCCCCACCCGAATCGTTGAGGCCGATGATCGGTGCCCCGACACGCACCGCCAGGTCCATCACCTTGCAGATCTTTTCGGCGTGGGCCTCCGACAGCGAGCCGCCGAAAACGGTGAAGTCCTGGCTGAATACGAAGACGAGGCGACCCGCGATGGTGCCATGGCCGACGACCACGCCGTCACCCAGGTAGCGCTGACGGTCCAGGCCGAAGTCACTGGCGCGATGGGTTACGAAAGCGTCGAACTCGACGAAGGAGTCAGGATCGAGCAGAAGTTCCAGCCGCTCGTGCGCGGTCAGCTTGCCGCGTTCGTGCTGTTGGGCGATGCGCTCCTTGCCACCGCCGTCGCGTGCCTTTTCGCGCAGCGACAACAGTCGCTCAATTTCTGGGTGCTGGGATGACACGGCTTCGGCCTCCGGCGGACGGCTGATCAACGGGCTCGGCCTATCGTAGCAACGCCAGATGTCCACAGAATCGGTGAACAACTTCGGCAAGCTGTGGATAACCGTGGTGTGTCGGGCGACCCTTTCTTGCTAGATTGGCAGGGTTGTCATCGGTAGAGGGGTAGTGGTCGTCGGCCATGATCATCGCCATCGCAAATCAAAAGGGCGGCGTCGGCAAGACAACGACCGCCATCAACCTCGCAGGTTCGCTCGCTGAGCAGGGCTACCGCATCCTGTGCGTCGACATGGACCCGCAGTCCAACCTGAGCGTCGGCCTGGGCATCAACATGCGCAACGTCGAGCGATCGATGGCCGAGGTGCTCGTCGACTCCGACCTGAGCCTCGACGAGATCATCCTGCCAACCCAGACGGCCGGCGTGGACGTCGCGCCGGCGACCATCGACCTGTCGGCGACCGAGAACATGCTCTTCAGCGCGATCGGTCGCGAACAGGCGCTGCGCGAAGCGCTCCAGTCGTCGCCGGCGGCGGCCCAATACGACTATGTGCTCATCGACTGCCCGCCGACCCTAGGCCTGCTGACGCTCAACGCACTGGTCGCGGCCGAAGGCGTGATCATTCCGGTGCAGACGCAGTACTACGCATTGAAGGGGTTCACCGCATTGACCAACGTGATCAACCAGATTCGCCACAAAGGGCTCAACCCCAAGCTGCGCGTGCTCGGGCTGCTGCCAACCTTCTACGACAGTCGCACGCTGCTCGGTCGGGACATGCTCCAGGAGTTGCGCGACATGGGCGATCACCACATCTTCGAGAACATGATCAAGCAGACCGTTCGGCTGGGCGAGGCGCCCCTGGTCGGGCGCCCGGTGACTTCATACGCGAGCAACACAGATGCCGCCCGCGCCTACCGGGGATTGGCAAGGGAGGTGATCGAGCTTGGCTAGACCGGATTTCCGCAGCACTGCCGCGCGCCGACTTTCAGAGGAGGAGCGCGATCTTCCGCCGGCTATTCTCAGCCTGCTGTCGCCCGACTCGAGTACCCGACCGGCGGGCGTACGCGACGTCCCGCTCGACCGCATCTCCCCCAACCCCGGGCAGCCGCGCATGAATTTCGACGAGTCCGCGTTGGCCGAGCTGGCCGCGTCGATTCGTGAGCACGGTGTCCTCCAGCCGGTGCTGGTACGTCCCGTAGGCCAGCCGCGTCACTATCAGCTGGTAGCGGGTGAGCGGCGCTGGCGTGCGGCTCGGGCCGCGGGCCTGACCGAGATCCCGGCGCTGATCGAAGAGCTCGACGACGACGCCGCACTCGAGATCGGCATCATCGAGAACCTCCAGCGTGAGGATCTCTCGCCGCTCGAAGAGGCAATGATCTATGACCGGATGACCAGCGAGCACGGCTACAGCCTGCGCCGGCTGGCCCAGAAACTGGGCAAGGACAAGGGCTACATCGAGAACCGCCTGCGACTTGCCGGGGCGCCGACCGAGATAAAGCAATTGGTGTCTTTACGCAAAGACACCCTCTCGCACGCATACGAGCTGCTGAAGGTCGAGGATCCCAAGAAGCGGCGCCGGCTGGCCGAACAGGTGGCAGCGGGTGAACTCAGTCTGGTCAAGCTGCGCGAAAAGATCGAGGGCAAGCCGCCGGCAGTGGCACCGGTGCGAGACGCGACCGATCCAGCTCCGGCTCAACGGGCGGAGGTGGCCATGGCGGACGAGCCGTCGCTCGAGCCACGGGCGCGGCACGGCGCACCATCCGACGACGCACTCATCGCCGCCAAGCAGAGCTTCGCCGACGCACTCGAGAACCTGGCCGATGCCCTCGGATCGAGCGAGGCGCTCGATCAGATTGGTGAGACCGATCGAGCGAACCTGGCCAAGTACCTGACCATCGTCAAGCTGCGCCTCGAGAACGCGATCACCGTGGTACGCAGCGGCCACGGCCTCGAGCACTGATCAGGCCGCGAGCAGCCAGCCCACTCCCAGCAGGCCAATCGCCAGGCACTGCGCCTGCCAGCCTGCCTCGCGCAGCGCCAGCCTCGATCGGGAGCTGAGGACCAGGCCCAGCAGGGCGAGCGCTGTCGCGAGCGCGACAAACGTCAGCGCCAGCGGCCCCCCGGAAGCCACGCCCAGGGTCGACCAGGCGAGCGCGTAGATGACCGTGATCACGGCGGCCATCGCGATCACGGCGCGGCGGCGGCCCAGGCGCACGCCGAGTGTCACCAGGCCAGCCGTCCGGTCGCCCTCGAGATCAACGAGGCCGTTCGCCAGCTGGAGCCCGGGCCCGGCCAATGCGGCGACGGGTAGCAGCACCTGCCAGTGTGGCGGCAGCGCGCCCGTCGCCGCGTACCAGGCGTAGACGGGCAGAATCGGGAAGGCGACCGAGTAGCACAACCAGGCGAAGGGGGTGGGCTTCAGCCACGCGTCATAGACGAGGCCGGCGCCAAGCATGCCGACGGCCATCAGCAGCACTGCCGGGCCATAAGCGGCGGCGACCAGCAGGCCTCCCCCACCGGCGGCCAGGGCGACCTCGATCGCCGTGCGCCGGCGCACCAGACCGCGCGGAATCGGCTTGGCCGGCTTGGTCCGGGTGTCGAGCGGAGCGTCCAGCACGTCATTGACGGCGCCGATACAGAACTGCAGTCCGAGCATGCCCAGCGCCAGCGATCCGGCGACTGCCACCACCGTGGCAGTGGCGGCGCCGTCACGGACGAGCGCCAGCGCCGCCAGGGCGGCCACGATCACGGCATTGAGAAGCGATGGAAACGGGTGAACGACGCGGACCGCGGCCAACCTGCGCTGCACCGGCGCGCCGCGCCTAGATGTAGATCAGCTCGTCGAAGTTCTTGACGAGGTAATCGATGAGACGCTCGCGGGCGTCGCCGAACACCTGCCGTGCACCGCTCACGAAGTACTGCAGCGAGATCGCCGGGACCATCAGCTGGCCCTCATCGGTCCGCCCGACGGCCGCGAGTGGCCCACCGCCGCGGGCATAGATCTGCTCCAGCCGGCGGTCGTCGGCGCCGAAGGCGGCCCGCAGGTTGGCCAGCACATGAAGCACGCCCCGACGAATGGACATGTCGCGCATCAGCTCGGCCGCCCAGGCGTCGATCTGCTCGTCGGGCTGCTCCTTGAGTCGTTTGCGGTACTCGGCCGGCGAGCCTGATAGGCCGGTCGCGGTCACGGCTTCCTCCTTGCTGACGGACGCCGATTATCTCACCGCCACCGCCGCACAGTCGTGAGCCCGGCGGTCGACGGCCGTAGCCACCGCCGAAAGGGATGGAAGGCGTCTGCCTAGTGCTGGGCCTCAAGGCGCAGCGCCAGAAGCGGACAGGCAGCCACCGCACGCCGGGCAAGCAACTCGAGGCGATCAGGCACGCCGCTGGCGTCGACGATCGGGTAGCCCCAGTCGTCGAGTTCGACTATCTCGGGTAGCAGTTCGGCGCACAGGCCGCGCCCATCACAGGCAATGCGATCGACCAGCAGCCGGCTGCGCCTGGCGGCTGTCGGCCTGACACGGCTCACGCGGCCACCGCGCTGGCGGCCGATGCGCTGCTGCGCCCGGTGACGCAACGGCGGTGGTTGACGTGCAGCGCGAAATCGTCGGCAAAGGCCGCAAATGCCGATGCCAGGAGGTTCGCCGCGCCATCGGGATGGTGACACGCGCCACGGCCGGCCAGCTGCATCTGCCAGCGTGTCAGCCGCTCGAAGTCGGCGGCCGTGGCGCGCCGCTGCGCGACGCCCGCGACGGTGTCGGCGATGGCACGCAGGCCGAATACGCAGGGCCCGCACTGCGCGGCGCTCTGCGCGGCCAGGTATTCGAGGATGCTGGCCGTGGCTGCCACGCCGCAGTCCGATTGTTCGAGGAAGGCCACCACGCCCGAGCCGAGCGCCAGGTCCGACTGGCGCAGCTCGATCGGGTCGAGCGCCAGTCCAAAGGCGCGCTCCGCCGCCACGAAGGACCCGAAATAGCCACCGACGAGTACCGCCCCAACCGACGACTGCTCGACACCGGTTAGTGCTGCCAGCTCCCGGACGCGCGTCCCGTACTCGATCTCGCGCACGCCGGGCCGGCTAGCGCCATGAACTGTAACCAGGGCCGTGCCCGGCGCCCTGGCGCGACCCGCCGAGCGATACCAGGCCTGCCCAAGGCGCGCGATGAGCGCCACATGGGCGAGTGTCTCCACGTTCTGGACGAGCGTTGGCCGGCCGTCGACACCGCGCTCAAACGGGCGGGGCGGCACTGACGTCGGCCGTGCGTCGCCGGCGTTGACGTGGTGTACGGCCGCCGACTCCTCGCCGGCGACATATGCATTCGGCGCGGCCACCAGGCGGATCGGCACGCGCGGACGGGCCCGTGAGAGGTGGCGCTCGCGCAGGGCAACCTGCAGCGCGTTGCGCGCCGCGTGGTGCCTCTCCCCCACGTAGATCACGATCCCGCGCGCGGCGACCGCGTTGGCCGCCAGGAGGGCGCCGTCGAGAACCAGATGCGGCCGCAGCGCCATCAGCGTGCGATCCTTGGCACTCAATGGTTCGCCTTCGGCACCATTGACCAGGACACGAGCGTCGCCGGCGGCACGCTGCGCCACCGTGTGCCACTTCGTGCCAGCCGGGAACGCGGCGCCGCCGCGGCCCAGCAGGCCGCTGGCCGTGACTTCGTTGATCAGGCCATGGTGCCTGTCCGGCAACGGGCCGAGGCGGGCGAGATGCTCGGACAGGGGCTCGGGCCCCTCATCGAGCGGACGCCCGGCAAGCAGTCGGCCCTCCATGTCAGCCCTCGCGCTCGGCGAACGGAGCGGGCAGGCGTGACTCGGCGACCACGTAGGGCAACTCCTCACGGCGTGAGCGGCCCAGCCAGATGCGCAGCGACACGGCCAGCGCCACGCAGAAGATGCAGGCAAGCGTCAGCAGCAGGAACCAGCCCGCGAAGGCATCGCTGCCGGCGCCCACCGAGTGGGCGACCGCCAGCGGCCAGCCGGCGTAGGAGAGCCAATGAATGGCGCGCCACGTGCGCTGTCCGATCCGCTCGCGCAGCAGGCTGGTGACGATCAGCGCGATGAACAGGTAGACGGAAATGACGCCGAGGCCCACCCACAGCGGCCGGTACGACGAGGCGAAGGGGATCGCTGCCGCGGAGATGCCGAGCGACGTGAAGGGATCGATGATCGCCGTGACGACGTGCACGGCGACGAAGGCGACCGACAGCAGGGCGAGGTTGTTGTGGAGGTCGGCCGACAGGAAGCGTGGCCAGCCCGGCCGCTGCCAACCAGTGATCGACAGCAGTCCCAGAACGGTCACGGCCGTCAGCAGGATGAGGGACACGATGCCCGTGCCGCGCGTCGCAAACCACAACAGCTGAGTGTTCACGCGGCAGCGGCCTCCTGGCCCCAGCCGCCCACGTAGGTCACTTCACCGCCCTGCCCAACCAGCCGCGCCGATACGCCCCGCTCCTTCAGCCAGCCGATCGCCTCGCGGCCGAGCAGGATCGCCGCGGTTGAACAGATGTTGGCGTCGACGCAGGTGGCCGCTGCGACGCTGACGGTGCGCCACGGACCGTTGGCCGGGCGACCCGTGCGTGGGTCGATCAGGTGGTGCAGGATCATGTGGCCGGCGCGCCATCGGCGGATGGTCGTGCTCGACGTGGCCATGGCACCATCGCTCACGACGGCCACCTCGCCGCCACCCAGCCACGGCGCCCGACTGTCTTCGGCCATGCGTACTCGCCAGCCGTGCACCGGCGTGGAGCCGGCGACGACGATGTCACCGCCGATTGACACCAGCACCCCAGCGCCCGGCGGCAGCACCGCCAGCGCAGCCTGGGCCGCCAGGTCGACGAGCAGAGCCTTGCCGGTCGCACCGAAGTCGAGCTCCACCCCGGCCGGGAGCCGTATCCGGCGGGTCTGCGGATCCCAGTCGATGACCAGCCAGCCGGCGACCGCCTCAACGGTCGGTGGCGCGCTCGCCCGGCGCCGGGCGATCTGCGCGAAGTCGGCGTCATAGCCGGCCAGCCTGAGCAGCCGCCCCACGGTGGGATCGACCAGCCCCTGGGTCAGGCGCGCGCCACGCAGTCCCGCTTCGAGCGCCTGGGCGAAGAGTGGCCCGACCTCAAGCGCGCGACCCTGTGCGGTATTGACGCGGGCCAGCTCACTATCGGGGCGAAATCGGCTGTAGCTGATGTCGGCGGCGTCGATCATGGCCTCAAGCGCCGAGCGTGCGGGCGCCAGCGGCGCGTCGTTCACGAGCAGATGGACGTTCGTGCCGATCGCCTCCCAGCGAGCAGCGCGAACGCTCATCACGACCCCCCGACGGTAACCAGGGCGCGGCCGCTGCTGCGCACCGGCGGGAGTGCGACCTGAATCGGGTTGGGGACCGTTGCGGGCTGCGATTGGCTCCGTAAGACACGCGGCTCGCTCCCGTTGACGCGAGACCGGCCTACGGTTGCATCGGTCGTCGGCGTGGTGCCGGTAGTCGATGAGCTGCCGGTGTATGTCGCGGCAGCGAGACCAGCGAAGCCGATGGACGCCACGGTGCCAGCCACCATGCTGGCAACCGTGATACGCGATACGCGGCGGATGGCAGCATCGCGGGCAGCGGCGCGATGGCGCGGCAGACGCGGGTCGACTGGCATGCTCGGTAAGCTATCGGCCCTCGCTGGGAACGCGCTGTGTGAAGGCTGAACAGCGGCTGCTTAGTGAGCCACGGTGAAGACACCGGCCCGCCTGAACTCGGACTCCTCGATATCCAGGCTGGTGTGCACCGTGTAACTGGCCACTTCGACCAGATCGGCCGGGCGATAGCGCCGCCCGGGGTCACCAATGAGCACCGTCGCACCACCGCGCGCGGCCCTGGCCAACCAGTCCACCAGCCGCTCGGCCATGACCTCTTCGTAGCAGATGTCACCGGCCAGCACCACGTCCCAGCCGTCGGTTGGCTGCTCGAGCAGGTCCGCGGCCATTACCGCCACGCGAACAGCATTGGCACGAGCATTCACCGCGATGGCCGCCGCCGCCAACGGATCAACATCGACGGCGATCGCGCGCCGCGCACCGTGGCGCATCGCGACAATCGCGCCTAGCCCGCTGCCCGACGCAATGTCGAGCACGTCCCGGCCGCGTACGAGTTCGGGATGCGCCGACAGATGGTGGGCGATGGCCAGGCCACCTGACCAGGCGTACGCCCAATATGGCAGCGGCGGATCCGGCTGGCCGGTCGCCGGCGCGGTCCGCTCGAGGAGATCCATGATGTCCGCGCCGCCCCGGTGCAGCCGCACTCCAGGCAGGTCGGGCAATTCACGGAGCGTGGTATTTCGGCGCACGAAGTCGCGCAGGGCGGCTGGGGACACTGCCGTTTTGCTCGTTGGACGCCGCGGGCGTGAAGCGGACACGGCCAGAGATTAGAAGCCACGACGCCAGGCGTCCCGCCCGAGCGGCACTGTCGAAAGTCACGCCGGGACGGGCGATCCGGCACTTATCCGAGAGAATCGAGCGGCCCACGGTGTCAGCAGGGCACGCCGGCGCCAGGAGTCAATCGCCGGCCGTGGGCTCCGCGGCTCAGGGAGGGTTGCATGCAAACGCAATTCGTCGTTCAGCTGGACAACCGTCCCGGCGAGCTCGCGCGCTTGGTACGCGCGATCGCCGCTCGCGGCATCAACATCGAACGCATCTCGTGTGCGGGTACGGGATCGGTCGCGTGCGCCTTCATGACCACCTCAAATGGTGACGCGCGCGACGTGTTGCGCAGTCTCGGCCACGACTTCATCGAAGGTTCCGCCGTCGTGGTCGACGTCCTCGATCAGCCTGGCGGCCTGGCCGACATAACCGATCGACTTGCGACGGCCGGCGTGAACGTGCTGGCCACGATGTCGATTGGCTGCCGCGAGGGGGTCCTCGAAATGGCCTTCGTCGTCGATGACGAGGTTAAGGCAAGAGCGGCGCTCACCGACGCCCAGATGGCCGGAGTCCCCTGAAGGGACTGGCGTTCTCCGCGCTCGAAGCCTACCCGCCGGTCGACGGCTGTTCCTCGGCGGTCTCGGCCTCAACGGCCTGCAGCAGCAGGTCGGTGACCTCCTGCGCTTCCGCTGGATCCAACCGCTCGACGATGCTGCCCGCCGCGACGTAGACCCAATCACCCACGGCGACATCGGGCAACAGCAGCGTTGATGCCCGGCGCTGCCGGTCCAGCGTCTGCACCGTAGCCCCGAAGGCGTCGACGGCCATGACCTGCCCCGGGAAGCCGACGCACATCAGCCGATCTCCAGCTCGATCCGTTCGGGCCGCGGTGCGGTCAACCCGCTGCCGCCGCAGTGTGGGCAGGAGGCGACCATCCCGACCGCAGCGAAGGACTCGCCACACGACAGACACGGGCGTTCCTCGGGCACATGGTCGATCGAGATGGCGGACAGGTCGAGGGCCGGGTCGATCGCCGCCATGTGCATGCGCAGCGCGTCATCGAACGCG
>CAZSWK010000029.1:0-24659 GCA_964610835.1 uncultured Anaerolineaceae bacterium | reverse complement strand
CATGGCTGGCTGAGCCGGTGCCGGCTGTTCGCCTGCTGCGGCCGGCGCGTTCTGTTCGCTTGCTGCAGCGTGCGTGTCCGCGGCTGCCGGCTGCTGCTCCGCTTCCGATGGCTGGGCTGCGCCATCCCCCGGAGCCGGCGTCTTGTCCTGCAGGTCGTTGTCGCCCTGGTCGGTCATCGGTTACCCCCGATGAAATTCCGACGCCGGCCGGCAAGCCGGCCGGCGTCACTCGTTGCTGAAGCCTGTTGAACCGTCAGCGCTGAAAGGAGAAGTAGGCGTTGGCCTGGATCAGCGCCCACGCGGTGAGCGCGTACAACACGCCGACGACCAGCGAGGGGATCCCGCTGCTGCCTACGTCGCTGCCCAGCGACGTCAGGCCGCCGAGAATGAGCAGTATCGCCAGGATGGCGCTGATGATGATCCCCGTCCAGCGTGCCCAGCCCTTGGCGCTGAGTGCGCCCGCCCCGGCAGCAATGCTGAGGATGCCCAGGACGAGCAGGATGATGCCGATAAGGGCAATCCCGAGGCCCAGGCCTCCGAGCCCGGGGAACGTTGAATCGGCTGACCCAACTGCGCTGCCGAACACGCCGCATGCGGCGCCAGCCAGCGCGATTAGCACGCCCATCACGATCAGGTAGATGGCCGCAAGTGTTACGCCGACTGGACGGGGTGGTGGTCCGCCGTACCCGGCTCCTCCCCAACCGGTGGGTTGCTGCGGTGGTGGACTCCACTGTGGCTGCTGTTGGGCCATCGATCCCTCCTGCTTCACTTACCGCAACCCGCCAGAGCGATAGGCGCGCCCTGCGCTCTTGGGCCAAGCACGGACGTGCACGAGTTTACCCGCAGCAGTCACACGTTCGAGCGCCGATTCTTCAAGATCCGCCAAAAATCAAGATCCGCCGAAGATAAGGCTGAGCTCATAGGGCGCGCTGGCCTCGAGCTGGTCGTAGCGACAGTCGTCAGGCTGCCGGTCGGGGCGCCAGCGGACGAACGTGGTGGCGTGTCGGAACCGGTCGCCCTGGAGGTGGTCATAGCCCACCTCTGCCACTCTCTCGACGCGCAGTGGCTCCCATGAAAGGTTCTTGCCGCGGTTCCAGCGGCTGGTGGCGCCGGGCATGCGTGTCCCGCTTGCCGCAGATGACTCGCCCGCGGCCGACTCCGCCCACTCGGCCCACGGGTGGCCGTCGAGCGCCTTGTCGCGTAACGGAGCCAGCTCCTGAGCCAGCGCGGCGCGAGCAGGCCAGCTGAACGACGACGTGACGCCCACGTGGTGGAGCCTGCCGGTGTCGTCGTACAGGCCGAGCAGCAGCGAGCCGACGTGCGTGTTGGCGCCGTTCTTGTGCCAGCGAAAGCCGGCGACCGCGCAGTCGGCCGTGCGCGCATGCTTGACCTTGACCATCGCCCGCTTGCCCGGTTGGTAGACCGCATCGAGCCGCTTCGCCACCACTCCGTCGAGGCCCGCACCCTCGAAGCGTTCGAACCAGTCGCGGGCCACTTCAACGTCGTACGTGGCCGGTGTCAGGTGGATCGGTGGACGCGCGTCCGCCAGCGCGTCTTCGATCAGCCTGCGCCGCTCCCCCTGCGGCCGGTCGCGGAGATCCTCGTCGTCAAGGGCCAGCAGGTCCCAAGCCACGAACGAGGCTGGCGTCTGGTCGGCGAGCATCTTCACGCGTGAGGCGGCCGGGTGGATGCGCAGCAACAGCGCGTCGAAGTCGAGTCCGTCGTTGCTGCCGGGAATAACGATCTCGCCGTCCATGACGCAGTGCCGCGGGAGATTGGCGCGCAACGCTGGCGGCAGTTCCGGGAAGTAGCGATCGAGGGGTTTGAGGTCGCGACTCTGAATGTACGTGTCATCCCCATCGCGGAAGACGATCGCCCGGAAGCCGTCCCACTTGGGCTCGTACAGCCAGCCGTCGCCGGTAGGCAGCTCGGGCAGTGGTTTGGCCAGCATCGGCTCGAGCGGCGGCTGGAACGGCAGGCGCAGCATCACCTGCCGACTATACGGGGCGCCGCTTTCCACCAGATCCTGCTATTTCCGGGACTGTGCGCGCTATTGCCGAGACTGTGCGCGCGCTTTCCGCCATTTCCTGCGATTCGGCCGGTATTGGTGCCGAGTACGCACGCCGACCGGCTCTCGTACCGCCATATTCCGGATTTGACGGAAGCCGGATCGCGTCCGGTCCACGGCGCGGCGCGTGGTAGGCTCGGCTGTTGATGCCCGATCAAGCGTTTCGCGGCAACCCGTACCTGGTCCTCGACTTGCGCACCAACGCATCGACCGCGACCATCAAGCGCCGCTGGCGCGAACTCGCGCGCGAGCACCATCCCGATCGCGCGGCCGGCGACGGAGAGCAGGCCGCGCGGCTCACTACACGGATGGCGCGGATCAACGCCGCGTACGACCTGTTGCGCGATCCCGCGCGCCGAGCACGCTTCGACAGCTCACCGGAGGGCCGGCGCGCCCGCGCCGCGGAGCACGGCGGCCCGGGCGGCAGCGCGAGCTTCGAAGAATTCTTGGCCTACGCCGATGCGGCGGGCAACGCTGGTCCGCCGCCGCCGCCACCGACGCCGCCGGTCACCGCTCGTTACGACACCAGCTCATCGTTGCGACCGCGAAACAGCCGCCTCCACGAACCAGCGCGCACCATGCGCGGGCACCAGCCGCCCGATCGTCGTTCGTACGAACTGGAACGAGACCTGCGCGCCTCGACGCCGACCGGGCCCGTCCAGCGCCACCCCGGGCGCCCGCAGGCGCCGCCATCCCTGCAGGAGGCACGCGAGACGGTGCTCAACTTCGGTCGCTTTCACGGCTACACCCTGGGCGAGGTGGAACTACTCGAGCCGGCATACCTGGATTGGGTTGCGCGCACCATCACGCGCGATCGCGACCTGGTCCGGAAGGCGCGCGTAATCCAGGCCGAACTCGATCGGCGCGGCGTCGAACGCCACACCAGGCCGGCCGCGGCCGGGTACGAGGACCGCGCAGCCGCCGGCTAGGCTTCCGAGCCGCGGCCCACGGCGGGCGCCCGACCTCTACGGCGTGATCAGCGGGCAGCCGCGGCGGCGGGCAGCAGGCCGGCCGCCGCGACGGCGCGACGGGCGAGGTCATGGTCGCGCTCCCACAGCGACTGGAAGGGCGACCGGACATACGTTTCGCTTGGCTCGAGGACGCCCATGTGCACCAGGGCAACCTTGCAGCGGGCGCGATAGTCGCCCAGCGGCCGACCGTAGATGTAGTCGCAGAATCCCTGTACGCGCGGCTGCATCGCCACCGCGGCGGCCATGTCCCCCGCCTTGATGGCGGCCAGCATCTCGACCAGCAGCCCAACACCAACGGCGCCGTAGCCGAGCAGGCCGCCCTTGGCTCCCATGAGGAAGCTCTCGAGCAGGAAATTGTCGTTCCCGGTCAAAAGGGTCACCGGGTGGCCGGCCGCGCCGACGACGTCACGCGTGGCCATGAAACGCTGGGCGTCGAAAGAGGCGTCCTTGAGGCCGATCACCGCCGGCAGCTCGAGCAGACTGGCGAGGGCGTTCAGCGGGTAATTGACGCCGCCGAACACCGGGCCCAGCTGGAAAACGATCAACGGCAGGCCGCTCGCATCGGCAATCGCGCTGTGGTAGTCGATCAGGATCGCCGCGTCGAGCGGGTCATTCAAAAAGGCCGGCGTCGGGAAGACCAGCAGCGCGTCGGCACCAGCGTCGCGGGCGATGCGCGCGTTCTCCGTCGCGGCGTGCCTGGACGGACCGCCGATCCCGGCGATGACCGCGCACGCGGGCGGCGCGTCGCGCCGGGTCGTTTCGATCACCGCTCGCCGCTCGTCGCTCGTGAGGTACGGCCCCTCGCCCGTGTCGACGTTGACCGCCAGGCCCACGACGCCCGGTTGCACGACCCAGCGCAGGTACCGCTGGTAGGCCGCCATGTCGACAGACTCGTCTGAGCGCATTGGCACGATCGCGGCGGGAATGATTCCTTCGAGATCCTGAGCAGTGGTCACCATTGCCTCCTCACCTTCGCTGGGCATCACTCGCCGGCATCTGCGCAATCAGCGTCCGGAGACGCTCCAGGCTGGCCCGGGCGGAGGCCACCTTCGGTCGCATGTGGTGTTCGATCGATATATACCCCCGGTAGCCGTCCGCTGCCAGGGCGTCGATCTGCCCGGCCCAATCGATGACTCCGTCGATGGCCCACTCGGGCTCACCACCCGGCTGGCCGCGGGACACGGGCCGGGCGTCCTTGAAGTGGACGTGGCGGACCATCCCGCGCACCGCAGCGTAGCCCGCCGGATAGGGTTCGGCGCCGGCCGCCAGCACGTTGCCGGGATCCCAGTTGACGCCCAGCGCGGGATGGCCGATGGCGCGTACGAGAGCGGCGCTGTTTTCGCCGGTATCAGCCCAGAATCCCGCCTCCGTCTCGATGACCAGCTGCAGATCGCGTGCCGCGGCGAGTTCCGCGGCGCGACGCAGGCTGTCGACCACCCCTGGCGGCGGCTCGGCTCCTGCCCCGGGCGGCTGGCTCGCGGGCCTGGCGAAGCTGAAGGCGACCACCAGCCCGGCGCCCAGCTCGGCGGCATAGTCGCACGCGGCCGGGAGCAGCTCGTCGAGGTGACGCCGCAACAGAGCCTGTGACGTCTCCCACGATTGGTCCTGCTCGCGCTCCATCCAGGCCAGGCTCGCGCGCGGGCTGTCCATACCCGGATATGGAAACTTGAAGAGGCCGGGCGAGACGGCAATCACCTGCGCGCCGAAGTCGTCGAGTACCGCGCGCAGGTGGCGCCGCTGGTACGCCGAGATCGCCGGGACCCTGTCGCTGTAGTAGCCACGCAACTCGAAGTGGCGCACGCCCCACTCGACACCAAGCTCAATGGCGGTCTCCGGGTCGGCGCTGAGCTCGTCGGTAACGATGCTGATGTGCATGGAAGGCTGCAATAGATACCCTTTTCTATACGATCTGGCGGCGGTGTCAAGACGCGCTGAGTGCGTGCTACCGTACCGGCGATGTCCGATTCGTGGCGCAGTCGCGAGCGTGGCTGGACCGGCGCCACGCTGCGTTCGGCCCTCCGCGCGCCAGAGCGCCGACCCAGGTTCAGCACGATCAGTGACGTCGAGATCGAGCGGCTGTACACGCCGCTCGACTGGCAGGGCGATGAGGCCGGCGGCGGTGGCCCCACGGCGCTCGACCACCTGGGCGAGCGGCTGCGTGAGGGGCGCGGCGATTGGTCGGACTTCGATCCCGTCCGCGACGTCGGCTTTCCCGGAGAGCCGCCCTTCACGCGCGGCGTTCATCCCACGGGCTACCGCACGCGCCTGTGGACGATGCGCATGTTCGCCGGCTTCGGTGCGGCCGAGGACACCAATGAGCGCTTCCACCAGCTCCTGAAGGCGGGCCAGACCGGGCTGTCGATCGCCTACGACATGCCCACCCTCTACGGCTACGACACGGACGATCCCGAGGCCGAGGGTGAGTTCGGCACCTGCGGCGTGGCCGTCAGCTCGCTCGCGGACATGGAGGTCCTGCTCGACGGGCTGCCGCTCGACCGCGTGTCGACCTCGATGACGATCAACTCGCCCGCCGCGCCCATCTGGGCGATGTACATCGCGGCGGCGGAGAAGCGTGGCTTCCCGCGCGAGAAGCTCGAGGGCACGACCCAGAACGACATCCTCAAGGAATTCGTCGCCCAGAAGGAATTCCTCTTCCCGCCCGAGCCGTCCATGCGCCTGGTCACCGACACGATCGAGTTCGGCACGCGCGAGCTGCCCAGGTGGAACACGATCTCGATTTCGGGCTATCACATCAGAGAGGCAGGCTCCACCGCGGTCCAGGAGCTCGCCTTCACCATCGCTGATGGCATGGCCTACGTCGAAGAGGCGATCAGGCGTGGCCTGCGTGTCGACGAGTTCGCGCCGCGCCTGTCGTTCTTCTTCAACAGCCACAACGACTTCTTCGAGGAAATCGCCAAGTTCCGTGCCGCCCGGCGAGTCTGGTGGAAGCTGATGACGCAGCGCTACCGGGCCGAGAACGAGCGCTCTACCTGGATGCGCTTCCACACCCAGACGGCCGGCGTTTCGCTGACCGCCCAACAGCCGATGAACAACATGACCCGGGTGGCCATCCAGGCGCTTGCCGCAGTGCTGGGCGGCACGCAGTCACTGCACACCGACGCCTACGACGAGGCCTGGGCCGTGCCATCCGCCGAAGCCGCCCTGCTTGCCCTGCGTCAGCAGCAGATCATCGCCTCGGAAACCGGCGTGGCCAACACGGTGGATCCACTCGGCGGCTCGTGGTTCGTCGAGTCGCTGACCAACGAGGTCGAGCGGCAGGTGTGGCGCTACCTGGACGAGATCGATCGACTGGGTGGCATGGTCAAGGCCATCGCCGCCGGCTTTCCACAAAAGGAGATCGCCGACGCTGCCTATCGCTTCCAGCGCGAGCTGGATGCCGGCGAGCGCGAGATCGTGGGCGTCAACGTCCATGCCGATCCTGCCGAAGAGTTGGCGATACCGCTGCTCGAGGTGAGCGAAGAGTCGCGCCAGCGCCACCTGGCGCGTCTCGCGCGAGTGAGACGCGAGCGTGATCCCGACAAAGTCGCGGCGGCACTGGCGAAGCTGCGTGACCTGGCAGCACAGCCCGGCACATCGGAGACCAACGTGATGCCCGCGCTGATCGAATGCGCCAACGCGTATGCCACGCTCGGCGAGATGTGCGGCGTCTTCCGCGCCATCTTCGGGGAGTACCGGGAGCCCGTCGCCGTCTAGGTCGTGGCACCCGCGCCTTGCCGGCCCGCCAACCCGGCGGGCACCGCGCGCAGCCAACCCGGCGGGCACCGCGCGCAGCCAACCCGCGCACCGCCGAGCGCATCCAACCCGCAACACCCGCTTTGCGTCAACACGAGCTCGGGCGAGGTCGTCAGGATCGGCAGCGCCCTGGTCGAGCCCTGACGCTGACCAGAGCGCCAACCGATGGGCCACAATGGCGCCGATGTCCCTGCATGGCTGTCGACCCCCGCTGACCGCCGGTCCCGAGCCGCGGGCGTGAACGACCAGCTCGCTTTCACGCTCACCCAGTGGCATGACTTCTTCGTCGCCGCCGCCGGCGCCGGCGCAGTGCTGCTCGGCCTGGTCTTCATCGGCCTGACGATTCACCTGGAGGGTCGCGAGGAGAGACCGGCGTTGGTGCCCATGGCCATCGGCAGCGCAACCACGCTCTTCTACCCGGTCGTGATCAGCCTGCTGATGCTCGTGCCGCCGGCACAGCCGTGGCTGCCCAGCACGCTATTGATGGTGGTGGCCCTGTTCGCCACCCTGTCCGCGAGCGCACCTATCGTGCAGGCTCCGCTGCGCACTCTGTGGGTCACCAATGCCCGGGCGGCCGACTGGGTGCGCTACACGGTGCCCGCGCTCGCGTCGCTGGTCCTCATCGGCGCGTCGCTGTGGCTGCTGGTCGATCCGATCCCGGCCGTCTATGCCATTGGCGTGGTGATCATCCTCTACTTCGTGGTCGGTACCCAGAACGCCTGGAACCTGTTGCTGGCGGGTCGCTTCGCGGTTGGTGCCTGGACCGTCACCCGCAGCGACGGCAAATCCGACGATGAGCGCTGAAACATCACTCGGCGACGTGCTCGCCGAGTTGCTCGACGAGGTCGATGATGTCGAGGTCCTCGCCGATCGCGAGTACGCCAGAAACGGCGTGGTTTTCGCGGCCCGGACGGCGGAGAACGTCATCGAGCTGCGACTACGGCCGGATGTCGCCGATGCGGCCCTGCGCACGCCTGACACGGAACCTTCCGCGCGCGGCGAGGAATGGGTGGCCTTCGCGGCGGCCGACTGGAATGATCCCCTCGCACGCGATCGCCTGGTGGCCTGGTTCCGCCTCGCCTGGCGCGCGGCCGGCGCCTGACCGCAGCGGAGCCCGTATACGCCGAGACCCCGGTGCAGGCCGGGGTCTCGAGGGGAGGAGGAGGGCTGGGGTCAGCCCATAGAGTTGCTAGCGGTTCAGGCGGCCGTGTCGGCGGCCTGGGCGGGAGCCTCGCTGGCGGGCAGGAACTGCTTGAGGCCGAACTGGGCCTCGAGCTGATCGAGCGGCCGGAAGCCGACCACGCCCTGCGGCGTGTACGTGTTGCCGTTGGCGTCCTTGCCCGGGCGGAAGAATGCGATCGTGGGGATGCTCATGATGTTGAACGCCTGGGAGAGCATCGGGTTGGCGTCCACGTCAACCTTGACCACCTGGACGTTGCCGCCGTACTTCTCCTGGAGCTTCTCCATCTCGGGCGCCACCATGCGACACGGCCCGCACCACGCGGCCCAGAAATCGACCACCACCGGGACTGCGCTGTTGAGCACCAGATCCTGGAAGTTGGCGTCGGTCGCGACCTTGATATCAGCCATTTCGCGTTAATTCCTTTCTGCCGAGATGTTCTGCATCAGGCGGTACGCCTCAATGACCCGAGGGTCCGCGAGGCGGTAATAAACAGTCGTGCCCTCGCGCCGCGCGGTGACCAGCCCGGCCGACCGAAGCACGCCCAGATGCTGGCTCATGTTCGGGACCTGGCAGCCCACGTCACGCGAGAGTTCGCTGACCGAGCGCTCGCCCGCCGCCAAAGTCTCCAGCACGCATAGGCGCTTTGGATCCGCCAACGCGCGGGCGATCACTGCCGTGCGTCGGCGATCGATGTCGTCGGTGGGCAGCGTGGCACTGGTCATTGCCCCAGGATTCTCTCACTACTTGCGCAAGTACGCAACTGTGCATTCTCACGCTCAGGGGATTTGGTCCACGGCACGGGCAGCGCCTGCCGGCAGCGCATGCCGTTTGCATGGGGTACAACACGCCACCGGAATTCGGCCCTCCGCGCGGGCCCAAGTTGCCACCTCCTCCGAACGGGATGTCGGCAACCTGGCAAACCACGCTTACGCGAGCGTGGTCGAAGAGTGTCTCGGGCGGCGCAGGCAGCTCAACCCACGGGCTGCAGCCGGCGGACGATCGTATGTTGCATTGGGTGCAAGGCGACGATCGATCGGGCGTGGTCCTGCTTCGCGTATGCGCTGCCGGTCGCATGCGCCCGCCCGGCTGCGGCTCGGATCGCCAGGCGGAAGAAGCCGTCAGCAACCGCAGCGAGTCAGAAACCCAGCCGGTGGAGCCGCTGCTCATCGACGCCGGCGTGGTGGCCGAGCTCGTGGATGACCGTCTTCTGGACCTCGTAGGCGAGCTCGTTGGGGTCCGCGAAGTCCCCCTCGAGGGGCAGGCGGAAAAGGGTGATCTTGTTCGGGAAGGGCACCAGGTCGGCGCCATAGGCGGTCACGGCGATGCCCTCGTAGAGGCCGTACAGGCTCTCGTCATCGGCCAGCCCGCTCTCGCGCCGTTGTTCCGGAGTGGGTTCGTCGTCGATGACGATGGCGACGTTGTCGAGCAGTGGCCGCGCCGCGGCCGGCAGTTCGGCCAACGCGCGCTCGACCAGCTGCTCGAACGGTACGTGCCGAGCCTCTGGGAAGTAGATGCGATGGTGCGGCAGGTGTCGAGCCTGGGTTCCGCGGCGCCTGAGCGGCACGTTTCCATACTAGTCGGATGAACCCGATCGGCCGTGACCCGTTGGCACCGTGGCCGGGCGAACCGGAGTCGATGGTGGTAACCGTCGAGACCGGCGACCGCCTGCACTACCTCGATTGGGGCGGTGCGGCGCGACCGGCGCTGCTGCTGGTGCACGGCCTTGCGGCCACGGCGTGGAGCTGGGCGCCGGTCGCGCGTCGCCTGCGCGGTGCCGCGCGCGTCTTGGCGCCCGACCTGCGCGGGCACGGCCTGTCCGAGTCGCCGCGCACCGGGTACGACCTCACCTCGCTCGCCTTCGACGCACTGACCGTCCTGTCCGCGACCGGCTACGGCGCCGGGGTCGGCGGACCTCGCGCAGTGGTCGCCGGGCACGGCCTGGGCGCCCTGGTCGCGGCGACGCTGGCGGTCGAGGCGCCCGACTCGGTCGCGGCCGTGGCGTTGATCGACGCCGGTTGGGAGGCTCTCGAAGAGGCGACCGGACAGACGGCAGACGAATACCAGCGCTCGATCGGCGACCCGCCGGAGGTGCTGGCTTCGATGGCCGCCTACCTGGCCGACCGGCGGGGCTACGACCCCGCGTCATGGGACGCCGACCAGGAGCGCGCCGCACGCGCGGCGGTGGACGAGAAGCATGCCGGTCACGTCGCGCCGGTGATACGCGCACATGCCCTCCGTGGCGCGGTCGAGGCGATGTTCAGCTACGACCCGCGTGCCGTCCTGACGCGCATTGACCTTCCGCTGCTCATCGCCCTGTCGGAGAGTGGCTTGGCGGATGACGCGCAGGCGCGCGAGCGTCGCGTGGCGCTCGACGAACTGATCGCCGCGCGGGCTGCCGGCGGCCGGCCGCCACCCGAGGTGCGCGTCTTCCCCGGCGCCGGCCACAACCTGATGCGCTACCGGCCGGCAGAGCTGGCGGATGCCCTGCTGGCGCTGCTCGAGCGTGCTACCAGCGATGGTAGGCAGGGTGACCGGGCTTGACGGCGACGAACGTCGCGCGACAGGTCGCGGTCGTCGCGCCATTCGCTTCGAGCGTGCCCTCGACCGTGGCCCGATCGGCACTTGCATCGACCACGTGGGCGCGCAGGTGCACCGGGCGGTCGGCCGGCGTGGGGCGCAACAGCGTGACGTGGTAGTCGGCCGTCACCGTCGGCGGCGGGGCGTCCGCGACGCGCTGCTTCATCAGGTGGTAGGCGGCCGCCCAGTTGCAGTGGCAATCGAAGAGAGTGCCGATAACGCCCCCGTTGAGCACCGCGCCGAAGGCGTGATGGTGGGGCTCGGGGTGCCAGTCGGCGATCACCTCGTCGCCGTCGCCGAGGAAGCTGCGGATGTGCAGCCCGCGCGGGTTGGCCGGCCCGCAGCCGTAGCACACGCCGCGCGGGTCGTACCGCTCCTGCAGCGAGAGCCCGGGATTGGACGTTGTCTGCTCCACAGCGCGATGTTCTCAGATGTCGGAATGGGCAGATAGCCCGTGCGTGTCAGAATCGGCCGGATGGATGCAAAGCTGCCGGAACGTGTCCGCCTGCTGGTCGACGAAATCGAGCACGATGTCGGCGAGGATGGCTACCAGGCCGAGGCAGGGGTCGCGGCCACTGAGGGTGATCAGGCGGTCGAGTCGGCCGTGCGCCAGATCCTGGTCGAGATGGGCGAGGACCCGCAACGCAAGGGCCTGGCCGCCACGCCGGCCCGGGTTCGGCGCATGTACCAGGAGCTGACCGCCGGCTACTGGGTCGATCCCGAACGGCTGGTCAACGACGCCATCTTCGATGTCCGCTACAGCGAGATGGTGGTGGTCAAGGACATCCCCTTCTACAGCCTGTGCGAACACCACCTGCTGCCGTTCTTCGGCAGCGCTCACGTGGCCTATATCCCGGCCGGCCGCGTGATCGGGCTCTCCAAGATCCCGCGCATCGTCGAGATGTACGCGCGCCGGCTGCAGGTCCAGGAGCGCATGACGCGCCAGATTGCCGATTTTCTGATGGAGCGCCTGGCGCCCAGCGGCGTCGGCGTCGTGGTCGAGGCGTCGCACCTGTGCGCGGTGATGCGCGGTGTGCGCAAGCCCGGCACCATCATGACCACCAGCCACGTGCTCGGCCTGTTCCGCACCGCCGACCGCACGCGCGCCGAGTTCTTCAGCCACCTGCAGCGCCCGGCGCCCACGCTCTAGGCTGGGAGGTGCCATGACCGACGAGCAACTGCCGAACACGCTCCGCGCCCTGCTGCTGAGTATCGACGATGGATGGGCTCACTTCCGGGGTGCCGCCGCACGTTTCCCGGCAGGTCGGATGAACGAGCATCTCGACGACGCGGATCCAGCGAGCTGGACGCGCAAACAGATGCTCGCGCACGTGGCAGCGTGGCACGATCTCACGGCTGATCGCCTCGACCACCTCGTGGCGACAGGCCAGACGAGCGATGCCCCGCAGAGCGTGGACGCGTTCAACGCGCAGGTGGCTCGCCGGGCGGTGGGCCGCACGGCGGGGGAGGTGATCGAGGAACTGGACATGTCGTTCAGCCGGCTGCGCCGTCACATTGCACGCATGACCGATGCGCAGCTCGCGATACACGATGCCTGGGCGGCGCATGTCATCGCCGGCAATACCTTCGACCACTACGCCGAGCACATGGCTGACCTGGCATTGCCCGAGCCGCCGGCCGGAGAGGCTGCTCCGCCGGTCTGACCCGCCGGCCGGAGACGACCCGAATATCATCGCCACGATGTCCGACCAGAACGTTCCCGCTCGCCCCATCAAGGTGCTCATCGCCAAGCCCGGGCTGGACGGCCACGACCGCGGAGCCAAGGTGCTCGCTCGTGGATTGCGCGACGAGGGCTTCGAGGTGATCTACACCGGGCTGCGTCAGACGCCGGAAATGATCGTCTCGGCCGCGCTCCAGGAGGATGTCGACGTCGTCGGGCTGTCGATCCTGTCCGGCGCGCACATGACGCTGCTGCCGCGGGTGACCGCGATGCTGCACGACCAGGGCATGGACGACGTGCTGGTCACGGCCGGCGGCATCATCCCCGACGATGACATCCCCGCCCTCGAGGCCGCCGGTGTGGCGCGCGTCTTCGGGCCCGGTACGACCATCCGCGAAGTAGCCCACTTCATCCGCGAAAACATTCACTCGCGCGCGGCGTGAGCGCCGAGCTGGTCGAGCACGCCCGGGCCGGCGACCGGCGGGCCCTGGCGCGGCTGCTGACCGAGATCGAGAACCGGACGGCAGCCGGCGAGGCTGCCCTGCGCGTGCTCTATCCCCTCGCCGGGCAAGCGCACCTGGTGGGTGTCACGGGCGCACCTGGTTCGGGCAAGAGCACGCTCGTGGCGGCGCTCGTCGGCCAGGCGCGTGCGTCGAGCCGGGCGGTCGCGGTCCTGGCCATCGATCCCTCGTCGCCGATCACCGGCGGTGCGATCCTGGGCGATCGCGTGCGCATGCAGGTTCATGCCGGCGATCGGGACGTCTTCATCCGCTCGATGGCCTCGCGCGGCCATGCCGGCGGGCTGGCCGCGAGTACCGTTGCCGCGGCGGCCGCGCTCGACGCGTGCGGCTTTCCGCTCATCTTCATCGAGACCGTGGGTACCGGCCAGAGCGAGGTCGAGATCGCGGCGATCGCCGACACCACCGTGGTGGTGCAGTCCCCGGAGATGGGTGACGAAGTCCAGGCTATAAAGGCCGGGTTGCTGGAAGTGGCCGACATCGTCGTCGTCAACAAGTCCGATCGACCCGGGGCGGATCGCGCGGCCGCGCAGCTGCGCGCGATGCTGACGGTTGGCGCTCAGCACGATCGTGCTGCGGGCGATCGGCCGCGACCCAAGCGGCCGCTGGTGATGCTCACGTCCGCGCTGACCGGGGCGGGCGTGGCCGAGTTATTGGCCACGCTTGATCGACGCGAAGCAGCGCGGCGGTCCGCCCCCGGCGGAGATCCCGACGGGGCTGCGCTCAAGCGTGCCGAGGCCCAGCTGGCGGGCATCCTGGCGCAGCGCATGGCGGAAAGATTGCGCACCCCCGAACGGGCAGCGCAGCGCGACGCCGCACTGCGTGCCCTCGCGGGACATGAGACCGACCCGTTTGCTGCTGCCGACCGACTATTGGCCCTGTTGTCCGAGCCTGCCGGTGGCTAGCCTAGTGGCCATGACAGAGCATCCGTCGCGCAAGATCCTTGTCTGTGGCGCCGGCCTGATGGGGCACGGTGTTGGCCAGGTGATGGCCGCCGCGGGACACCAGGTCACGCTTTACGAGCCCGAGCTGGCACGCGCCGAGGCGGGGCGAGCGCGCATCGGCGCAAGCCTCGAACGGGCGGTCGGCCGCGGCAAGCTCACTGCCGAGCAGCGTGAGGAGCAGCTGGCGCGAGTGACTGTTTCCAGTTCGTTGAAGGAGGCGGCCAGGTCAGCGGAGCTGGTGGTCGAGGCGGTGTTCGAGGACGAGTCGGTCAAGCGCGCGCTCTTCACCGACCTTGATGCCATTGCTCCCGCGCAGGCCGTCTTCGCCAGCAACACCAGCTCGATCAGCATTACCCGCCTGGCGACCGCGGTGTCGCCCGAACGCCGCACGCGCTACGTGGGCATGCACTTCTTCAGCCCGGTCCCGGTCATGCCGCTGATCGAGCTGACCCGCGGTGCCGAAACGTCCGAGGCGACCGTCGCCTATGTGCGCGAGCTGGCCGGCGAGATCGGCAAGCAGGTGATCGTCAGCAAAGACCGTCCCGGCTTCATCGTCAATAGGATCCTGATGCCCTTCCTGGCCGAGGCAATGAAGGCCTACGAGGAGGGCCTGGGCACGGCCGAGGACATCGACACCGGCGCCAAGGTGGGGCTCAACCATCCCATGGGTCCGCTCGAGCTGGCCGACTTCATCGGCCTCGATGTGTGTCTCGAGGTCATGGAGGTACTGCACGAGGGGTTCGGCTCGCCCCACTTCGCGCCACCGCCCGTGCTGCGCCAGCTGGTCGACGCGGGGCACCTGGGCCAGAAGACGGGGAGGGGCTTCTACGCCTATCCGCGCTAGGGGCGCCCGGGACTGGCGTCGGTTGGCGCCTCCAGTTCGGCCAGCCGGCGCTCGACGTCGCGAGCCAGTACGGTCATGCCCTTGGCATCGAATTCCCGGCGAGCGCTGCGCAGTGCTTCGATAGCCAGGTCACGGCTGCCGACTTCAAGCTCCACTTTCGCCAGGCTCCTGAGGGTCTGACCGCGCATCTCCAGGTAGTCCGTGACCGCTGCCATCTCGGCCGCCCGGCGCGCCGAGACCAGGGCCTCCTCTTTTTCGCCGCGGGCCGCGAGCACACGTCCCCGCACGCTGAGACCCTCTGCCTGTACGTCCACGTCATCCGCGCTGCTCATCCGCGCGGCCAGCTGTGCGGAACGCTCGGCCTCATCCAGGTTGCCGAGCCTCAGCCAGCCGTCGGCCTGCCGTATCGCGACGCCGCTGGCAAAACCGTCTTCGCCCGCCGCGAGTAACTGGTCGAGCCCTTCGCCGATCACGCGCATGGCGGCATCCAGGTCATCGGCCAGCATTTCGATGTGGCCGATCATGTTGGCCGACAGCAGCGCCGCCGTCGTGTGGCGCCCCAGCTCACGCATCATGTTGATGCCATCCCAGGCCAGCCTGCGCGCCTCTGCGAACTCGCCCTGGTGGCCGATAAGGGCCCCCAGGAAGACGAGCGCCTCGCACTCCGCCATGTGGTTGGGCGGCGACGCGAGCACTCCGCGCAGGCGCTCGATGGCGACCGGGATTGGCGTTGGGCCCCAGAGCTGGGCGGCCGCCAGCCACGAGAGGAAATCCGCACTATCCCGCAGTTCGGCTCGCGCAGCCATCCGATCCAGCAAGAGCACTTCGGCGCGGCGTGCGTGTCCCGCGAAATAGTGGCTGGCGGCGAGCTCGACGATCGCACGATCGACGCCTCGCTCGTCGCCGTGTTGGCGCAGCACCGCCAGCGATGATTCGCAGCGGTGAATCATGTCGGCGACACTCAGCTGGGCCCTTGCCCCGAGCGTCGCCGTAAGGATGACCTCGGCGTAGGCAGCACCGGCTTCATCGCCTGCGGCGTGAGCCTCGTCGATCGTCGCCGGCAACATCTCGATCGCGCTGGGCAGGTCGGCCGCCAGCCGCAGGGCCAGTGCGCGCTCCGCGCGGAAACGTGTGCGCTGGGGATCACCAGTGGGTAACAGATCGGTCGCCGAGCCGAGTAGCTTCGCCGCCGCGGCGACGTCGCCGCGATCGAGGGCGCGCTGACCGGCCGCGCCAAGATGCTCGGCCCCCAGCCGTCCCAGCCGCCGCGTTTCCTGGTCCATGGCACCGAGCTCGCCGCGATAGCGATACGCCTGCTGGTAGTGGTAGCCCAGGATCTCCTCGTGTTCGTTCGGCCGATCGGCCGCCTTCCGCCGCAGCCATTCGGCAAGACGGAGGTGGAGTTCGGCGCGCGTCGCCTTGGGAATGCCGGCATAGGCGGCGTCTCGCACCAGAAGGTGGCGGAAGCGGTATGCCTCGTCATCGTCCAGCGAGCCACCATCGGAATGTTCGGGCCTGATCAGTTCCCGCCGGCTGAGCGACATCAGGTGGTCCGGCACTTGGGCCAGCAAGTCCGCCGGGGTCATCTCGGTCACAGCCGCACGATGGAACACGTGTCCCTCGACGGAGGCCCGCTCGAGCACCAGGCGATCGCCGCTCTCGAGCCGGTCGATCCGCGCCGCCAACAGGGCCTGGATCGTGGGCGGCACGGTCAGCTGCGCCAGGTCTCCGGTGACGTTCCACGTCGCATCGCGCCGGACCAGGTGGCCGCTGTCGATGAGCATGCCCAGCATTTCCTCGACAAACAGGGGGTTCCCCTCCGCTGTGGCGGAGACCCGCTCCGCGAAAGCGCCACCCAGCTCGGCTCGCCCGAGCAGGTTCGCGACCAGGTCGCGGCTCTCCTGCTCGTTGAGCGGCTCGAGGGTGACCGTCGTGGCGTGTGACTTACCGCCGCCCCAACCGGCGCGGACGTCGAGCAGCTCGCGCCGCGCGAGGCAGATCAGCAGCACCGCGGAATCGGAGATCGAATCGGCCAGGCCGTCGACCAGATCGAGGAGGGTCGGCTCGGCCCAATGCAGGTCGTCGAGCACGACCACCAGCGGACGCCGCCGGCCGAGCGCGCCGACCATCCGGCGCACGGCCCATGCCGTTTCGTCGCTCGTCGCGCTGTCTGGCGCGACTCCCAGCAGCTCGCCCAAGCGCCTGACGATGACCGTCGCGTCGCGCTCCTTGCCGAGCAACCTGGTGAGTTTGTCGAGCACCTGCTCGCCAGCGTCGTCACCGCCGATGCCGGCCGCCTGGCGCAGGATCTCGGTCACCGGCCAATAGGTGATGCCCTCGCCATAGGAGAGGCAGCGTCCACGCAGTACGAGCGGTTGCTCATCGAGGCCGGCCAGGAACTCATTGACCAGGCGCGACTTGCCCACGCCTGCCGAGCCAAGGATCGTGAACAGGTGACAGACGCGCTCCTCGACGACCTCCTCGTAGGCATCCTGGAGCAGCCTGCGCTGGCGCCGACGGCCGACCATCGGTGCGTCCAGCCGTCTGCCATTGGCCGCTGATTCGGCGCGCAGGCCGCTGAACCGGTAGACGACCAGTGCCTGCGCCTTGCCCTTCGCCGCGAACGCCGGGCCGGGTTCGGCGTCGACTTCATGGCGCACCAGCGCGAATGTCGCTTCGCCCAGCAGGGTCTCGTCTGCCTCGGCCGCCTGCTCCAGCCGGGCCGCGACGTTGACCGCGTCACCCGAGACGAAACGCTGGCCGGCACCGGCATCGCCGGCGACCACCTCGCCGGTGTTGATGCCCGTGCGCCAGGCGAGTGGCTGGCGTCCTTCACCCGCCAGCTGGGTACGCAGCGCGCCGAGCTCTTCGCGAATCTCTGTTGCAGCGCGAACCGCACGCAACGCGTCGTCCTCGTGCAGCACAGGCACGCCGAAGACGGCCATCACCGCGTCACCGATGTACTTCTCGAGCGTGCCCCCGTGGCGCTCGACGATGGTGCGGATGGCATCGAAGTAGCGCGTCATCAGGGCGCGCAATGACTCGGGGTCCACCTGCTCGCCGAGCGCGGTCGAGCCGACCACATCCATGAACATGACGGTGACCGTCTTGCGCGCCTCGGCCGGCACAGCGCTCGGCCCGAGCTCCAGCGCGCAGTTGGAGCAGTAGCGGGCATCGTCGGCGTTGGGGTGGCCGCAGCGTGGGCACGCGATCACGGACCGAGTCTACGACCCTTGGATTCGCCCCTGATCGCCCGGTGACCGGGCGGCCGCACCAACCGGTCGTAACATGACCTCGTGAGTGCCATACAAAGCGATCCCAACGGCGCGGCCTTCCTCGTCTCCGCGGTACGCACGCCGATCGGCAAGTTCAACGGATCACTCTCTGACATACCCGCCACCACGCTGGGCGGCATCGCCATCCACGCCGCCGTCGAACGAGCCGGCCTGCCGGAAGGCACACCCATCGACGAGGTGCTGATGGGCCAGGTGCTGCAGGCCGGCGCCGGTCAGGCACCGGCACGGCAGGCGGCGCTCAAGGGTGGCCTGGGCGATGAGACGAGCGCCACGACGATCAACCGCGTGTGCGGCTCCGGCCTCAAGGCGATCATGCTCGCCGCCGCGGAGATCCGCGCGGGAGATGCCGAGGTCGCGGTCGCGGGCGGCATGGAGAACATGAACCTGGGCCCGTACCTGGTGCCCAGGGCCCGCTTCGGCTATCGGTTGGGCAACGCCGAGCTGATCGATACCACCGTGCACGACGGGCTGTGGTGCAGCGTCGAGGGGTGCCATATGGGCACACATGCCGAGCGGGTGGCGATCAAGGAGGTGGTCAGCCGCGCCGATCAGGACGCCTTCGCCCTCGAGAGCCACCAGCGCGCGATCGCGGCCATCGATGCCGGCCGCTTCGCCGATGAGATCGTGCCGGTGCCGATCCGTCGCGGACGCGAAGAGGCGACCTTCGACACCGACGAGGGGCCACGCCGCGACACGAGCCTTCAAGCGCTTGCCCGCCTGAAGCCGGCCTTCGCGCTGCCCGCACCCGATGCTGAGCTGCCCGCCGACGGCGCGGAGGGCACCGTCACCGCCGGCAACGCACCGGGCATCACCGATGGCGCCGCGGCGACCGTGGTGGCCAGTGAACGCGCCGTGGAACGGCTGGGGCTCAAGCCGCTGGCGCGCATCATCGGTTATGCCCAGGCGGAGGTCGCCCCGAAATGGCTGTTCCTGGCGCCGGTCAAGGGCGTGCAGAAGCTTCTGGCCAGGATCGAGATGCCCATTGGGGCATTCGACCTGATCGAGATCAACGAGGCCTTCGCGGCGCAGACGCTGGCCGACGGGCGGGAGCTCGGCTTCGACTGGTCGAAGGTCAACGTCAACGGCGGTGCGATTGCGCTGGGCCATCCCATCGGTGCCAGCGGAGCGCGTATCGTGGCCACGCTCTTGCACGAGCTGCGGAGGAGAGAGGGACGCTATGGGCTCGCGACACTGTGCCTCGGCGGGGGTGGGTCGGTGGCGATGGCTTTCGAGAGGATTGCCTAGCCGCGGACGCGGGAGCCGGCCGTGAGCCGTGTGGCGATCGTTGCCGACTCGGCGAGCGACCTGCAGCCCGATCGCGCACAGGCAGCGGGCATCACGGTCGTTCCGCTCCTGGTGTATTTCGGCAATCGCGAATACCGCGCCGGGATCGACCTCAGCTACGAGGATTTCTGGCGCGAGCTGACCAGGCCGGGGGCGCCGTTTCCGACCACCGCCGCGGCGTCGCCAGGCAGTTTCCAGCAGGTCTACACCGGGCTCTTCGAGGGGGGCGCCGAGGAGATCGTCTACGTCGGCACCGGCTCCAAGCTCTCGGCGACAGTAGACAGCGCGCGGGTGGCACGCGAGATGTTCGCTGACAAGCCGATCTACATCATCGATAGCGCGTCGGCCAGCATGGGCGCCGGCCTGCTGGCCCTGCTGGCCGCCCAGCGTGCCGGGGAGGGGAAATCGGGCGAGGACATCACCGCGGAGATCGAGCGGCGCAAGGGCGATCTGCGCCTGTACCTCGCGCTGGAAACGCTCGAATACCTGAAGCGCGGAGGCCGAATCAGTCCTGCTCGGGCAGCCATCGGCGGGTTGCTGTCGATCAAGCCGATCATCACCATCGAAAACGGCGAGGTGGACACGGCCGACCGACCCCGAACACGCAGCCGGGCACGCGAGCGGGTGCTCGAGCTGCTCGCCAGCGGCAAGCCGGAGATGGTTGCGGTACTGCACGGTGAGGCCGGGGACATCCAGGAATTCGCGCGCGACCTCGCGGCGCGCATCCGCTTCCCGCGCGAGCGGATGTTGGTCGAGCTGATCGGCCCGTCAGTCGGCCCCCATGTGGGCCCGGGCGTCTACGGAGCAGTCATTCTGCCCGTCGCCAAGGGATAGATGGCATCGGCCGGTTGGTGACCACCGGCCCATCGGGAGGGCGGGATTGCCGGTGTATTCTCGGACGGCTTTACGACCCGCCCCTTGTTTCCGCGGGCCAATGCCTCGCCATCCTTATGGAGGATCGCAACTTTCATGACCACCGAGCGAGCCGCGCCGGCCATCAATCCATGGCACGTCGCGCAGCGGCAATTCGACATTGCGGCGGACAAGCTGAATCTCGATCCGGGCCTGCGCCAGGTATTGCGTGAGCCGCGGCGCGAGCTGCACGTCCATTTCCCGGTCAAGATGGACGACGGGAGCGTGCGCGTTTTCAGCGGCTACCGCGTCCAGCACAACCTGAGTCGTGGGCCGGCCAAGGGCGGCATCCGCTACCACCAGAACGTCAGCATCGACGAGGTCAAAGCCCTGGCGATGTGGATGACCTGGAAGTGCGCGGTCGTGGGCATCCCCTTCGGCGGCGGCAAGGGCGGGGTCGTCGTCGATCCCAAGAAGCTCAGCCGGCGCGAGCTGGAGAACCTCACCCGCCGCTTTGCGACGGAGATCGAGGTCCTGATCGGTCCCGAGCGCGACATTCCTGCGCCGGACGTCAACACCAATGCACAGACGATGTCGTGGATCATGGACACGTACTCGATGCACGTCGGGTACACCGTCCCGGGTGTCGTCACCGGCAAGCCCATTTCGCTGGGTGGCTCGGAGGGTCGCAATGAGGCGACTGCCCGGGGCACGGTCTTCTGCGTCGTCGAGGCGGCCGACCATCTCGGCATCGATCTCAAGAAGGCGACCGTTGTGGTGCAGGGCTTTGGTAACGCCGGGTCGATCGCCGCTCAGCTGATGGAGAAGGAGGGCTCGAAGGTCCTCGGTGTCTCCGACTCGTCGGGTGCCATCTACAAGCCTGACGGTCTGGACATCGGCCGCGTCGTCGCCTGGAAGGCCGAGCACGGCACGGTCGTCGGCTTCCCGGGCGCCAAGGCGGTCTCGAACGCGGAGCTGCTCGAGCTCGATTGCGACGTGCTCATTCCGGCCGCCCTCGAGAATCAGATCACGGGCGACAACGCCGAGCGGATCAAGGCCAAGATCGTCGCCGAGGCCGCCAACGGCCCGACGACTCCCGAGGCCGACGACATCCTCTTCCGGCGCGGCACCTTCCTGATCCCCGACATCCTGTGCAACGCCGGTGGCGTGACGGTCAGCTACTTCGAGTGGGTGCAGGACCTCAACCGCGACCACTGGAGCGAGCAGATCGTCAACGAGAAGCTCCACGAGATCATGACCAAGGCCTTTGGCGAGACGGTCACGATCGCCGACCGCGAGCAGGTGCATATGCGCCTGGCGGCCTACCTCGTGGCTGTCCAGCGGGTGGCCGATGCGACCGCCATGCGCGGCCTGTATCCGTAGATCGCATCCATCCGCCAATCAGACGAGAGCCCCGACCGCAAGGCCGGGGCTCTCTCTTTGTGGCTCATCACCACGGTGATGACAACCCGTTCATCTGTGTCTGGTGGGACCGTCCGGATCTGCGTCGCCTGCAGCCGTCCCGGCACCGGCCGGTGCTACGATCGCGCCCCGATGCTCGACCACGAAGAACAATTCCTGTTCAAGGAGGAGATCCTCCACCTCGCCACGGCGCTGGGCGACGGTGGCATGCTCGACAACGTCGAGGACCTGCTGACCGACGTCATAACCTCGCCGCGCTTCGACTCCGAGGTGTTCACGCTCGAGCGCTCGCTGCAGGTGATGCTCGGCGCGCGCGCGGGGACCACGCTGGTCGGCCTGCTGACGGTCACACCCGAGGTGTTTGACCAGGTCGCCGAAGTGCGCATCGCCCCTGAGGCCCACGAACGCCTGGTGGCGTGGCGCGCACGCTTTGGCCTGGCCATCGACAACGCGCTGAACTTCCTGAACAACCCCGACGGCATCCAGGGCCACAACTTCTCAACGCAGGTGGCGCACGTCGACGACCGCCGCGTCCTGCAGGGCCGGCTGACCATGGTTCGCTACAACAACGAGCCCCAGTTCTTCGTTGCCGACGCTGCCGTCTTCTACAGTCTCATCGCCGACATCCTGGACCACCTCGTGCCGCAGACCGACGATGAGACCGTCGACGCCGACACCCTTTCCCGGATCAAGGACGCGATCGCCGTCATCGAGCGCAAACAGGCCGCCCGCGACCGCTCATAGCCTGCGGGCAGGGGCCGGCTTGCTAGCCTGACCTGCGATGCGCCAGCTCTATCCGGTCTGCGCCGGTTGGGCCGGCGAGTGGCAGGCAATCGATCAACCGCGCAGAAGGAAACCTGACTGCCAGGCTGGCGAGGGCCGGCCGGTCAACAACGTCGAGCTCTTGCAGCGTTTCGGCATTGGCCACGCTGACGTAGTCGGCCACGCCCAGTGGCGCCTGCGCCACCAGTCCGCGCATCACCCGGCGCAATTCGTCGGCCGATTGCTGGCCCTCAGCCAGCGCCGCCTGGGCAGCTGACAGCGCCTGATATAGGACTGGCGCCTGGGCCCTCTCGTCGGGCGTCAGGTAGCGGTTGCGCGAGGAAAGCGCGAGGCCGTCCGGCTCACGCACGGTCGGCACCACCACGATCTCGACCGGCATACCCAGGTCACGCACGAGCTTGCGCACAATGACCGATTGTTGACCGTCCTTCTGGCCAAAGTAGGCGCGCTGTGGCTGCACGAGGTCGAACAGGACGGTGACCACCGTGGCCACTCCGCGGAAGTGTCCGGGGCGCGCCGCTCCCTCGAGCAGCTCGCCAATCGGCCCGACATCCACGAAGGTGCTCGCGCCGCCCGGATAGACTCCCTCGACCGCGGGCAGAAACGCGACGTCAGCGCCCAGCACTTCGAGCAGCGCGAGATCCGCGCTTTCGTCGCGTGGGTAGCGTTTGAAGTCCTCGTTCGGCCCGAACTGCGTGGGGTTGACGAACACGCTGACGACCACGGCCGTGCATTCATCGCGCGCGCGGCGCGCCAACGCCGCGTGGCCATCGTGAAGCGCACCCATGGTGGGCACGAAACCAATCGGCCCGGGGAGTTGTGCGCGCGCCTCGCGCAGCTCGGCGCGCGTCCGAACTACGCGCACGCGCGGCTAGAGGTCGCGGTCGAGCGGAATGAGTGCGTCGATCGCCGCGGCTCGATCGAGACGGCCTCGGCCGAGCACCTCGTCGAGCGTCGTGTCGTCCATGGCCACCGTCTGCTCCGGCCCAGGGAAGCTGCCCGCCTCGACCTCGGTCTTGAAGCGGCCGACCGCATCGAGAACCGTGCCGCGCAGGTCGGCGAACGGCTTGGCGTGCTTGGGGTGCCAGTCGGACATGCCCAGGAGGTCGGTCAGTACCTGGACTTCTGCCGAGCAGCCCGGCCCGGCGCCGATGCCGATGGTCGGAATGTGCAGCCGCTCGGTCAGGGCGCGTGACAGCTGGTCGGGTACCAGCTCGAGCACGACCGCGAAGGCACCCGCCTCCTGCACCGCCAGTGCGTCGGCGATCACCGCACGTGCCCGGTCCGCGGACTTGCCCTGGACGCGAACCTTGCCGCCCAGCGCGTGCTTGGACTGTGGCGTCCAGCCGATATGGCCCATGACCGGGATCCCGGCCCTGACAACCGCCTCGATCGCGCGCGCGCTGCGCACGCCGCCCTCGAGCTTGACCGCCTGCGCGCCCGCCTCCTGCAGCAGGCGGCCGGCATTGTCGACCGCGTCATCGGGGCTCGAGTAGGACAGGAAGGGGAGATCGCCGACGATGACCGCCCGCTGCGTGCCGCGCACCACGGCCGCGGTGTGATGAATCATCTGGGCCATCGTCACGCGGATCTCGCTGTCGTAGCCGAGCATCACCGTGCCCACGGAATCGCCGACCAGGATGATCGGGATGCCCGCCTCGTCGAGCAGGCGTGCCATCGGGTAGTCGTAGGCGGTCAGCATGGCGAAGCGCTGGCCGTCGGCGTACAGCTTGGTGATATCGGCGATGGTCAGTCGGCGGGTGGGTGTCTGTGCGCTCATGGTGTGGCCAATGATGCACCCGCTGTCGAGGCAGAGCCGGTCCGCCGCAGCGCAACCACCCGATCCAGCAACCTATCCGCCACCTCGCGCTTTGCCAGCAGCGGCCACTCCTCCGAGCCGCCGTCGGGCGAGATGAGCAGGACCCGGTTGGTATCTGTGCCAAAGCCCGAGCCGGCCTCGGCGACGTCGTTGGCCACCAGCAGGTCGACCCCCTTTCGCGCAGCCTTCTCCCGAGCGCGCGCCAGCGAGCCAGTCTCGGCCGCAAAGCCGACTATGAGCGGCGAGCGGGCGAAGGTACGGCCGACCTTGACCGCTTCGGCCAGGATGTCGGCGGTCGGCTCGAGCTCCAGCTTCAGCCCGGCATCACGGGCGATCTTGCCCTCGGCGACGTGGGCCGGCCGGAAGTCGGCAACCGCTGCGGCCATCACCAGCACGTCGGCTCCAGGCAAGACCTCGAGCACGGCCCGGCGCATCTCATCGGCCGTGGCGGCACTCACCAGATGTGCGGCTTCGGGCAGCGGCACCGATGTCTGGCCGTGTATCAGCGTGACCACTGCGCCCCGGTCAAGGGCGGCCTCTGCGACCGCCACGCCCATCTTGCCGCTGGAGCGGTTGCCGATGAAGCGGACGGGGTCGATCGGCTCGGCCGTGCCGCCCGCGGTAACCACCACGTGCCAGCCGGCCAGGTCCGCGCGGGGCTCAG
>CAZSWK010000028.1:0-24880 GCA_964610835.1 uncultured Anaerolineaceae bacterium | reverse complement strand
CAGATGCGCACAGCGCATCACGTACGGTCGATTCCCTGGGCAATCTCGTTCCGAACAGGCTTTGACGAAGGACTTTCCCGTAGGAAGTGCCCAGAAGCGATGCTGCATGCGCATCACCAACCGGGACGCGTGCATGACCCACGGGACGCGCATCACCAACCGGGACGCGTGCATGACCCGGCTGGATCCAGACGCGCAGACGAGAATCCCTCAAGCTGGCGGTACGATCGGACGCCGACGCGCGCGACTGGCTGGCATATGATTGACGCGCCGGTGGCGCGACCGGCTTCGTCACAGGGGGCCCTTCCATCCGCAGATCCAGATTCTGGGCGTCACTCGTGGCAGTGGCACTCTTCTCGCTCATCGCGGCCCAGCCGGTCGGCGCGGCCACACCTCAGGCCCTGCAGCCGACTCCCCAGCCGGGTTTCGTTCCGCCGGCGCAGGTGCTGGTGCACTGGTCCGCGTCTTCGTCGTACGGCCCGTCGGTCATTGCCGCGCAGACGACCAGGCTGCAGGTGGCATCCGGGACCGCGCTGCAGTACGTCCGACGCACAGCGTCTGGCGCACAGGTCTACCGCCTGCCCGCCGGCGCCGACCAGGCCACGGTCATGGCCCAGCTGCGTACCGTGCAGGGCATCGCGTCGGTGGCACCGGACGTCTGGATGACCCCCGTGGCGGACCAGCCGACGAACGATACGTACGACACCAACATGTGGGGGCTCATGGGACCGGCCCAGGGCAGCCCGTACGGTATCGATGCGGTCGACGCCTGGCCGCTGACCACCGGCCAGGGTGTGGTCGTCGCGGTCATCGACACCGGGCTGCTGTTCGACCACCCCGACCTGGCGGGCCAATCGGTGCCCGGCTATGACCTGATCAACGATTACGGGCAGGCCACTCCACAGGGCGGCACGCTCCCCGACGTCGCCGGTGACGGCAATGGACGCGACTCCGACGCCAGTGACCCGGGCGATTGGCCACGCAATGTCGACGGGTGCGGTTCGGACGTCTCGTCATGGCACGGCACGCACGTGGCCGGCACGATCGCCGCGCTCGCGAACAACGACCTCGGCGTCTTCGGCGGCGCACCGGGCGTCAAGGTGCAGCCGGTGCGCGTGCTCGGCCACTGCGGCGGCTACATGTCGGACGTGATCGACGGCATCTACTGGTCCGCAGGCTCGGCCCAGGTCAGCGACGGCGGCGCCGGAGACCTGCCCGTCAACGCCTACGCCGATTGCGCCTCGGCCAACCCCTGCGTGCGCGTCCTCAACCTGTCGCTCGCTGGCCAGGCCGACAGGGACACCAACGGAAACCCCGTCTGCAACCAGGACCTGGAGGCCGCGATCCAGTACGCGCGCAACCAGGACAAGGTCGTCGTCGTCGCGGCCGGCAACGACAGCGAGAACGCGCGGTACTTCTCGCCGGCCAATTGTGCTGGGGCCTTCACCGTGGCGGCCACGAACGCCAACGGTAAGCGCGCCTGGTTCTCCAACTTCGGCTCGGCTAAGTACCCATTGGTCGACATCGCGGCTCCCGGCGTGAGCATCCTGAGCACGATCAACAGCGGCGCCAAGGGTCCATCGAGCACCTACAACGACACGATCTGCTACTTCGCTCGCTCCGGTAACGGGTGCGCCTACGACTACTACGAGGGCACGTCGATGGCGGCGCCCCACGTCTCGCTCACGGCGGCACTGGTGGCGGCCGAGAATCCGGCGCTCACGCCCGACGACATCGAGGCCATCCTGCGTTCAACTGCCCAATCGTTCCCCTATTCGAGTGCCCGGCATTCGTGCTCACGGGGCGGACACCCATGCGGCGTGGGGGTCGTGAACGCCGCGGCCGCGGTGGCCGCGGCCGTACCACCTGCCACCGTCCCCGGAGTACCCACGAATGTCGCCGCGGCGGCCGGGGCAAGTTCCATCGCGGTGACCTGGGAGCCGCCAGCCAGCGACGGGGGCAGCCCGGTCACCGGCTACGAGGCCGCCGTCACATCGGCAACCACGCCGGGCGATCCGACCACCTGCTCGACGGAGGGCACATTCTCGTGCACCGTGAGCGGGTTGGCCGACGACGATTACATGGTCACCGTTACCGCCGAGAACGCCATCGGTTCGGGCGACCCGTCCGATCCGGTGGGCCCGATCACGGTCCCGGCGGTCAGCCCGGCGGACACACAGCCGCCCGCCGTATCCGCCCCCGTCCTTTCGATCGCGGGCGATCAGTCGGCCGCCGGATCGATTGCCCTCGACGTCAACTGGCCTGCCGCGACTGACGCCAACGGCGTCGCCGGGTATCTGCTCCAGGCAAGCATCGACAGCGGCCCATGGTCGCCCGTCTCGCTGGCGGCACCCGATTCCACGAGCGCGGGCCTGACCATCGATCCCGGCTCGACCGTGCAGTTGCGGCTGGCGGCCCAGGACACGGCCGGCAACTGGAGTGGCTGGGCATCGCCGGCGAGCAGCCCGCTGACGCTCAACCTGGTCCAGGAAAAGCCGACGGCAAACCTCGTCTACGACGGCCGTTTCCGGAAGCGTCATTTCGCGGGCGCGTCGGGTGGCAGTGTGCGAGCCACCGGACATGTCGGGCGCACGGCCACGTTCACCTTCTCCGGGTCGAGCGTCGCCTTCGTCAGCACTCTCTCCCCCACCCGCGGCATCGCCACCGTGCAGATCGACGGCGGCGCGCCGCAGACCATCGACCTGTACCACGCAGCGACCTTCCAGATGGCGCACGTGGCCTGGGCATCGGGCCCGCTGGCCGACGGGCCACACACCGTCGTGGTGACGGTCACTGGCACACATAACCCGGCCTCGAAGAGGAACCGGGTCGACATCGACGCCTTCCTGACCCTCTGAGCGGCCGGGGCCGAACGGTATACTCAGGCACGGCCGGTCGCGCCGCGCTCAACGAACCGCGCGGCTGGCCGTTCCGCCTGTCGAGGGAGTCCAAGTTGACGTCGAACGTTGCCCAGAGCTACCCCTACAGCAACGAGACAGACAGCGAGCGCGAGGCGGCCGTCGCCGCCGTCGTCGAGCGCTTTCCGGAGCTGGCCGACAAGATCGCCGCTGAGTCACAGCCCGTGGAATTCGACGATCCCGCGGAACCGGGCCGGCCGCACCGGACATGGGTTTTCGTGTGCCCCCAGCACGTGAGTGGCAGGCTCCACGTGGCCGGCTACGCGCGCGACAGCCACGCGCTGTACACCGTGTGTGACGAAGGGGGCGAAACCTACCTGCGTTGAGCGATCCGGGTGGCGACCTGATCCGCTGCCACCAGTGCGGCAACTCGGTGCCGCGGATGGCTTACTGCGTGCGCTGCGGCGACCCGCTCAGCGACGAGTACGACGAGGAGACGCGCGAACGCCGGCGCCGGCGCTTCGCGGCGGCGCCTGACGAGCCGCTCAACTCCGTCTCCATCGTCAGCACCATCTTTCCGCAGCTCCCCCACGCGCACATGCGCACCTTCCGCCTGGCGGTGGTGCTGGGCATTCTGCTGGTCGTCGGGCTGGCGCTGATCGGGGCCTTCGTGGTGGGCATCGTCGTGGCCGCCGTGCTGGTGCCGCTGCTGCTGGTGCTCTACCTGTACGTCGTCGACATCTACGAGGATGAACCACTCTCGGTCGTGGGCGCGACCATGATCTGGGGTGCCGCCGCCGGAGCGCTGTTCGCCTTCGCCGCCGACGCGGTCCAGTCGCCCAGCCCGTTTGCCGGTGGCACGACCAGCCAGCTGCTCGTCAGCGGCATCGCCCTGCCCGTGGTTGCGGCGGTATTGATGTTCCTGGGTCCGCTGGCGCTTCTCCCGGCGCGACGCTTCAACGACGTGCTGGATGGCGCGACATTCGGTGCCGCATCCGCGGCGACGTTCGTCGGCGCCCAGGTCGTCGTCCACGCTCTGCCGTTGTTCTCCGGCGGAGTACGGCCCGGCGGCGATCCGCTCGCGTGGATCGTCCAGCTGGTTTCGCTGGCGATCCTGCAGCCGGTCATCGCAGCAGGTTCGATCGGCGCCGCCACGGCCGCGATCTGGCTGCGCCACCGCGCGCCGGTGCGCGACCGTCAGGCGCTGGGCCTCCTGGGCATGCCGTCGATCGCGGTTGTAGCCGCGATCGCCCTGCTCGTCGCCGCCGGCCTCGCGCGCACCGGCCTGTCGCTCATCCCCGAGTCGATAGTGCTGCTGGCCATCGCTGTAGCCGCGTTGCTCTGGCTACGCCAGGTAATCCAGCTGGGCCTGACCCAGGAGCTGCACGAGCTCGAAGAGGCGCCGGCCGTGCGCTGTCCCAACTGCGGCGGCGGGACACCGGGACTCGGCTTCTGCGGTCACTGCGGCATCTCGCTCAAGGCAGTGCCACGTGCCCGCCGGCGTGATCGGGGTCCGTTGGCCGAGACGCCCGGCGAGGTGGGCGACCGATGAGCGGCTGGCAGCCCTCGCCGCCGCCACCGCCGCCGCCGGGGGCACCGCCACCGCCGCCCGGGGCACTGCCACCTCCTCCAGCCGGCCCGCCGCCTCCAAATCGGCAACCGTGGGCACCCCCCGCCTATCGTCCGCCGGCACCGGCGAAGATGGGTCCCATCCGGCTGCTCGCCGTGTTCCTGGTCGGCATCCTGCTGCTTTCGCTCGCTACCGCGGCCGTCGTCTTCGCGCTTTCGCCAGGGGCCAGGCAAGCGTCCTGTCCTCCGGGCCAGGTGTGTGCCCCACCACCACCTGGACAGGTGCTGCCCAGTGCGGCACCCGGCGCGGCGGCCACCAATCGGCCGATCGCCTCGGGCTCGCCGAGCAGCGGCCGCTTCGAGCCCACGAACGAGCCACCGAGCACCGCGCCGCCGCTCGTCAACGGCGAGATCTGGACCAGCCGCAGCCTGGGCTACTCCTTCGAGTGGGATACGGATCTGTGGTCGCTGACGTCCCAGGATGACCAGACGGCGGTGCTCGACAACTCGATCGGCGAACTCGTCGTGGTCGGTAGTTCCGCCGATACCTCCGTCGGCCAGCTCATCCAGCGACAGCTGTCCACGATCGACGGCTTCACCGTAGGGCGCTCGCTCGACAGCTCCGACATCGATGCTGTCCTCGGCGCCCACATCGGCTACGTCGACGCCCAGGTGCAGGTCTACTCGGCCACCCTGCTGGACAATGGAGGTACGCCAAGCGCGCCGCTGAACGTGACCGTGGTGGGCACGAGCAACGGCCGGATCAGCGCCGCGGTGGTGGTCATCGCCGCCAATCCTGACGATGACACGCACGGCCAGCCGAACCTGACCATCGTTCGCCAATCCGCAGACCAGATTCTCAAGAGCTTCAACTGGGGACCGGGCTAAGGATGCGCGACGTTTACCGATCGCGGGTGGTAGTGGCGGCCCTGGCGCTGCTGCTGGTCGTCGGCGGCTGCGCCGGCGGCCCGCCGAACCCGACAACACGGCCCGGCACGCACGCCCAGCGTGACGGCGAGCCGGCCCCGACCAGCACGCCCGTAACGCCGCCGACCGACATCGCGCTGGGCCCGACCCCGGCCGCCGATCCGGTGTCACTCACCGTCAGCCTGCGCCTGCCGGGCGCACCCGTGCTGGCCGGCTACCTGGCCGGACTGTCGGATCCCGCGTCACCCAGCTATCGCCAGTACCTCTCCGCTGAGGAGTTCGGCGCCCGCTTTGGGCTGCCGCCGGCCGAGATCGACCGCGTCGTCGCCTGGCTGGAGGGCGGCGGCCTGGCGGTGACCCGTCTTCCGCAGCGCACCTCCTTGCTGGCCAGTGGCACGGCCGGTCAGGCCGAGCGGCTGCTCGGCATCGCCCTGGCCGACCGCCAGACGGCCGGCGGCAGGCGCTATCACGTGCCGGTCGGCACGCCACATATCCCCGGTGAACTCGCCAAAGACGTCGCCGCCATCGTGGGACTCGACACCGAGCCGGCCCTGAGCTCGGCCTTCGACGGCGTGCGCGCGCAGGACGTGCCCAACGGTGCCATGACCCCGGTCGATGTCGCGCGCGCCTACGGCATCGACCAGCTGTGGAATGCCGGACTGCACGGCGAAGGCGTGTCGGTGGGGCTGGTCGCGCTCGACACCTTCACTGCCAGCGACGTCGAGCGGTTCGACCGGCGCAACGGCATCAGCGCGCCGCCGATCGACGTGGTGCGCATGCCCGATGCGCTCGACGCCCCGGGCGACGAGACCGGCGAGGTTGCGCTCGACATCCAGGTGCTGCGTGGCATCGCGCCCAGTGCCCAGATCGTGGCCTACGAGGCAAGCACCAACTTCGGCTCGATGGCGCCGGTCATCGGGCGCATCGTCGCCGACGGCCGCGTGCGCATCGTCAGCATCAGCTTCGGACTGTGTGAGAAGTACTACCCGGACGACGTCCGCCGGGCCGACGAGCAGGAGCTGGCCGCCGCCTACGCCGCGGGCATCAGCGTCTTTGTCGCGAGCGGCGACAACGGAGCATATGACTGCCGCAACCTGCAACTGCGCAGCGGGCCCCAGCATCGCGACCTGACGGCTTCCACCGACTGGCCCTCCTCGAGCGCCCACGCCATCGCCGTGGGCGGCACCTACCTGACCGTGCGCCAGGACGGCACGTACCTTGGCGAGGCCGCGTGGACGGATCCGCTGAGCGGCGGCTCGACGGGCGGTGGGTTATCCACGATCGTGCGCCGGCCCGACTGGCAGGTGGGCGCCGGCGTCGACAACGCGGACAGCAACGGCATGCGCCAGGTGCCCGACGTGGCCGGTCCGGCCGATCCGGCAAGCGGCTTCGAGGTCCAGTACACCGAGCAGGACGGCAGTTTCGTTGATGCCATGGTGGGCGGCACCAGCGCCGCCACGCCCTTCTTCGCGGCCACGATGGTCCTCACCCAGCAGCTTGCCGAGCGCGAGGGGATCGCCTTCGATCAGCCGCTCGGCCCGGTCCTCTACCAGGTTGCGGCCGAACAGGGCGCCAACGCCTTCCACGACATCGTGCGTGGCAGCAACCTGCTCGAGGACGCCGGACCCGGCTGGGACTACGCCACCGGGCTTGGCTCGCCGCGCGCGCCGCAGCTCGCGCGCGCAATCGTCGACTTCCTGGCTCGCTGACGCTGGCGCTTGGTACGCTGCTCGAAGTGCGAGGCGATGACCATCTTCGGCAGTGGATCGAGGCCCGGCACCCAGTGCAACCGGCGTCGTCCGAAAGCGGCGGCGCTTGTGCTGAGTGCGACCATGTGGACACTCATCGCGGAGGCGCCTCCGCTCGTGCCGGCGATGCAGGCGCCTTCGCGGTGACGCTGCATTCGCCGGGGCTTGCGGTCAGGCTCTACCATGGGCGCCGGGCGGGGGCGCCCAACAGGTTCGGACGAGGAGGACGAGCTGAGCCCCGCCCGTTTCACCTCTCTGACTCGTGACCGACGTTTCCCAGTCCGCAGCGTCGCTACCCCGCGCGTTCTTCGCGCACGCCCTGCCCGCACGCCTGCGTGAGCGGCGCCGCGTGGCCGCGATTGCCCTGCTTGCCCTGGCCGGCGGGCTGATCCTCGCCTTCCTGATTGCACGCGGGCAGCTGGCCGGTTCCGATGCGCTGGCCTACTGGACGGCCGTCCATCGCTGGTGGGCAGGCGCCGATATCTACCAGGCGCTGCCGGACCGCTACGTTCCGCCCTCGCAGGGCGTGCTGCCATTCTCGTACGCGCCCTGGGCGCTGTACCTGTTCCTGCCCTGGGCCCTGCTGCCCTGGAACGTCGCCTGGATCGTGTGGCGCTTCGCGATGATCGCGCTGTTCGCCGTGTCGGTGGGATGGGCGTACAGGCAACGGCCGTTGTTCACGGCGGTGCTGGTCGCCCTGCTGGCGCCCTCGATCGCGGCCAACTTCGACACCGGCAACGTCAACGTGTTCATAGCCCTGGCCATCTGGCTGGCCTACTGGAGTGGCCCGCGCCTGGGTGGGCTCGCCTGGGCGCTGGGCGCCGCCATCAAGTTCCTGCCCGCACCACTGATCGTCTTCGTCCCGCGCCGCGCGTGGCCATGGGGGTTCGCGATCGTGGGCGTGCTGATCGTGCTGACATTGGCCACGTGGCCGCTGGCGCTGCACCAGCTGCAGATCGACTTCAACTACCCGCGCCCGCTGCGCGTCGACTACCTGGTTCTCCTGTGGGCCGCGGTGCCCTGGCTGTACGCCCGGTCGTGGCCGCCACGCCTGTCGCGGGACTGGTTACGCGGCGACTCCAGGTCCGAAAGCGCCGTCACGCAGACCGAGCGCGCCCCCGCGAACTGACGCTCGCTACTACCGTGGCCCGAACGGCGATCGGTCACATCGATGAAACGCCGGTTGAAGATCGCCCCACGCGGCAAGCGGTGACCCCAGGACGACACGGGGCCCCTGCGCTCGCGCCTGCGACGCTGGCGGTAGCCAGCTGCGGCCTGCTTTGGCGGGGTGTGCGCCAGCGTTTTCGGGTCCGGGCCACCAACACCGGACGATTCATCGGTCACGCCGATGAAGGCGGGCCTCCGAGCCCTCAGGCGCGCAGCAGCCAGCCGCGATAGGAGCGCTGGAAACCGGCCTCCGCGAGCGCGGCGGCGTGCGGCGAGTCGGCCACCGCGACACCATCGACGCGCTCGAGTTGGAGTGCGCGGAAGCGGCCCCCGTCGAGCAGCTGGCGCAGGGCGGCCAGTGCACGCGCGGCCACCCCGGAATCGGCAAACGCGGGCAGCGTCTGGAGCGATCGGCCGCCGCGCTCGAGGTACAGCACCGCCTCGCCGTCGACGATCACGACGTACGCACCGGCCGAGCGGGACAGCGGTCGCCGGTCTTCTTCCGACCAGCGCGGCCACGGCAACGCGGCGCCGTAGGCATTGGCTGGGTCGGCCGCGGCCAGCAGCAGGACAGCGCCGGGCGCTCGATCACCCGCCGGATCGGCCCGTTCCGCGCGCAACCGATCGAGCGCCGCGGGCAGGCAGAACTGGGCGCCGCCCAGCCCCTCGACGAAGTAGCCGCGGCGCACGCGGCCGCGCTCCTCCATCTCGCGCAGCACGGGGTACACGCCGGCGAAACCGCCACCGAGCGCCTCGCCGGCAACGGTGTCGCGCGTTACCACGCCGTACGCCTCGAGCAGGCGCACGGCCTGCGCGTGGCGCCGTTCGGTTTCGCGCGGCCCCTGGCCCCCACGTGGCGCCGTGGCGGTCGCCAGCGCATCGCCGACCAGCGACCACCGGCCGGCGGCCTCAGGCGGACCCATGCGCGCGGTGGCCGTCAACCGCGGCCGGGCCGTCGACACGGTTCCGCGGCGGCGCGCGGTCGAGCGCGGCCAGCGCAGCGCGCGCAGCGGCGCGAACGTGTCGTTGGTGATCTCCGTCGCCCAGACCAGGTCCCACAACGCGTCGAGCAGCTCGCGCTCACGCACCGGCCGCTCGCCGCGCTCGGTCGCCGCGCGCAGCACCGCCGCCAGCAGGTCGCGATAGAAGGAGGCGCCGCGCTCGGCGAGGTGGCCGCGAATGGCCTCATGCAGCCATGTCCTGGTAGCGGCAGCCGAGTCGTCGGCGGCGGGCAGCAGCAGCGGCAGGCGGTCGGGCCGGTACAGCGCCACCCGGCCGTCGTCCTGGCCCAGTGTTCCCAGGCCGACCCACACCACCTCACCTGCCGCGCCCAGCTCGTCGAGCAGCCGCGGCGCATAGCCGGGTACCCGCGCGGGCAGGATGTCGCGCTCGAGCACGCTTGCCGGCAGCGGCATGCCTTCCAGCTGGGTTACGACCTCGGCCAGGCGATCCTGCCCGCCGTGCCGCTCCCCGATGCCCTGCCAGCGCGGCAGGAAGCGCGCCAGTGCCGCCGGCTCGACCGGTTCCACCTCGCGCCGCAGGGCAGCCAGTGAACGGCGGCGCAGCACTCTTAGCACCTCGGGATGGCACCACTCGCGCTCAGTGCCGGTGGGCCGGAACTCGCCGCGCAGCAGCTGGTTCTCGGCCAGCAGGCGCTCCAGGGCCGCCTCGACCTCGGTCAGGGGCAATCCCCAGCGCCCGGCCGGCTCCCGGGCCAGGAACGGCCCGTGGTGGCGTGCCCAGCGCAGCAGCAGACCGGCCAGGGCATCGGCCACCGGCGCGAGGAAGGCCTGCGGCACGCCCACTGGCGGCACGACCCCCAGCGCGTCGCGATAGCGTGCGACGTCCTCCATGGCGATCCAGCGTTCCTCGCCGCGGATGCGGACGGCGATCGCCCGCCGGTCGGCGGCGATCGCCTCGAGCCACTCCCCGGCGGCCGCGCCGCGCGCCCGCTCATCCGGGCCGCGAACCCGGGCCGCGACCTCGTCGCGCGTGAGGTCACCCAGCCGCCGCAGCAGATCGTGCACCGCGTCGGCCGAACCGGCCTGGCTGCGCGCGGGGCTGAGGGACTGCAGCTCCAGCTCGAGCTCGGCCAGCGCGTCGGCGTCGAGCAGCTCGCGCAATTCTTCGGCGCCCAGCAGCTCGCGCAGCAGGTCGCGGTCGAGGGCCAGCGCCTGGGCGCGCCGGTCGACCAGCGGCGCGTCGCCCTCGTACATGTAGGAGGCGATGTAGTCGAACATCAGCGAGCTGGCGAAGGGCGAAGCATGGCTCGTCTCGACGCTGACCAGGCGGATCTCGCGCCGCTCGATGGCCGCCAGGATCGACTTCAGCGCGGGCAGGTCGAACACGTCCTGCAGGCACTCGCGGTAGGTCTCGAGGATGATCGGGAACGAGGCGTAGCGGCTGGCCACGCCGAGCAGCTGCGCCGAGCGCTGGCGCATCTGCCACAGCGGCGTGCGCTGGCCGGCCCGGCGGCGCGGCAGCAGCAGCGCGCGTGCCGCGTTCTCGCGGAAGTGGCTCGAGAAGAGCGCCGAGCCGCCCAGGATGCCGATGACCAGCTCCTCCACGTCGTCGGCGGCGATGCGGATGGCTTCCTCCGCTGCAGCAACCGCGGTCCGCCTGCTGCCCGGCCCCGGGTCGGCCGGCTCGACGGCCAGCGCGTCGCCCGCCAGCTCGTCGGTCATCGGCAGCCTGATCACGATGCCGTCGTCCGACCAGATGGGCTGGACCTCCAGCCCCAGCGACTCGCGCAGGCGAGCCTCGATCGCCAGCGCCCACGGCGCGTGGACGCGGGCACCGAATGGCGTCAGCACCACGATGCGCCAGTCGCCCAGCTCGTCGCGGAAGCGCTCGGCGACGATGGTGCGGTCGGTGGGCAGGGTGCCGGTGGCAGCCTGCTCCTCAGCCAGGTAGTCGACCAGGTTGCGCGCCGCGAGCGGGTCGAGCAGGTGTTCGCGTTGCAGCCGGCGCTCCGCCTGGGTGCGGCCGCGTTTGCCGCTGCCGGCCTCGTCCGCGACCTGGCGCGTGAACTCGCCCAGCGCGCGGCCCAGCTCGATCGGCCGGCCGGGACCTTCGCCCTTCCAGAACGGGATCTTGCCCGGCTCGCCGGGTGCCGGGCTGACGAGCACGCGGTCGCGCGTGATCTCCTCGATCCGCCAGGCGCTGGCGCCGAGCAGGATGACTTCACCCTGACGCGCCTCGTAGACCATCTCCTCGTCCAGCTCACCGACCCGGCGGCCGCCCGACCGCGACGAGCGCGCCCGCGTTGGTCCACCACCGTCTGCGTCTGCGTCGGTCAGGTAGACACCGAACAGGCCGCGGTCGGGGATCGTGCCGCCACTGATGACCGCAACGGTGCGCGCGTCGCGCCGGCTCTCGACCGTGCCCGCCGCACGGTCCCAGATGACGCGCGGGCGCAGGTCGGCGAAGGCATCGCCCGGATAGTCGCCGGCGAGCATGCCCAGCACCGCCTCGAATGTGTCACGGCCCAGGTCGGCGAAGTTCTCGGCGCGGCGGACGAGCGCGAACAGTTCGTCGGCAGTCCAGCGACGCTCGGCGCCCGTGGCGACCAGCTGCTGGGCGAGCACGTCGAGCGGGTTGCGCGGGATGACCGTCTGCTCGATGTCGCCGTCGAGCATCCGCCGCGTGACCACCGCGCACTCGAGCAGGTCACCGCGGTACTTGGGGAAGATGACGCCCTTGGATGGTTCGTCGACCTGGTGGCCGGCACGGCCGATGCGCTGCAGTCCACGCGCCACGGAGCCCGGCGATTCGACCTGGATGACGAGATCGACCGCGCCCATGTCGATGCCCAGCTCGAGACTGCTGGTGGCGACCAGTGCCGGCAGCCGGCCGTCCTTGAGGCGCTCCTCGATCTCGAGGCGCTCCTCGCGCGCCAGCGACCCGTGATGAGCGCGCGCCAGCTCCTCGCCGGCGAGCTCGTTGAGGCGCAGCGCCAGCCGCTCGGCGAGCCGCCGGCTGTTGACGAAGACGATCGTCGAGTGGTGTGCGCGGATGAGCTCCAGGATGCGCGGGTGGATCTGCGGCCAGATGGAGTTGCGCTGGTCGGGCGCGGCGGCCGAGCCGCCTGGTTGCTCGTCGGCTGGCAGGATCTCGCCGGCCGCGGTCATGTCCTCGACCGGCACCACGACCTGCAGTTCGAGTGGCTTGCGCACGCCGGCATCGACGATGGTCACGGCGCGGGGTTTGCCGTCCTGCTCGCGGCCGCCCAGGTAACCGGCGACCACGGACAGCGGCCGCTGCGTGGCCGACAGGCCGATGCGCTGCGGCGGCCGCTCGGCGAGTGCCGCGAGACGTTCCAGCGACAGCGCCAGGTGCGCGCCGCGCTTGGTCGCGGCCAGGGCATGGATCTCGTCGACGATCACCCACTCGACGCCGCGCAGTGCCTCGCGGGCGGCCGAGGTCAGGATCAGGTAGAGCGACTCGGGCGTGGTGACCAGGATGTCCGGCGGCCGCTTGCCGAAGGCGCGCCGCTCCTCCGCCGGCGTGTCGCCGGTGCGCATGCCCACGCGCAGCTCGCGGGCGTCCTCGTCCAGGCGCTGCGCGGCGAGTGTGATGCCCGCCAGCGGCGAACGCAGGTTGCGGTTGACGTCGTGAACGAGCGCCTTGAGCGGCGAGACGTACAGCAGGCGTAACCGGCGTTGCGGATCTGCCGGTGCAGGCTCGTGCATCAGCCGGTCGAGGCACCACAGGAAGGCGGCCAGCGTCTTGCCCGACCCGGTGGGCGCGCAGATCAGCGTGTGGCCACCGGCGGTGATGGCCGGCCAGCCCTGCGCCTGGGCGGCGGTTGGCGCGGCGAAAGATGACTCGAACCAGGAGCGGGTGGCGGGCGAAAAGGCCGCCAGCGGAGATCGGGAGCGGGGCACGGGCGCCGAGTATAGGTCGGTGCCCGCAATAGAACAAGTGATCTAAATCGGCCGGGCATGCACCTGGTCAGACTGTCGCCCCATGCACGTTAAGTCGGTTCGAGCCCAGCCTGACGGCGGGCGCGGGCCGATTAGTTGAACTGGCTGAGCGTGAGAAAGCGCCCGGCGGCCGTGGCGCCGTAGTCGGATCTCAAGCTGGGCAGCGCTGCTGGCGCGCTAACTCGCGCCTCACGACAATCTGACCAGTTGGGCGGACGGCCAAAGTGGCGACTGGTCCGGGGCGGCCGGTCCAATGTGTCCGGGTCGCACCGACACGCCGGCGGCCGAGCCGTGGGTAGTGGCTCAGTTCGAGGTTGGCGGGGGGTCGAACAGGGCCAGCTCGGCGGCATCGGGCGCCTGGAACACGCGCAGCCACCCGTCCAGGTCGGCGCGGCGGATCGGGGAGTTGTCCCAGGGCGGCTCCGAGTTGCGGGCCTCGATGCGCCGCCAGAGTTCGTCGACTGGCACGTCGAGGTAGTGCAGTTCGACGCCGACACCAAGGCCACGCGCCACCGATCGCATCTCGTCACGTTCGCTTCGCGCCCACAGCCCAAAATCCAAGACGACGCTCAGCCCCAGGCGCAGGATTTCCCTGGCGAGGCGCCAGAGTTCGGCCTCGACCTTCTCCTGGGTCGGCGTGTCCCAGGGAGTAGACCCGAGCGCCCACAGCCATTCATCCTTGGTGAGGCGCACGGCACGCCGGTCGGCGGCGAGCTGCCGTGCGAGTGCGGTCTTACCCGTCCCGGGCAACCCGCAGGTGAGTATCAGTCGGACCTCGCTCACGGTGCTTCAGCCTAGCGGCACTACCAGCCGGGTGACCGCACTTTGCATCACGTGATACATACCGCCGATCTCCGCCGATTCCGTCGGTCAATAGACCCGGGCCGGGCTCGCATACATGAGTCAGCAGGTCCATCCACGCTGGGGGCTGAGGCGCACGCGGGGCTGATCCTCGTAGCGGACCTTGCTCCACCCGCCGCAAGTCCGGAAAACGGTGGCTTGTTGCGTCTGATGCAAAGCACCGACGCAGCTGGCGATCGGCCCTCGACGGGCAGAGCCCAGCAGGTGAATGTGGAGCAGGACGGGCCTTGTTTGGCACGGGCGCGGCGAGGTGGCCAGGATGAATAGCGACCGAACGATGCGTTGGATAGTGAGGGGCGTTCCAACCGTCACGTTTCTGCTGACCGCGGCGTTCTTCGGCGGCGCCGCGCTGGTTTGGGTGGCCCGGGGCGTGTGGCGCGAGAGGCCATGGCCGACCCACACCGCCCTTGCCTTCTCGGTAGCGCTGATCGCCTACCTGGCCTGGGTGGCGCCGGGCGCGTTCACCTCACACAACTCTGTGCTAAATCCGAACACGGGCCGCCTCGAGCCCCGATACGACACCGGCGCCGAGCTGATCGTCCTCGCCATCATCCCCTACACAATCGTCCTCGCCTGCCTGGTCGTGGCCGAGCTCCGCCAGCGCCGCCTCGCACTCCAGCACTGAAGGACATCGCCCGGCCCGCCGCGGACCGGGTCGGTCAGGCGCAGCCGGGGGTGAGCGCGCCACGCGCCGGCTGATCCGAGACGGCGCGCCCATCGTCATGCCGTGACTGGTACCTCGCGATGATGTGCGCGCGCACCGGTGCTGCGTAGCGTGCCGCTCGATGAATGCTTGGCGGAGGATGCTGCGCCGGCCGCCGTCCCGGGTGCGCCTCTCGCTGTTCCTGGCACTCCTGCTGCTGGTGCTCTCGGCACCGGCCGGCTGGGTCCTGGGCGGCGAGGCCAGCCAGCCCTTCGTGGTCATGCTCAACGACAGCGCCGCCGGCATCGCGCAGGCCAGCGTGCCGGCAAGCGCGCTCGCGGATCCTTTCACGTTTCCCGGCTTCACCGCCGCGGCGGGCAGCATGGCCGTGGACGAGGACGCCGCGGCGCAGCGCGTCACCGACCAGGTCCACGAGATCGAGGCGGCCGAGCGCGTCAGCGCGACCAACATCTACGCCCACGTCGGGGCGTTCACGGCCAAACTGACACCTGGCCAGCAGGCGGCGCTGGCGCACGATCCCGCGATCGCCGAGCTCATCCCCGACGAACAGGTCCGCCTCGACGACGGCCAGCCCGTGACGGCCGACGCCGGCTCGGCGGGTACCGACCTGCGCGTGGTGCGCCACCCCAACCAGCGATTGCCACCCGGCGTGCGCCGCGTGGGCGCCGGCCCGCGCACGCTGTCCGCGGCCACCAACGGCGGTCGCTGGGTGAACGCCGACGTGGCCATCATCGATACCGGCATCCAGCCCGACCACCCCGACCTGCGCGTGGTGGGCGGCTACAACTGCACCGGCCGCAACTCCAGGAAGTGGGCCGACAACGACGGCCACGGCACGCACGTGGCCGGGATCATCGGTGGCATGGGCCGCGATGGCGGCGTGGTGGGCGTCGCGCCGGGCGCGCGGCTGTGGTCGGTGAAAGTGCTCGACGCCGATGGCTATGGCTGGATCTCGTGGCTGGTCTGCGGCGTGGACTGGGTGACCGCCCAGCACGACCCGCACAACCGGCACGCGCCGCTCTTCGAGGTCGCCAACATGAGCATCAGCTACGTGCGTGCGGGCGGCAACAACCGCTCATGCGACGACCCGCGGGCCGACATGCTGCACAAGGCCATCTGCCGCTCGGTCGGCGCCGGCATCAGCTACGTGGTCGCCGCAGGCAACGAAAGCCACGACGCGCGGCGCAACCGGCCGGCCGCGTACGACCAGGTGATCACGGTCGGTGCGATAGCCGACTATGACGGCCAGGGTGGCGGCGCGGGTAAGGTCGCCGATTCGTGCCCGTACTGGACAGGCGTGCGCGACGACGCCCTGGCGGGCTTCAGCAATTACGGACCCGATCTCGATTTCGTGGCCCCGGGCGTGTGCGTGCTGTCGACCTGGAAGAACAGCCGCTACGCGTATCTGAGCGGCACGTCGATGGCCGGCCCGCACGTCACCGGCGCTGTCGCCGTCTATCGGGCCATGTACCCGGACGCCACTCCCAGGCAGGTACTTGCGGCGCTCGAGGCGGCCGGCCGGCTCAACTGGCGAACCAAGACCTATCCGCGCGATGGCCGCCCGCCGAAGGCAATCTGGATAGGCTCGCTGACCTCCGCGCCGGAGACCCCGGCACCGCCCTCCGCCGCTCGCGCCGCCTCCGCTGGTTTGCATTTGATGCAACAAGCCGCCGTCTTCCGGTAATTCGGGCTGGGCAAAGCCGGGCTGCAGCACTGCATGCGCGTCTGCCGGACGCGCCGTGAGCGTGACTCGCCCACTCGCCCGGGCCCGGGAGCAGGCATCACGCGTCGAGGCCGGCCAAAGGCGGCGGAATCCGGCGGTTTGTTGCACGCGGTGCAACGTCAGCGGTTCTGCGCCGCGCCCTTTGCTTCCGCCTGGAGCACGAAGTCGGGCACCAGCTCATTGAACTCGGCCGGCCGCTCGAGGTTGACCATGTGCGCCACGCCCTCGAACACCTGCCTGCGGGCTCCGTGGATCGCGCTGGCCATGCGCTCACCGGCCGCGATCGTGTCCAGCGTGTCGAGGGTGCCCCACATGACCAGTGTCGGGACCTTCACCTCCGCCAGCCGGCCGACGGCCGGCGGATCGAGACGGCGCACCTGGTCGGCCTCCTGCTCGGCGCGATAGCTCTCCAGGTTCCACTGGACCATGCGCCGCCGAACATCCGGGTCGACGCGGTCCCGAGGCTGGCCGAGGCCGTCGGTCCAGACCTGCGTCTCGAGCTCGACCAGCCCTTCCCAGTCGCGCGCCTCCCATAGGCGCTCCTCTTCCTTTCCCGCCTCCGCGAGGCGCGGGTCGTCGGCCTCGAAGCCTCCCAGCCCGGCCGCGACCAGGGTCAGCGAGCTCACACGATCGGGATGCTCGAGCGTGAAGTCGAGCGCGATCGAGCCGCCCCGGCTGGCACCGATCAGGTGAGTGCGCTTCGAACCGACGTGGTCGAGAACGTGCAGCAGATCGTCGGCGTTGGAGTACGGGACGTCTTCGGTCAGGGTCCGGCCCCAGCCGCGCGTGTCGTAGCGGATGATCCGGAAACGATCGCGCCACGCTGCGACCTGCTCGTCCCACATGCGCAGGTGCGCCACGCCGGCGTGGATCAGCGTCAGGTCGGGCCCGCCGCCCTCCACCTCGTAGTAGATCTTCGTCCCCGGAAACTCCACGTAGCCCGACTCGCTGTTGCTCACGTCGCCTCCCTCAGTAGATCCAGCGCGCCGGCCAGCGCCCGCTCGGCGGTGGCCGCGTTGGCCGCGGCCGTCTCCTCGTTGTCGGGCGCGACGAGACCAGCGGGATCGATGAACGTCTCGGGTGGCGGTGACTGCCCGTACTCCTCTGACTCGTCGGCCCAGCGCGCGCGCCACTCCCGGTCCGTTTCGCGCGGTGGGTCGCGGTGCGCCTGGGCCAGCCAGACCAGCGACCACGAGCGCGGCACGACCCGGTACGCGTCGTAGCCACCGCCACCGGTGGCCAGCCAGCGGCCGTCCGTGTGGCGGTGCGCGATCTGGTCGAGCAGCACGGTTGCCTCGCGGTACGCGCGCGTGGTCAGGCGCAGGTGCGCGAGCGGGTCATAGGCGTGCGAGTCACAGCCGTGCTGCGATACGAGGAAAGTCGGCGCGAACGCCTCGGCGAGCGCGGGTACGACCTTATGGACAGCCGCCAGCCATGAGGCGTCTCCGCTGTACGGCTGCAGCGGGACGTTGACGACGGTGCCGCGCGCCGCCTCGCCGCCCCGCTCGTCGACGAAGCCGCTGCCGGGGAACAGCGTCACGCCGGTTTCGTGGATCGACAGCGTGAGCACCTGCGGGTCACCCCAGAACAGCGCCTGCGTGCCATCACCGTGGTGCACGTCGAGGTCGACGTACAGCACCCGGTGGCCGGCGTCGCGCGCGCGGGCAACGGCCAGCGCCACGTCGTTGTAGATGCAGAAGCCGGACGCGCGCGCGGCGGCTGCGTGGTGGAGTCCGCCGCCGGGGTGGAAGGCGTGCTCCGCCTCACCCGCCAGGATCCGATCGATCGCGTCGATCGAGCCGCCGGCCACGGTTGCCGAGGCCTCGTGGATGCCGTCGAAGGGCGGGCAGTCGCCGGGCCCGATGCCGGCGGCCGGCGGGCGCAGCGGGTGATGATCGAAGGAGCGCACGGTGTGGATGTAGTCGGCCGTGTGCAGGCGGCGCAGCTCCTCGTCGGTAGCCATGCGCGGCTCGAGGAAGTCGCTGGCGCCGAGCGTCTGCAACAGCTCGATCGACGGACCGAAGCGGCGCGGCGTCAGCGGATGTTCGGGGCCGAAGTCGTAGTCGAGGCTGGCCGGACCGTAGACGAGCAGCGGATCGCTCACTCGGCAGCAGGCTCCCAGCCGCTGCTCTCCAGGGCGGCCTGCCACGCGTCGGCCGGCGGCTGGCCTGCCTCGAGTTGCGCCGCATACAGGCCAACCAGCCGGCTGAAGGCCTCGACATCGGCGTCGGGCACGCCGAGCAGCGTGGCATCGTCCGGCAGGGTCGCGCCGGCTTCGTCGTCACCGACCACGACCAGCGCTGCGCCGTGGTAGGCGGCGGCCTCAGACGCAGCAGTGAGCGCCGCCGGCGAAAGTGGCTCGGCGACCACCAGCACCTGGCAGTCGGCCAGGTAGGAAAGGCCAAGGGCCACGTCCGCGGCATCGAGGTGCGGCACCGGGCCGCGGTCCGGGCCTGCCTCCTCCTTCTCCTCGTCGTCGCTGCTCTCGTGCGGCGTGCTTGCCGCCGGATCGCGGAGCAGCGCGGCATGCCCGATGCCGTGGCGACCGAGCTCGAGCGCGACCTGCTCCCCAGCAGCGTCGTCGCCGACCGAGCCGACCAGCTCGACACGCGCGCCGGTCTCGGCCGCGGCCAATGCGACCCGCGCGGCGGGCAGACCCAGCCGGCCGGCGGTGCTCAGCCCGGGGCGGCCGACTACGACGATCACTGACTCCGCCCGACGATCACACCCAGCGCGACGGTTAGCCCGGACTTGCGTCGGCCGGGACGATGGTCAGCTCGCCCAGGCCGGCGTCGCGCAGTGGCGCCTCGACCGATCTTGCGTCGCCGACGACCACGATCGACATGTCGTCGGGGCGGATGTGCTGGCGGGCAGCGGCCAAGACGTCGTCCTGGGACACGCGGGCGATCATCGGCCGGTAGCGGTCGAGCTCGTCATCGGGCAGCCGCAGCACGACCAGGCCCGACAGCGCGGCGGCCACCTGGCCGGCGGTCTCGAAGCGCAGCGGGAAGACGCCTTCGAGGTAGTCGCGCGCGATGCCGATCTCGTCGGCGGTGACCGGCGCCTCGCGGATCGCACGCACGATCTGCAGCGTGTCCACGATGGCCGGCGCGGTGACCGCCGTCTCGACGGCGGTGCGGATGGCAAAGGGCCCGGCGTGGCCGCGCATGTCGAACGTGGAGTGGATGCCGTAGGAGTAGCCCTTCTCCTCGCGAATCACGCGGTTGAGGCGCGAGTTGAACGTGCCGCCGAGGATCGCGTTGAGGACCGAGATGGCATGGAAATCGTCGTTCCGGCGCGGCACGCCGATGTGGCCGATGCGCAACTCCGACTGCGGGGCGCCGGGCCGGTCGACGAGCACGAGCTGTGCTCCGGCGGGATTGGCGGCGACATCCTGTTTGGCGGCCGCTTCCCCGGGACTTGCCGGCGATGCGGGCAACGCGCCGAGATGCTGCTCGGCGAGCTTCTCGACCGTCAGGCCGGTCAAGTCACCGGCGATCACCAGCGTCGCCGTCGACGGGTCGAGCAACTGGCCGTGCCGCTCGACGATCGCGTCGCGCTCGAGCGGGCGGATGGTGGGCGGAATGCCACCCAGCGGGCGGCTGTAGGGCGATTCGGCCGAGTAAATCGTCTCCGGGAAGACGCGCTCCGAGCGACGGCGCGGGTCGGCCCACGCCTGGAGCAGGTCGTTGAGCCGCTCGTCGCGCAGGCGGATGACCTCGTCGGCCGGGAAGGCGGGCTCGAAGCACATCTCCGCCAGCAGCGCCAGCGCCGCGCCGAAGCGAGCCCGCGGAACCTCGAGCGCGGCCGACATTGCTTCCCAGCTGGCGCTGGCATGGATCTCCGCGCCCAGGCGTTCGGCGGCCTCGATGAACTCGACGGCGTTGCGCCGCTGAGTACCCTCCGGCAACGCCCGCGCGGTGAGCATCGTCACTCCGCCCTGGCCGGCAGGCTCGGTCCAGGCGCCGCCGGGGAAGATCAGCTGCGCCGCGAGCAGGGCCCGGCCGGGCACGTGGGCACTGAGCACCGTCAGGCCATTGGCCAGCTGGCTGCGCTCGAAGCGCGGGAAGTGGTAGTCGCGCGGCGGGCCGGGCTGGGGTCGGTTGTCGAGCATCGACAGGTCGGCCTCAAGGGGCGCGATGACGGTCGCCGACGACTGCGCCGTCTGGCCGTCAGTCGCCGGCTGCTGGTCGGTCAGGAATCCGTGCTCGCCTTCGTCTGGCGTCATGCTGCCGCCTCGCTCACATCGGTCGCTTCGGGAACGTAGGTCAGGATCACGCGGTTGTCGGCGCTGAAGACGTCACGTGCCACGGCCTGGATCTGCTCGGCCGTCACGGCCAGGTAGCGCGGCAACATCTCGTTGACCATCTCCGGCCGGTCGAACAGCGCGGCGAACATCGACAGCCGGTCGGCGACCTCCTCGACGCGTCCCAGCGCGCCCAGCTCGCCGGCCTCGATGAGCGCCCGGGCGCGAGCCAGCTCATCGTCGGTCGCCGGTTCATCGACCAGTCGCTGCAGCTCTGCGAGGTAGGCCGCCTCGCACGTCTGCGCGTCACTGTCGGGGCGCACCGTGACCCAGCCGCCAAAGAAGCTGCCGCCGGCAACCAGCGGCAGGGTGAAGGCGGTCACGTCCTGTGCGATACGCCGCTCGCGTACCAGGCGGCGGTACAGTCGCGAGCCGCGGCCACCGGCCAGGATCTGGCTGGCCACCTCGAGCGCGTCGAACTCCGGCGAGCCGAACGGCGGGCAGCGGAAGCCGATGTGCACACGCGTCAGCGGAACGTGGTCGGGCACCACCTCGCGGACCTCGCGGCCGATGTGCGCGGCGACCGTGGGCAGCGGCGGCTGCTCGAGGTTGGGATTGGCCGGGATCGGGCCAAGAAGGCGCGCGGCGGCGGCGTGCGCCTCCTCCTCGTCGACGTCGCCGACGATCGACAGCACCGCGTTGTTCGGCGCATACCAGCGGCGGAAGAAGTTGGTCACGTCCTCGACGCTGGCCGCGTTGAGGTCCTCCATCGAGCCGATGGGCGTGTGGTGGTAGGGATGGTCGGGCGGGAACACGGCCGCCATCAGCTTCTCGTAGAACGAGCCGTAGGGCCGGTTGTCGTAACTCTGCCGCTTCTCGTTCTTGACCACCTCGCGCTGGTTGTCGAGGTTCTCCTGGTCGAGCGCGTCGAGCAGCGTGGCCATGCGGTCCGCCTCGAGCCACAGCGCCAGCTCGTACTGATGCGAAGGCAGCGTCTCGAAGTAGTTGGTGCGGTCGAAGTAGGTCGTCGCGTTGTTCACGCCACCGGCCGCCTGGACGATGCTGAAGTGTTCGCCCTTGGTCACGTGGCGCGAACCCTGGAACATGAAGTGCTCGAAGAGATGAGCGAAGCCGGTGCGGCCGGGTTGCTCGTGGCGCGAGCCGACCACGTACCAGATGTTGATCTCGACCACCGGCGCAAGGTGGTCGGGTGCGACGATGACGCGCAGGCCGTTGGGCAGGCGCCGCTGGCTGAAGTGAATGCTGGGCAGGTCGGCAGGCGCAGCAGACGTGTCCGAAGGAGATTGGGCCATGGGCCGATTGTGACGCATTGACGCGTCCGCGGCCGAATCTGTCTGCCTTGCGCGTTGCGCCAGGCGGCTGATGCGCGCACGGTTTCAGGTTCTGGCGATTCCTTGGGCAAACCCGGCTCATGTGGGCCGTGTGGGGCGACTTTGCGGAGGGAATTGCCGGAAAGTGATGCGCCGCGCGCATCGGCCCGCCGAATCGCCCCGGGCCGCGGAATCCGCCATGCTGCCGAATCCGTGGGGGCTGCGGAATCCGCGGGGCTGCATGGGCAAGCCCCGTGTGCGGCCGGTTGACGGCGGCACGAAGATTCAGCCGCACGTGGACTTGTCGCCGCCGCCCAACAGCGTCGTCACGGAGCCGGAGTCAGGGCGTAGCGCCATCGGCCGGCCAACGGGTGCGCTGCCGTGGGCGCACCTGCTCAACCTGTCCGTCTACTGGTTGGGCATCAACGTCATCTGGTCGGGTCTCGGCTATGTGATCTTCCAGGCCCGCTTCAACGCGATGTTCGGCGAGACGGTTGGCCCCTCTTATGTGGCCTTCCTCGAGGTCATACCGCTCGCCGTCGCGGTCGTCATCCAGCCCACCGTCGCGGCCATCTCCGACTACACCGCCACACGCTGGGGGCGGCGCAAGCCGTACATCCTGATCGGCAGCCTGCTTGACGTTGTCTTTCTGGCCGGCGTCGCGGCAGCGAACGAATTCGTTGCCATCGCCGCTTTCGTCCTGTTGCTGCAGTTCTCGTCGAACTTCGCGCAGGGACCGTTCCAGGGCTACGTGCCCGACCTGGTGCCTGAGCGCCAGGTCGGCGTGGCCAGCGGGCTGATGGGGGTGATGATCATCGCCGGCCAGGTGGCAGGGGTGGGCATCGCGACGCTGGGCCTGCTGGACAAGAATCCGTACGTGCTGGGGACGCCCGCGGCCGGCGCCTTCGCCCAGGCCCACTTCTTCCTGCCCACGATTGGCCTGGCCGTGATCGAGATCGTGACCATGGTGCCCATCCTGCTGTTCGTCAACGAGGGCCGGCACGCACCGTCGCGCGAGGGCCGGTCGTGGACACAGATCGCCCTGGGCACCTGGAGCCTCGACATCCTGCGCGAGCGCAGCTACTTGTGGTTGCTCGTCTCGCGCCTTTTCTTCCTGATGTCGGCGGCGATGGTTACCTACGCCGGCATCTACTACCTCGAGCGCTCACTTGGCCTCAGCCAGGACCAGACGGCGGCGCCGCTGATCATCATCGCCGCGGTTCTCGGCATCACGACCGGCCTGGTCACCTTTCCTGCCGCGCGCCTGTCGGACCGCATCGGTCGTAAACGGATGATCTACGCCGCGATCGGTGCCGGGACGATCGGCGTACTCGGCGTGGCGGGGGCGCCGTCGTTCGCACTGATGCTCGCCGCGCTGGTTCTGGTCGGCGTTTCGTCGGGCACCTTCCTGGCCGTCGACTGGGCGCTGATGACCGACATCATTCCCAAGGCAACATCGGGCCGTTACATGGGCCTGTCGAACGTGGCCACAGCGCTTTCGGGGCCGGTCAGCCGGACGACCGGTGGCGTGCTGCTTACGGCGCTGGTGATTCTCGGCCTACCGGCCGGCGCGCCATCCGGCGCGCCGGCCACGGCAAGCAGCCTGTATGCCGCCGGCCCGCGCGTGATCATCGGCCTGACCGTCGTGTTCTTCGCCATCTCAGCCTGGGCGCTGCGGCACGTCGACGAGCACCGTCGCAACGACTGACCCGCCCGCAGCCGTTGCACCAGATGCACCAAATCACCGGTTACCGGCGGCCGGGCCCGATCGCCAGCGGCCTTGCCGCCTTGGTGCGCCTTTCAGGGCCTAGCCCTGAACGTGGCCGGCGCGTCCTCCTGCCCTGCCAAGCCCTGCCCCGCCGTCGATCGTCGCCCAATACCAGGCTGTACCGGCGGATTTCGGCGGTATGTTGCGCCTGACGCAAAGCTAGCGTCGCTGTCCGCGCGCCGGCGATTCTGACGAACGCCGGGTGCGCTCGATAGCGACCGAGTCCGCCTCGGCCGGCGAGCGGAGCACGTACAGCGCGGCATAACCCTCCGCCTGCAGGGCAGCCAGCGCGGCCGGCATGCGCGCCGCCTGATCGGCAACCACCTCATCCTCGACGGTGCGGCTTTCGCGCAGCGTGTTGTGCGCCAGGTAGATGTGGGGCTCGAAGGCAAACGCGATTGCCGCGGTGCGTACGCGATGGCGCTCGGCCAGCCGGCGGAAACGCCTGCGCGAGGCGGCCTGCAGGTTGGTCGCGTCGAGCACCGTCATGAGTTGCCGGCGCAGCCGGCCGTTGACGATCAGGGCCAGCAGCGCGAAGGCCTCCGCCGAAGCGCCCTGGTCGGCTGGATCGTCGGCGAGCAACGCCCGGGCAGCGTCACTCGACACGATCTCGGTAGATGCGAAATGGCGCCGCGCGAACGTCGACTTGCCGGCACCGGACGGTCCGATCAGCAGCACCAGCGCCGGGTCGGGAATGGTCAGCTGCATGTCTTCGTTATGCTGGCACGTAGATGACTGCGGTTGAACACGGCCCACGCATCTGGTGGCGCGCACTGGTCGGCTTCTATCGCGCCCCGGCCGACGGCACGAACAACCTCGACCCGCTGGCACGATTCCTGTTCGCGGCGCGCAGCGTCATCCTGGTCATCTCCCTCCAGGCGGCGCTCATCGCCGGCCTGCTGGCGTGGACCGACGGCCACTTCGACCCGCTCGCCTTCGTGCTCGTGATTGCCGGCTTCGTCGTCGCCCACGCGATCAGCAATCTGTCCAACGACTACTTCGGCTATCGCCGCGGCCACGACACGCCCGATTCACCACGCCTGCGCTACACCATCCACCCCGTTGCCGGCGGCCTGCTGACGACGCGTCAGCT
>CAZSWK010000027.1:0-24895 GCA_964610835.1 uncultured Anaerolineaceae bacterium | reverse complement strand
GAGCTCGGGACAGGACTTGTGACCGTTGCGCCGCTGCCCAACTTCGACACCATCAAGGACCTGGTGCCCGACCTGGGGCCGATGTTCGCGACCCACCGTGAGATGCGGCCCTACCTCATCCGCGAGGACTCCGGCGAGCAGGAAAACCCGACTCGCGAATATCGCCAGACGCCCCAGGAACTCGAGCGCTACCTGCAGTTCAGCTACTGCATCAAGTGCGGCTGCTGCATCGCTGCGTGCCCCACCGTCGCCACGGACGGCGTGTACGCCGGCCCGATGCCCCTCGCCCAGGCACATCGTTACGACAACGACTCGCGCGACGACGGCTTCGCATCGCGCCGGGACACACTTTCGAGCGAGTGCGGGCCCTGGCGCTGCCACTTCGCCGGCGAGTGCTCGCAGGTCTGCCCCAAGGGCGTCGACCCGGCCAAGGCGATCCAGCTCATGAAACGCGACCTGGTGCTCGACCTGCTGCGCCTGCGCCGGCATCACGATCCGGCGCCCGTTGCCGCAGCTCCCCACGCCAAGCGACGGCCGGAGATCCCCGAGGCGCCACCGCGCACCGCCGGATAACCTCCGCGCATGAGAGTTGGGATCTGTCTGCCGATCAGCGAGCGTGAGTCGGAGACCCAGGCCACGACCTACCAGTTCATGCGCGAGCTCGCCGTCGCCGCGGAGAACGGCGGCGCGGACTCGATCTACGTCGCCGACCACATCTTCTATCGGCCCCCGGATGGCGAGCCGCCGGTCGGAGCGTGGGAGTCGACGGCCATGCTCGGTGCCCTGGCCGACGCAACCTCGCGCGCCGAGGTCGGCCCACTGGTGTTCTGCGCGCCGTTCCGCAACCCGGGCATGCTCGCCTGGCTGGCCAACACGCTCGACGAGATCAGCGGCGGCCGGTTCATCCTGGGACTGGGCGCCGGCTGGCATCAACCCGAGTTCGACGCCTTTGCCTTCAACTTCGAACGTCGCGTCAGCTACCTCGAGGAGACCCTCGAGATCGTGGTGCCACTGCTCAGAGACGGCACGGCAGACTACCGGGGCGAGCTGCTCGAAGGACACGCTGGCTTGCGGCCCCGTGGTCCACGACCGAAGGGCCCGCCGATCCTGCTCGCCGGCAGGAAGCCACGCATGATGCAGCTGACAGCCAAGTGGGCCGATCGCTGGAACAGCGTCTGGTACGGGCTGCCGACCGACAAGTTCCACGCCGAGCTCGCCAGCCTGGTGCACGCATGCGAGGCGATCGACCGCGACCCGGCCACAATCGAGGTCAGCGCCGGGTTGATCATCACCGACAAGACCAGCCAGCCGAACGACGACAAGCAGCTGTGTGGCGATGTTGACCAGATCGCGGACGGGCTGGCCAAGTGGCGCGAGGAGGGCGTTACTGAGGTGACGTGCGCAATGGAGCCTCCGTCGCTGGCCACCGTCGAGCGGATCACGCGGGCCGCCGAGCAGGTCCGCTAGGCGACTGCGCGCCATTCCCGGGCCGACCGGCCCATGCTGCTGTTGCTGCTCACCTGCTTGCTTTCAGAAGCCGCGTGCGACGAGGTGCCCACGCATGGCGCGGGCGGCCTGCGCCCGGTGTGACAGCGCGTTCTTCTCGGTCGCGCTCATCTGGCCCACGGTGCGCCCGCCCGCCGGCTCGGTGAGTGGCTCGAAGATGGGGTCATAGCCGAAACCGTTGCTGCCCTGCGGCGCGTCGGCAATACGTCCTTCGAAAGTTCCCTTTGTCGTGTCGAGCACCTCGCCGTCGTGGGCCAGGACGAGCACGCAGCGGTAGCGCGCCGTGCGTTCGGCCGGATGCACAAAGGGCGCCAGCTCGGCCAGCAGCTTGGCGTTGTTCTGCTCGTCGGTCGCCTGCGGCCCGGCGTAGCGACGGGTCCGCACGCCGGGTCGGCCGCCCAGTGCGTCGACCTCCAGGCCGGAATCATCGGCGAGCGTGGGCAGGCCCGACAGGCGGGCGTAGTGAAGCGCCTTGATGGTGGCGTTGGCCTCGAAGGTCGGCCCGGTTTCGTTGGCCGAGTCGGTCAGGTCCACGTCCGACAGCGACAGCAGTTGCGTCCGGGGCAGGTCGAGCAACTCGACGAGTTCCCGCAACTTGTGGCGCGAGCCGGTCGCCACCAGCAAGCGGCGCGGCTCGCCGCTCATTGGGCGTCGGTCATTCCTGGCCAAGCACCGTGCGCTGGTACTTGAACAGGTGCTGCAGGCCCGAGTCGGCCAGCTCGAGCAGGCGCTCCATCTGCGCCCGATCGAACGGCTTGCCCTCCGCCGTGCCCTGCAGCTCGACGAACGTGCCCTTGTCCGTGCCGACCACGTTGAAGTCAACCTCGGCGCGGGAATCCTCCGAATAATCGAGGTCGAGCAGCGCCGTGCCGTCGACGATGCCCACGCTGATCGCCGCGATCTGGCCATCGATCGCGTGTGCCGCACCGATCTTGTGCAGCGCCATGACCAGCGCCACGTAACCGCCGGTGATCGACGCGGTACGCGTGCCGCCGTCGGCCTGCAGGACGTCGCAGTCGACGGTAACCGTGCGATCGCCGATCTTCGTCGTGTCGACCACGCCGCGCAGCGAACGGCCGATCAGCCGCTGGATCTCCATCGTCCGGCCGCCCTGGCGACCCTTCGACACCTCGCGCTGACTCCGCTCCGCGGTGGCGCGCGGCAGCATCGAGTACTCGGCCGTCACCCAGCCCACGCCCTTGCCGCGCAGGTGCGGCGGCACGCGGTCCTCCACGCTCGCTGCGCACAGCACGCGTGTGTCGCCCATCTCCACGATGCACGAGCCCTCGGCCCACTTCTGGGCATCGAGCGTGAAGCGCACCGGGCGCAGCTGGCCGGGCGTGCGCCCGTCGCCGCGATAGCGGCTACCGCCCAGACTCATTGGTCACCACCTTTGCCTCGTCCCACAGTTCATCAAGCTCCTCAAACGTCATTGAGCGCAGCTCGACCTGCCGTTCCGCGGCAAGCCGTTCGACGTGTGCGAAGCGCGCGGCAAACTTGGCGCTCGCGCCGCGCAATGCCGACTCGGCATCGATATCCAGCTTGCGGCCGAGATTGACGAGCACCATCAGCAGGTCGCCGAATTCCATCCGTCGCTCGTGCGCGTCCGGCGCCTCGACGATCTCGCGCGCCTCCTCGGTCACCTTGTCGAGAACACCCTCGACCGACGGCCAGTCGTAGCCCAGCGACGCGGCACGTTCCTGCATCTCCTGGGCATAAGCGAGCGCGGGCAGTGAACGCGACAGTCCGGCAAATGCGGCCGGCATGCCGTCTTCTGCCCGCGGCTCTCTGCCGTTCGTGCCGTTCGCCGCTCGCTCCGCGGCCTTGATCTGCTCCCAGTTGCGGATCACGTCGGCCGCCGAATTGGCCACGGTGTCGCCAAAGACATGGGGGTGGCGGCGGATGATCTTGGCCATCACCTCGCGGTAGACGTCGGACATGTCGAACGCTCCGTCCTCCGCCGCGTACTGCGCGTGCAGCACGATCTGCAGCAGCAGGTCGCCCAGCTCTTCGGCCAGCTCAGGCGTGGAGCCGTGCTCGAGCGCGTCGTAAACCTCGTACGTCTCCTCGAGCAGGAACTTGCGCAGCGACAGGTGATCCTGCTCGCGGTCCCACGGGCAGCCATCGGGTGCGCGCAGGCGCGCCACCAGCCAGGGCAGGCCGTGCGGACTGGCAGTGTCGGCCAGGGCAGGAATTGCCGCGAGGAAGTGCGCGCCTGCCGCGAGATCGTCCGCCGTCACGTCGGCCACGGTCACGTCACCAGCACCGTCGAGGCCGTGAAGCACGGCCTCGGGCGGGTACATGCCGCGCAGCATCGTTGCCGCGTCCGTTCCGTGGGCGGCGCGACCGGGCAGCGGACCGGGGTCGAAGTCATCACCCGCCGATCTGGACTGCCGCGACGGCGGCACGGGCAGCAGGAGCACGGCCATCGCGGGATCGAACGGCCGCCGCACCAGGGCGTCGGGCGTCAGGATCTGCAATCCGTCGCCGGCCGAGAAACCGAAGCGGGTCTCGACGTCGGTGATCAGTTGCTGCACTTTTTCAGGCTACAGGCTACGGCGATGGCGACGGCGAGACCTGGTCGCTGCCCGGAATCAGGGTGGGGATCGGCGTCTGGCCCGCGATCGACACGCTGCCCGTGTTCTCGGCCGTGCTCAGCTGGCTCTGGTACCAGGTGCTGAAAGCAGTGGCACGCACGCCGGCCGCCTGGTCGGGATCGTAGGCACGCGGGGCCCGCTCCAATACCTTGATGAAGTACTGACCATTGCCGAACTGAAGAGGATCGGAGACCTGCCCCACCTTGAGCGCGAAGATGGCATCGACGAACGTCGAGTCTCCCGTCTGCTGAAGCAGCTCGTCCTTGTACCACCAGCCGAGATCGCCGTCGGGCAGCCTGTTGGTGGACTCGTCCAGCTGGTTGGAGACCGTCGCAAAGTCGGCGCCCGGCTGGGCCAGCGCATCCTGGACCGCCTTGATGCGGTCGGCGAGCGCCGCGCGCTTCGCCTGGAACAGCAGGAGGTAGTAGCCCTCGTCGCTGCGGACGGGACCGATGATGTCGTCCTTCTGGTGGTCACTGCCCCACAGTGCGTTCGAGATCGCGGCCGGCGCCAGGTCCTTGTTCATCCAGCCCACGTCACCGCCCTGCGACTTGGTCGGGTCGTCGCTGAGTTCGCTGGCCAGCTGGCTGAAGGTCGACTCGAGGTCGGCCGCGGCCGTGGTCTTCAGCTGCGCCAGCGCGGTGTCGGCATCCTGCAGCGCCGTGTGCCAGGCTGGGTCGTCGGCCGCCAGGCTGGGCGCGTTGGCCATGTCGTGGTTCGGTGCGAACACGATTTCGCTGTAGTGGATCTCGCCGGCGGACTCGGTTGGGTCGCCCGTGTTCACTCCGTCGATGTAGATCTCGCCCAGGTGCACCTGCTCGGGCGTCTTCGCCAGGGCGTCGGAAACGATCTTGTCCTGCAGCCGTTCAGCACCGAGCTGGTAGCCGATCAGCTGCCGCGCGTCCTGCTCGGAAACGACGTTGAACAGGTCCTGGCGAGCGCCGGACACCTCTGTGCCGGGAGTGATCTCCGTCACACGTCCGATCCTGTACACGCCATCGGCGCCGAGGATTATTCCGGTGGTGCCGCCCTGGGGTAGCTTGAACAGCGCGTTGCCCCAGTTGGCATCGGTTACCAGGCCCTTGTACACGACGCCGTAGTCGCCGCCCTTCTTGGCGCTCGGGTCCGTGCTGTACTCCGCCGCGACCGAGGCGAACGTTTGGCCCGAGTTCAGCGCGGCGAGCGCCGCCTGCGCCTTGTTGAGCGCGGCCTTCTGTTCCTCGATGGTTGGACCCGTGGTCGGGTCGGCAGCCTGCGGCGCAACGAAAATGGCCAGCACGTGCCGCTGCTCAGCCGATGACGCATCCTCGAGCAGACGCTGGTCGATGTCCTGGCTCGTTACGGCGATGCCCTGATCCGACGCCAGCCGGGATTGGTAGACGAGGTCCACCATCTGGCTTACAGCGTTGCTGGCCAGGTTCTGCGTCTCGGTGCTGATCTGCTGCGACAGGGCCGAGAAGGTCGTCGCATCGACCGCACCGTTGATCTGGGCCTGCGTCAGCTGGTCCTGGTCGCGCTTCAGAAGCCAGCCCTCGAACGAAACGTAGGACCGCAGTTGGGGCGGCCCGATGTCGATGCCGGCGACGTTGGCCAGGGGCCGGAGGTTGTCGTTGTACCAGGCCAGACCAAGGGCGCCGAACAGGATCAGCAGCACGGCCACGATGGTCAGGATGAACCCGATCGTGACGGCCAGTTGCTGGCGCGCCTCATCCTCGAACAGTCGAGCGAGACGGCTGCGGCGCGAGGGGGTGGCGCGGCGAGAACGGATGCTCATCTGATACCCAGGCTACGTGTGACGGCGGTAGTCAAGCGGGAAAGGTGTGCGCGATCCTCAGCGGCGCCGCAGCAGCCGCAGAAAGATACCCAGCCCGGCGCCAATGGCGAGGGCGGTCCGGATGTCCAATACGCGCGCGTCGCCACTGGCCGACCGGGCAAGCACCAGCAAGGCTCTGCCTCCGCGCTCGACAGTGACACTGCCGGCACCCACCGCCAATGCCGCGCCGCCTTCCTGGATGGTCAGGCTGTCCGCGCGCGCGACGGCGATGCCGCCCAGCGACACCGACACGCTGTCGGCGCGCACGCGGCCCGCGCCGCCCTGGCTGATCGCGACCTGTTCCGCGTACACGTCACGCGCGCCGCCTTGACTGATGGACACGGACGGCGCACGGAGATCGCCGTTGGCGTCCATGCCGGAGGCGGGTTCGTCGAGCTGTACCGGCGCATCCGAGTCGTCGACGGAGAGCGACTTCTTCTGCTGTTTGACTTGCTTTTCGTCGGCCACAGGTTGCTCCCGCGTCGCGTGCGACGCTCCATTTGGTGGGCGCTCCAGCCTAGCGCTAAGGGACCGATCGTGCTACAGGGACCCGGCCGGCGGCCGTGCCAGCGAGCCATTCGTCGCGCTCGCGTAGACCGCTCGCGTCTCGCGCGCCACGTCGGCCCACGTTCGCCTGTTGCTCTCCGCGCGCCGTCGCGCGCGACGATGCAGCTGCTCGGCCAACGCACCCGACGCCCACATGGCCTCTATGGCTGCTGCCAGTCGCTTGACGTCGCGTGGCTCGACCACGATACCGGCACTACCCACCGTCTCGGGCAGCGCGCCGGCGCGCGAGGCAATGACCGGCACGCCCAAGCTGAGCGCCTCGATGACGGGCAGTGCCGTGGCCTCCGAGAGAGCCGGGTAGACGAACGCGTCGGCGCCCGCGATGACCGCCGCGCGCGTTGCGGGATCAGCCGCATCAACGACGCGCACCACGTTGGCCGCCTGCGCCCGCTCCGCCGCGCGCTCGACCAGGGCACGCTCCGCCGGGTCGGCGTCGAGACTGGCAAAGACCAGCACCGGCGGCTCGGGCGATGAGCGCATGCTGGCCAGAGCCCCGAACAACGTGGCCGTGTCCTTGCGCGCGTCGTAGCGGCCGGCAAAGGCCAGGTAACGCGCAGGCAGGCCGAGCGCGGCACGCGCACCCGCGGCGTCGCCTTCGTCGGACAGGAATTGGCGAAAAGCCGCGTGCGGCGCGAGCGGAACGATGGCGATGCGCTCTGCCGGCAGGTGCAGGCGGCGGCGCGCACTCTCGGCCGTGGCTCGAGAGCAGACAAACACGCGCGCCGCATCGTGAAGCACCCGCGCGCGCAGGCGATGGCCGAAGCGCGCCGCGGGGCTGGCGGCATAGATCTCCGGCAGCTCCCAGGCAGCCATGTCGAGCAGCGTCGCCACGACGGGCAGGCGCGAGCCGAGCGGCACCGCTCCCCCGGCGGTGTGGAAGACGGCCGCCGGCTGGCCGAGTCCGGCGTTGGTACGCAGCTCGGCGCCACGCAGCAGGAACGAGTCGAGCGTGAGGCCGGCGGAACGGAAGACCCGGCTGGTAGGCGGCAGGATTCGCCGGTCGCTGACCGGCAGGCCCGCGGCTGCCAGGGCGCGGCCGGGGTCTGGCCGCATTGCGCGCGTGATGAAGACGAACGACTCGCCCTCGAGTGGCTCTGCGGCGCAGGCACCGAGCAGTAGTTCCAGGTACTCGGCGGTCAGCGGCCAGCGGTCAGGCTCCTGCAGCGGCCGCACGTCGATCACCACGCGCTGCCCATGCACAACGGGCGATTCCTCCTGGCTGGCGGCGAGTCGGGCCATTGCCTGCGCCGGCTTACTGGGACCGGGAGCCGGGGAGGCGGCCGCGCAACTCCTCCCAGCGCAGCTGGAGCACGACGATGAAGGCCTCCAGCACGATGCGCCGCGACATCTTGCTCTTGCCCTTCTGCCGGTCGACGAACACGATCGGGATCTCGACCGCCCTCTCGCCACGACGGGTGCCCAGGAACGTCGTCTCGATCTGGAAGACGTAGCCGCCCGAATGGATCTCAGCAAACGGGAGCAGCTCAAGGGTTGAGCGTCGGTAGGCTTTGAAGCCACCGGTCAGGTCGTGCAGCGTGAGGCGCAACACGGTGCGCGCGAACAGCGAGCCGCCGCGCGAGATCAACTTGCGCACCGGGCCCCAGCCGACGACGCCGCCGCCCTTCACGTAGCGCGAGCCGATGACCATCACCGGCTTCTCACCGGGATGGCCGGGCGCGTCATTCTCGAGAGCGCCAACGAGCTTGGGCAGGTACGCGGGGTCGTGTGACCAGTCGGCGTCCATCTGGATGACCACCTGGGCGCCGGCTGCCAGCGCCTGCTGAAAGCCCTGGATGTACGCCTTGCCGAGGCCCTCCTTCTGGGGACGGTGGAGCACGTCGATGCGCGGCTCGGCGGCGGCCAGGTCGTCGGCAACCTTGCCCGTGCCGTCGGGCGAGTTGTCGTCGACGATCAGCATTCGCGAACCGGGTAACGCGTCGAGCACGGCCGGCGCGATCGAGCCCAGGTTGTCGATCTCGTTGTAGGTGGGCAGCACCACCCACACGGCCGAGTAGTCGGGCGTTTCCGGGCGCGCCGTTACTGAGGTGACCCCTGGGGCGGTCATGGCTGCCGCAGTCTAGTGCCTCGACGGCAGCGACCGGTGCAATGGCGGGTGGCGCCCGCGCGTCAGGCGCCAGGTGGCAGTCGGACTATTGGAGCTCGTACGTGAAGTCGGTCCACTGCTTCTGTCCGTTGGCGTCGCGCCCAAAGGCCCGGATCGCGAACGGACCCGTCCCCGCGCCGGCGTTGAAGCCGACCTTGACGTAGTAGTAGCCCGACTTCTTGTACATGCGGTACGTCTTGGGCGACAGGCCGGGCAGGTACAGGCGCAGCTTCACGCGGCCGCCCATCGGCTCGGCGGCGTAGACGAAGAACTTGGCATGCGTGCCGCGGGTGAAGGGTGACTGCTTATTGGCGAACGCCTGGAAGGCCGAGATCACCACCGGCACGCTGTTGTAGTAGGTGCCCGCGCTGGTCTCGGCGGTCGTGACGCTGTAATAGGTGCCGTCGGGCACGTACTGGCCGTTCTTGTCACGGCCATCCCACTGCCAGGTCATGGTGCCCGGGTCGGTCGCGACGCCATTCACGTTCGTCGCGACGACGTTGCCCTCGCCATCGGCAATCTTCCACCAGAACGTCGCCGCCTGGTCGAGCGTGACCGAGAACGTCGTCGTCTGGGCCAGGTTGTCGCCGTCCGACGGATAGAAGAAATCGGGACTGGCTGAAGGCGCGCTCATCGATGTCAGAACCCGCGCCTGCAGGGACTCCGGATCGCCCGTGTTGCCGGCCCTGTCACGCGGCGTGGCCGTGATCGTGTACTTGCCGTCGTTGACATAGACGCCGTTGTCGTTCTTGCCGTCCCATGTCGCGGTGCCGTCTCCGCCCGCCGACCAGCTCGAGATCGAGCGCACGACGGCGCCCGAGCCGTCGGTCACGGTCAAATCGACGAAGGCCTCGCGGTCGACCGTGTAGGTCATGTCAAGCGTGTCGCTGTTGCCGTCGCCGTTGGGCGTGAAGACAGGTAGCGAGCTGCTCCCGGCAGGTCCCACGTCCGGTCCACCGCTGGCCGAAAAGTCCGACAGCACCGGCGGGTCGCCGCTCTGGGTGGGTGCGCCCTGCGCCCAGTCGCTGGCGGTCATCGACAGGTTGCCGGTCACGGCGCGCACGAAGCCCTTTTTGGGATCACGATCGAGGAAGTTGGTGTTGCCGGGCATGCGCACCGAATCGAACTGGCGGGCGTCGGCGCCCACGTAACCCAGGTACCCATTGGGCTTCGAGCCCGGCGTGGTGAAGATGTCCGAGATCGTGTCGTTGGTCGTCATCAGCTGGCGCAAACCCTTGTTGAAGGACTGGCCGCTGTAGGCGAAGACCGCTCCCGCACCCACCGCCAGGAAGGCCGCGGCATAGTTGTCGACCCGCTGGACGGCGACGTCCCAGCCGGGAAGGGCCATGCCCGGCTCGCCGTTGCCGGCCGTGTAGCACATGTGGTTGAGCACCACGATGGCGTCGGGTGCCAGCACCCAGTTATCGCGGATCAGGTTGCCACCGTAGTACTTCGTCTTGCTCTTGCTCGGGGCGTAGTTCGGGTTCTGCAGGCCGATGCCGTCTTCCTGGTTCTCGTAGTGATACGGATAGGGACTCGGCCAGCCGTAGCCGTGGCCCATGTCGACCACCAGGTTGGCGCCCTGGATGTTGGCCATCACGTTGTCCCACGTCGCGTTGGGGTAGAAGACGCGCCGGACGTCCATGCCGTATGACTCGGCCTCCTGGGCCAGTGACTCAGCGTTGGACAGGTCCGAGTCGGTCAGGCTGCCCGCCGGCCCGACGATGATCACCACCTTGAGTGGCGCCGCGACCGTCGCAGTCGCCGACTGCGCTGCAGACCCGGTCGTGGTTACGGCTGCGTGCGCCGTCGCGTTGGGCAGCAGGACGGCCAGGAAGAGCGCGCACATGAGGAAGACCGCCACGCGCGTGCGCCGGACGCCGGGCACGACAAGATCACGCGGCCAAGTGGTGGCCGGCACGGCGGCGACCCTTGATGAGTGCATTCCCTCTTCCTTCCGGTTCAGCTGGGGCACGCCCGGAAAGACGCACCTGTGACTCGCACAGGCTCTTCCGAAGAGAGTAACGCCGCCATACGGTGAAGGTCCCACCATTCCGTGCACCGAAGTGCCACGCTGATGGTGGTGGGGTGTGGTCGCGACCGGTTGAGGCGGCAATCCGCGCCTGACGCGGCGCGACGGCCGGTCTCCCGTTACTCTGCTGCGGTGCCTGACCCGGACGTGAACGAGCACGAGCAGAAGCAGGAGGCGGGGCCGACGCCGGACCCAGCAACGTCTCCCAACCCGCCGCGCCACTCCAGCGCCCGGACGGCCCTGCCGTGGGTTCTCGGCACGGCCGTGATATTGACGCTCGCCGTGGCGGGCGGACTGCTGACCGCCTACGTCGTGGCCAACATGCGCGCTGTTCCACCGCCGGCAGCGTTGCTGACGCCGACACCGACGCTGCCTCCGACGGCGACCCCGTCGCCGACCGCGACCCCGTCGCCGACCGAGTCGCTGCCGCAGCCGCGCTTCACGCCCACGGCCCCGCCAACCGTCACGCCCGAACCGACACCGTTGATCCACGTCGTCCAGCAGGGTGAGTCGCTGACGTACATCGCCAACCTGTACGGCATCACCGTGGGCGACATCCTGGCGCTGAATGACATCAAGCACCCCAACCGCATCCAGCCCGGAATGGAGCTGCTCATTCCCGGCTGGGCGCCGGATCGCCCATAGCGGGCGCTACGGCAGCGGCGAGTCGCTGGGTGCCGGCGACAGCGCCGGCAGACCGCCACCGTAGTTGGTGATCACCAATACGTACTCGAGCTCGTCGAGCGGCACGGCCGGAGTGATGAGTGCCGTCTGGAAGAGTTGATCGGGGGCGCGGTGGACCTCGACGACGGTGCCGATCAGCAGGCCCTTGGGATATGGCGAGCGAATGCCCTGGTCAAGCTCGATTCCCGCGGTCACCACCGTCTCGCCCAGATTGACGACGTCCGTCGCGGGGATGTTGGTCATCACCAGCGGACGCTCCGACTGGCCCTCGATGTCTCCGACGGCACGACTGGTCTCCAGCAGACCCGCAACGTACATGCGCGAATCGCTGATCAGCAGGGCCTGGCTGTAGTTGCTGCCCACCTCGACCACCTGGCCCACCAAAGCTCCGCCGGCTCCCAGCACCGGGTCATTGACTGCGATGCCGACATCGGTACCGTGGTCCAGGGTTATCACGCGCTCCTGCTCGCTGATGCGCCGGCTGGCGACCTCCGCCGCGACGCTGTCGTAGGAGAGCGAGGAGCGGACGTTCAGCAGCTCGGTCAGCTGCTGGTTCTGCGCGGCCATCGCCTGTAGCTGCTGGTTACGCGCCTGAAGTTCGGCTACCTGCGCATTGAGGGCCGCGTTCTGCTGGCGCAGTTGGTCAATATCACTGAACGTGGAGAGGATGGAGCTCGCGCTGCGGGTAGCCTGGCGCAGCGAGTTCTGAAGGGGCGACAGCGCGAAGCCAACGCCCTTGCGCAACTCGGTGACCGGTCCGGATCCGCTTGCTGCGAGCAACAGCAGGCTCACGGCGAGCAGCGCCACGTAGGTGATCAGGTGCCGGCGGGCCGATGGGCTGGCAAGCACGTCGCTGAAGGTGCGCCTAGCGCGGCGCCTGCGAGTACGTCTCCGCGACCAGTGTCCGTTCCATCACATCGAGCTCCTCGAGCGCACGGCCGGTTCCGCGCGCCACACAGGTGAGGGGATCGTCGGCCACGTGGGCCGGCATCTGGGTTGCCTCGGAAACTCGCCGATCGAGACCCTGCAGCAGCGCGCCACCACCGGCGAGCACGATGCCCTGGTCCATGATGTCGGCAACAAGCTCGGGTGGCGTTTCCTCGATGGTGTCCTTGATCGTGTCGACGATCTGCTGGACCGACCCCTCGATGCCCTCGCGCACCTGCTCGGCGGTGATCTCGACCGCACGCGGCAGCCCGGTAAGCAGGTCGCGTCCGCGCAGCACGACGCGCTGATCGTCGTAGTCACCCGGGTAGGCCGACCCGATGGCGATCTTGATGTCCTCCGCCGTGCGCTCGCCGAGCAGCATGTTGTACTCGCGACGGCCGTAGGCAATGATGTCCTCGTCCAGCTCGTCGCCGCCGATGCGCAGGCTACGGCTGACCACGATGCCGCCCAGGCTGATGACGGCCACCTCGGTCGTCCCGCCACCGATGTCGACGATCAGACTGCCCGACGGCTCGCCCACCGGCAGTCCGGCTCCGATCGCCGCGGCCATGGGCTCTTCGATCAACCGCGCCCAGCGTGCGCCGGCGTTGAGCGCCGCGTCGCGGACGGCTCGCTTCTCGACCTCGGTCACGCCACTCGGGATGCCGATGATCATGCGCGGGCGGGGTATCAGCCCCACGCGCTCGTGCACCCGCCGCACGAAGTACTTGAGCATCTGCTCGGTCACGTCGAAGTCGCTGATCACGCCGTCGCGCAGGGGACGGATGGCAATGATGTTGGCCGGCGTCCGGCCGAGCATGCGCTTCGCCTCCGCGCCAATCGCCAGCACCCGCTTGCTGCGTGCCTCGATGGCGACCACCGACGGCTCGCTGATGACGATGCCCCGGCCGCGCACGTGAACGAGCGTGTTTGCCGTGCCCAGGTCGATGCCGATGTCACGCGAGAAGAGTCCCAGAAAGGCGTCGAGCATGAGTCGGCGGGTTCCTCGTTGTCCTGCTGGATTGGGTGCCTGGCGCTGGGGCGGGGAGCCCGCGGCCGAAGCGTGCTGCAGTGTATACCGGCCCCGGCGCAACGGCCCTCAGCGAGTGCCCGCGGGCAGGCGGTCCGCTCGACGACCTGCAGCAGTCGCGTCAGCGTCGCGGTGGGTCGAAGTCAAGCCCACGGTCGCGCAAACTGACGTACCCGTCGGTGGCGACGATGACATGGTCGAGCAGCGGGATGTCCAGCAGCCGGCCAGCGGCAATCACCTCGGCGGTCAGGTGCAGGTCGTCGGGAGATGGTTGCGGGTCACCTGACGGATGGTTGTGGACCACGATGATGCCCGCCGCGTGGCTGCGCACCGCATCGCGAAAAAGCTCGGCGACGCGCACCAGGGCAGACGACACGTTGCCCTGATAGACGGTTGCCTGGCGCAGCACGGAGTTCTTGGCATTGAGCAGCAGCACGCGCAGCTCTTCGCGTTCGAGGCGCCCCATCTCCGGCATCAGGCGCTCGGCCACGTCGCGCGGCGCGCGGATCGTCCAGCGCGCACCGGTGGCCCCCAGCACGGAGCGGCGTCCGATCTCGAAAGCTGCGAGCAACTGCGCGCCGCGCGCCGGTCCGATACCCGGCAGGGCAGTCAGTTCGAGCAGGTCTGCACGAGCCAGTGCCGCGAGACTGCCGTGCTGCGCCAACACTTCGGTCGCGAGGTCTACGGACGAGCTACCCGCACCGCCACTCGCCCACAGGACGCTGAGGAGTTCGGAGGCACTCAGCGCTGCCGGACCGTATGCCGCCAGTCGTTCGCGCGGCCGCTCGGTGACGGCAAGCTCGCGCACGGATCGCGTGTTCATGGTCGTCCTCGGCGCCCGAAGGGTGAGTGGTTGCCCCCGGGTCCGGACAACGGAGCCCGCCGATTTCCCCGCCGTCCGAGCCCGGGAGCGGCAGCGATGGTAGTCGGGGGGTGCTTATCGGCCGGTTGCCCGGCGCTAATCGGTGACTTATCGGTGGCAGGTCAGTGGAGCAGCAACACCGACGGTGCCAGTGCTGTGAGCAGGATGCCGAACAGGTTGAACGTTGCGTGTCCCGCGATCGACGCGATAAGGCCGCGCTTCAGGAACAGCCAGCCGAGCGCCAGGCCCACCGGGCCGATGACCAGCACCTCGATGACGGCCTGCTTAAGGCCGGTCAGGGCATCACCCGGCGCGACGCTGATGTTGAGCGCATGGACGAGCGCGAAGAAGACCGTCGATCGGATGAGCGCTGAGCGCGGGCCCAGGTCGCGCCACCAGGCGGTCAGCGCGTAGCCGCGAAAGAAGGCCTCCTCCCCGATGGGCACGATCAGGCCGGCGGCGAGCGCGATGAACGCCAGGCTGACCCCCGTCTGGGTACTCGGCAGGACGCTCGGCGGCACCGTTCCGAGCAACAGCACCAGCACAGCCGTCCACATGATGGAGGCGATGGCCACCACGAGCATCAGCCCGAAGCCGTTCGCAACATCGGCCAGCAGTCGCGCGGGCCCAAGCCGGGGAATGCCCAGGTCGCGCCACGCCAGGGCACCCGTGCGAATAACGAACAGCCAGACGATGAGCAGGTAGCCGGCGACCTCGAGGCATGCGTAGAGCAGGAAACCGGCTGCATCGTCGACTGGTGATGGCGCCTTCACCACCAGCAGCACCACCCCCAAGATGGTGATCACGACGATTTGCAGCGCAAAGAGGATGAGCGGCGACGGCCCGTGGTAGGCCGCCGCGGGGCGGCGGCGCCGGGCGATGACCTGGTAGCCGGCGGCCGACGACAGGCCCGCGCCAACCAGCAGCAGCGAGGCCATCAGCAACACGCCATGGACCGCGCCACCGACCTCGAATGACACCAGCAGCAGCCCGAGTCCTGCCAGGGCGAGTACCCAACCGAGCACGTACAGGCCCGCCGCGGGCCGTCCTTCGAGCGTGAAGATCCTGTCCGGCTCGCGCTCCGGACTGGCGCTCAATGGTCGCCGACGGCCGGGCGCGGGCTCCGCTCGGTGATGCGGCTGTCGATCGAGCTCGGGGAAATCGCGGGCATGGGCTGCGATCCGGTCTCGCCCGTGGGGCTCTCGCCCGTGGGGCTCTCGCCCTCGGCGGGACGGCCCACCGGCGGGGGCACGGCGACTTCCTGCAGCAGCTCCGGCCGGTCAAAGTCCTTGCCGCACCAGGCGCACAGCGACCAGTCGAGTTCCACCAGCCGGCTGCAGTTGGGACAGACGCGACGCAGCCGGTTGCGGCAGGTTGGGCAGATGATCCAGTCCTCGTCGACCTGCCGTCCGCAGTTGGCGCAGTGCGGCTGGGCCTCGATGTCCGTCAGCATCGCCTCCTCAGCCAGCGCCCGTTCATTGGCCTCGGCGACCGTCTCCGACGGCCGCAGGATGCGATATACGACCACGCCGAAGATGAAGAAGACGGGCGTGAAGAGGATGATGAGTGCCGCGGCCATGTAGGGCGCGACCGGATTGGTCGTTCGCGTCTGCAGGTCGCGGTACGCCCAGTAGGCGGTTGCCGCCCAAAGCAGCACGGCGTACACGGCGATGGCCTGTACCGCCAGGCGGACGACCGGCGAGTCGAAGAACTTGCCGATTTCGGTGCCCAGCGCTTGAAGCAGCTGGTCAATCATCGAGAGCGCGCCTCATACGTGCTGCCCGGCACGGCCGGGGCGGCGCGAGTGTAGCAAAGGCACCCCGTGCCTAGCGGAGTCCGGCGACCGTCCACAGGGCGGCACGCACGGCGGACACGACACCGAACAGCAGCAGGCCCAGGACGAATACGGCCGCGAGCACCAGCGCAACCACGAACAATGCCAGCAGGTGCACCACGTCGGGCACACCGGCAACGGGCAGGGCCAGGAACGTCGCCTCCACCTGCGGCCAGGTAAAGGCCAACGACCCGACCACGATGGTCGCCACGGCCAGCCACAAGAGCCAACCGGCTCCGGCAGCGGCAAGCGTGGGGGCCGGTGACCGCAGCGGCCGGCCCAGTGCGCGGGCGATTCCGGCGAGAAACGCGCGCCCGCCACCCGGCGCGGGCAACGCACCGCGCAGTCCCGCGGCGCGGACGAGGAGCTCCTGTTCGGCCGCCGCGGAGAAGGTTTCGATCAACACGAAGGCGACCACGAACAGGAGCAGGGGTTGGCGTGCATCGAACAGCACGCGCTGATAGATCAGGGCGTTGGAGCTCGGCCGTAGCAACTCGTCGATGGTCGCCTGATTGATGGCCAGGGCCACGGGCACCGCCGCCGCGACGAGCGCCAGGAGTGTCACCAGCTGAACGCCGTACGCGCGCCAGACAAGCCCCCTTCGCGGCGCGCCCGTAAACCCGATCGGCTCGCGCCAGCCTCGCTGCTCGAGCGTCTGCGGGGCAGTGACCAGCTGCTCAAAGGAGGCGACATCGGCGATGGCGACCATGAGCAGCGCCAGCAGCGCCAGCAACGCCGCGCACGCTCCCGCTATACCGGCGAGCACGAAGAAGCCCGGCGTCAGCCCGCTCGTGCCCAGGTTGGCGCCAAGGATCAGACGCACCTCGACCTCGGTGGGCAGGACGGCGATGGGTAGCACCAGGACCAGCACGCCGCCTCGCAGCAGGAAGCCGAGCATTCCCAGCAGCCACAATCGCGGTTGGCTGACGACTACTGCGAGGGCCGCGGACACCGCACGGCGCCAACCCGACCCGGGCAGCGTGCGCAGGTCGCGCCCGGCTGCTGCTCGCGACTGTTCCACTTGGCCTCGAGTCTAGCGTTGCCTCAGTGGATGCCCTCGATGGCCATCACGAATGCGTGCAACAGCTCTCGGGCGAGCTCGGTCCGCGGCATGACCTCCGCGCGCACCGGGTCCCACCGGACGGCCAGCATGCACAGCAGCGGGCGTTCCCAGGGGCGCCCCTCGTCGGCCGCCGGCAACATGCGCAGGCGGATCAGCTGCCGCCCGCCCTCTTCGGCGATCAGGCCCGCCAGCGCGCCGGCCAGACGCGGGCCCAGTGACGCGAGTGGCGGGCCCGGCGGCGGACCGCCAGCAGGTAGCACGGCCGTAGCCTCGAGCACCCCCGCATCGTCCGCGACCCATAGGTGTGTCAGCCACCATCCGTCATCTGTCACGCTCGGCTGCGACATGCCTGCCCGCGCCCGCGGGATCGGTTCGTCCGTCGTGGACCTGAGCCTGATCGTCTCCTCGGGCACGAACGACGGGCCGGGTGTGGCGAGGCGAGCTTCGCTCACTCCCACTCGATGGTCGCGGGCGGCTTGCTGCTGACGTCGTAGACCACCCGATTGACGCCCGGCACCTCGTTCACGATGCGGCTCGAAATCCGGCCAAGTACCTCGTACGGCAGCTTGGCCCAGTCGGCGGTCATCCCGTCCTCGCTGGTGACCGCGCGAACGGCGACCACGTTGGCGTAGGTGCGGCCATCGCCCATGACTCCGACCGAGCGGACGGGCGTCAGGATGGCGAACGACTGCCACAGGCTGCGGTACAGCCCCGCCGCCTTGATCTCGTCGAGCACGATCCAGTCCGCCTCGCGCAACGTGTCGAGCCGTTCGGCAGTCACAGCGCCGATGATCCGGATGGCCAGCCCAGGTCCGGGGAAAGGCTGGCGAAAGACCATCTGCTCGGGCAGGTCGAGCTCGAGGCCCACCTGGCGCACCTCGTCCTTGAACAGGTAGCGCAACGGCTCGATCAGCCGGAAGCGCAGGTCATCAGGCAGTCCGCCCACGTTGTGATGGGTCTTGATCTTCTGGGCCGCCTTCGTCTCCGGCGCGGTCGACTCGATCACGTCGGGGTAGAGCGTGCCCTGTGTCAGGAAGTCGATCTGGCCCAGGGCGGCCGCCTCTTCCTCGAACACCCGGATGAACTCGTCGCCGATGATGCGCCGCTTCTGCTCCGGATCGACGACCTCCATCAGCCGTCGCAGGAAGCGATCACGAGCGTCGACCATGACGAGGTTCATGCCCAGGTTCTGCGCGAACGTCTCGCGTAACAGCTCGGACTCCCGTTTGCGCATCAGCCCGTGATCGACGTAGATGCACGTCAACTGATCGCCCACGGCCCGGTGCACCAGGGTTGCGGCGACCGCGGAGTCGACGCCGCCCGACAGGGCACAGATCACCTTGCCGTCGCCCACCGTGGCCCGGATGTCGGCGACGGTCGCCTCGACGAAACTGGCCGGGGTCCAGGTCGGCCGCGCGCCGGCAATGTCGAGCACGAAGTTGCGCAGGATGTCGCGGCCGGCCGGGGTGTGCACGACCTCCGGGTGGAACTGGATGCCGTACAGGCGCCGATCGGTGTCGGCCAGGCCGGCAAAGAGAGTCGAGTCAGTCCGGGCCAGCGGCTGGAAACCGGGCGGTGGCTGGACGATCGAGTCCCCGTGACTCATCCATACCGGCTGCTCACGGCCTATGCCCCGGAACAGGCTGTCGTCGGTCGTGATCGAGACCATCGCGGGACCGTATTCGCGTTTCGTCGCAGGGACCACGTCACCGCCCAGGTGATGAGCCATGAGCTGCAGGCCGTAGCAGATGCCCAGCATCGGTGCACCGGGGTCCTGCCAGAGCCGCGGGTCGGGATGCGGCGAGCCTTCCTCGTAGACGCTCATTGGCCCACCGGAGAGGATCAGTGCCTTCGGCCGCCGGCGCTGAATCTCCTCCCACGGTGTGTCGTAGGGCAACAGCTCCGAATACACGTTCAGCTCGCGGATGCGGCGCGCGATCAGCTGGGCCGTCTGGCTCCCGAAGTCGAGCACGATGACCGTGTCGCGCACCTGCTCGGCCTCGAGCGGCGCGCCGCGTGCGGGCGGGGGCGCATCGAGGGCGACCTCGAGGTACGCCTCGACTTCCGCATCGTCGGGCGCCAGAACACGATGGCCGGCATTGGCCGCCTCACCGTGGACGGTCTTGCCGCGCTCCCTGGTCGGTTCGGGGCTTGCCTCGGTCAATCGCTCCTCACTCGGCTCGAATCGAAGTCTAGCGGTCCAGTGCCGCCGTGATTGGCGAGCATCTTGTCCCGCACGGAGATCTTCCAGCCGATTGGTTGAGCATCAGCCGGCGACGGGCAACAGCCGGAAGGCGGGCCCGCGACCCAGGCGCTCGGCCGGCGTGCCGTACTTGAGGATCAGGCTGGTGATGGCCGCGGCTCCCTGTGCATCGTCCAGCTCGGCGGCTTCGTATGCCGCCGTGTGCTCGCCGATCGTTGCGTGGCAATGCGGCTGCGCGCGAAGGTTGAGCGCCCAGTCGGCCGACTCGTCACCGGCGGCCACGAGCAGGCTGCCGTCGTCCTGGTCCACGTAGCCCACGGCAGCCTGTACCGGGCGCCCGCTGATCCGCCCGGTCGTTTCGAGCAGTGCGACCTTCCCCCACCGGGCGAGCTCCTCGCCGATCAGATCACGCGGCATCGCGCAAACTGGCGGCGCTCAGCAGCCTTGCGGCAGCCTGGGCGTAGTCGCGGTGACGCGGCCGCGCGCCGAGGGCAGCATCCAGCGAGATAAGGGTCCGCTGGCGGCCGGTTGCGAGCGGATCGAGCACCACGAGCTCGCTGCGCCTGCCTGACTCGGGCGGTCGACCCGCCCACCAGCTTGCAAACGCCAGGGGCGGGTCCGGGCAAAGCGCGCGGAACGATGCTTCGTGCAGCCGGAGCGAGTGAAGGACCTCCGCCGACCAGAGCGCCACCATGACGTGCGTCTCGCTGTTCCAGTGCTGGAGCCCAAGCCGGGCGGCCAGCTCTTCGCCAAGATACGCCCGCTTGGCATTGAAGCTGGCCGCCGTGTCCTGCAGATCCGGAAAGCGGGTCCGATTCTCGATGTGCAACAGCGCCGCGCGATCCCGCTCCCAGACCACGAGGTCGGCACGCCCGGCGAATTGGTAGTGCTGGTAGGGCTCGTCGATACCGGCGCCGAAGCGAAACGGGCGGAGGTGTCGCGCTTCGAACTCGCCCATCGCCGCGTGCACCGTGTCCCGCGCTCGACTGGTCGACTGTCGGCGCCGGCGCGGATCGGCGAGGTCGATCTCCAGCGTGAGGCCGAGGGCCGCCGCGAGCCGAGCGTACGAGTCAAGCGAGCCAGCCTGGCCGGACTCGATCGCCTGCACGCCGGAGGCAGACAGTCGTGACCTCGCCGAAAGCTCGCGTAGTGTCCAGCGTCGACGAAGCCGCTCGTCACGCACCTGTGCGCCGACCAGCACGAACAGGCGGCTGGCCGAGCGCGACGCAGCATCGGACGACTTGCGGCGGGGCGACGAGGGCGACATTCCACTGACAGTGAACACGACGCCGCTTATCGCTCGCTTATCAGCCCCTTTTGCTCGCTAACCATCGCTACCCGGCGCTTGCGGGTGGGCAAGTCTCGTTGACAGGTGGGCGCGTTCGCTCAGCGGCGGGGTTCGAGTCAGCCTCAGCGCCCGCAAGACGGCGCCAGCGGCTCACCTGGGCCGCCTTCTGTTCAGTGACAGTGGAAAGGCGAGTGTCCGGGCCTCGCCGGGCGGTTCCCGGGTGAGTGCCGGCCGGCTAGCGGGCCGCGCCTCGTTGCCAGGACTTGCCTTCGACCGCCACGGCCGGTGCGTAGACCATCTCGACCTGCTGCATCGCGCGGATGTCGGCTGCTCCGAGCGCGGCCATCGACTGGCGCAGGGCACCGATGAGGTTCTGAGTGCCGTCGGTCACGTCGGCCGGACCGAGCAGGATCTTTTCGAGCGATCCGGAAGTGCCCACGCGGATACGCGTGCCACGCGGCAGAGTCGGCGAGGGCGCGGCCATTCCCCAGTTGGCTCCTCGCCCGGGCGCCTCGGCGGCGCGCGCCAGTGGCGAGCCGAGCATCAGCACGTCGGCACCCGCGGCGATCGCCTTGGCCAGCTCGCCGCCGCGGCGCATGCCACCGTCACCGACCACCGGCACGTACCGGCCCGTCTGGTCGAAGTAGTCGTCGCGTGCCGCGGCGACATCGGCGATCGCGGTTACCTGCGGCACGCCAATGCCGAGCACGTCGCGGGTGGTACAGGCCGCACCGGGACCAACGCCCACGAATACCGCCGCCGCGCCCTGGCGCATCAGCTCCAGCGCGGCGTGGTACGAGGTCGTGTTGCCCACCGCAACCGGGATGGGCATGGTGCCCGTGAAGTCGGCCAGAGCGAGCGGCTCGTAGCCCGCCGCCAGGTGGCGTGCCGAGGAAACCTGGGATTGAACCAGGAATATATCCGCGCCGGCTTCGGCGCAGAGCGGCCCCAGGCGGCGGGCGGCCGCGGGCGTTGCCGCGACGAACGCCGGCGAGCCGGCGGCGTGAATCTCGGCGATGCGCAGCGCAACGAGCTCGTCGGAGATGGGCGCGGCGTAGGCCTCGGCCAGCAGGCGGTGGACCTCGCCGTCGGGTGCCTCGGCGAGGCGTGCCAGAAGGTCGGAGACATCGAGGTAACGTGTCTGGATGCCTTCCAGGTTAAGGACGGCGAGCCCGCCAAGCCGGTGAAGCACGCCGGCCAACGGCGCATCGACGACCGCGTCCATGGCCGCGGCGAGGATCGGGATCTCCAGTCGGAGTCCGCAGAACTCGACGGTCGTGTCGACATCGGCGGGATCAAGGGTCTCGGTCCCCGGCGCGAGCGAGACATCGTCGAAGCCGAATGTGGGGCGCAGCGAGTCGGCCTTGGACAGCCTTCGGCGCGCACGTTCCTCACCGGTCGTTTCGGCGGGTGTGGCGCTACCGATGCTCACGGGCGATGACGTCTCCGACAACGGCTGGCTCGAAGATCGAGCGGTGGGGTGCGGGTGCGCGCAGTATAGCGGCGTGACCGACAACGAGACCGTGTCGCTGGTATCGCTGGACGACATTCGCGCCGCGGCCGAACGTATACGCCATATCGCCGTGCGCACGCCGCTGCTGCCGTTCCGCGCCGGCGACTTCGTCAAGCCGGAGAGCCTGCAACCCACGGGCTCGTTCAAGATTCGCGGCGCCTACAACACGCTCGCCCAGCTGTCGCCACAGGAACGCACCCACGGGGTGGTTACGCACTCCAGCGGCAACCATGCCCAGGCCGTCGCGCGCGCGGCGCGCATGCTGGGCATTCGCGCCCTGGTGGTGATGCCCAACAACGCGCCGGCGGCGAAGGTTGCCGGCGTGCGCCGCGATGGAACCCAGATCGTCTTCGTCGGCCCGCACAACGAGGAACGCGTCGCGCGCGCTCACGAGATCGCCGAGCACGACGGCATGATCCTGGTCCCCTCCGCGAATCACCGCCACGTGGTGGCGGGCCAGGGCACCATCGGTCTCGAAGTCATCGAACAGTTGGCGGCGGCGAACATCGAGGCTGCGCCGCTGGTGCTGGTCCCGGTCGGCCTCGGTGGACTCGGCGCGGGCGTCGCCACGGCCGTCAAGGCGCTCCGGCCCGAGGCTCGTGTCTTCGGCGTCGAGCCGGCCATCGCGGCCGATGCACGCGACTCGTTGGCCGCCGGCGAGCTGACGCCGTGGCCTGCCGAGCAGACGGCGAGCACCATCGCCGACGGTCTGCGTGGCGAGGCGCCCTCGCCCATCCCCTTCGCGCACCTGCTGCGCTACCTCGACGGCGTCGTGGTGGTGTCGGAGGACGAGATAGTGGCCGCGCTCCAGGTCGCAGCCCACGAGGCGCATCTTGTCCTCGAACCGTCGGGCGCGACATCGCTGGCGGGCCTGTTGTTTCGCCGCGATGAGCTGCCGGCGAGCCCGGCCGTGGCGGTGCTCAGCGGCGGCAACCTTGACCCGGCGCGGTACCTCGAGTTTCTGGGACAGGACACTGGTATCGCAACCAACTGATGGATAAGAGCGCTCGGGCGGCACTATCATCCGCCTGATGCCAGCGCGGGACCCGCAGCTCACCCTGCTCGAAGCGGCGCGTATTGTTGCGCGCGGTAGCGAGCTGGATGCCAAGCTCGATGCGCTGTGCGGGCACGTCCTCAGCGCTGCCGGTGCGGCAGCAGCAGCCGTCTACCTGTACGACCCCGTCGCCGAGATCCTGGTCCCAGCGGCACAGGCCGGCTTCGACCAGGCCGCGCTGACCAGCCAGGGTCCGGTTGCAGCCGGCGACCAGAAGCAGCTCGTTGCCCGCGTGGCACGCCAGCGCCGGACCGAGGTTGCGCCATCCGATGGAGTCCTGCCGGCCCTGCCCAAGGGCGGTGTCACCACCCTGGCCGGCTTGCCGCTCATCTCCGCCGACGAAACGGGCGACGAGGATGCCGAGGGCGTGCTGGTAGCCGCTTTCGCCGGCGCCGCGCCCGATCTTTCCGGGCCCGAGAACACCCTCTCGGCGCTGGCCGATCTGTGCGCCGTGGCCGTCCGTCAGGCCCGCCTCCAGAACGCGCTCCGCGAGCGGGCCGATTGGATCGGGCGGCTGGCGAGCACCGATGCGGTGACAGGCCTCGCCAACGAGACAACCTTCGAGCGCATGCTCGAGCTCGAGATCGCCCGTGCCGCACGCCAACAGACGCAGCTCAGCGTGCTGCTATTCGACATCGACGGCTTCGCCAAGATCAACGAAGCCGGTGCCGCGGCCGGTGATGAAGTCCTGCGCCACGTGGCGGCGACTCTGGCCGGCGAAGTACGGCTGGTCGACACCGCCGCCCGAGTCGGACGCGACGAGTTCGGCCTGATCGCGCCGGGCGGCGGCGGCGAGGTCGCCGGCAAGCGCGTGCGCGATGCCGTAGCCCGGCGCGAGGCGGACGGGCAGCCGATCAGCCTTCGCGTCGGCGTGGCCATCTACCCGGCAGCCGGCGCCAGTGGCACCGACCTGCTCGGTTCCGCGAACCAGGCCCTCGACACGGCCAAGCAGCAGGGTCGTGGGTCGATAGTCGTCGCTGGCGGGTCTTAGCCGAAGAGGTCGGCCACCGCTCTCCAGACTGACTCCGCCACCTGATCGGGTGCTTGCCCGGCATCGACCACCCGCCATCGAGCAGGGTCACCGCCCGCCAGCTCGAGATAGCCGGCGCGCACCCGCTCGTGGAAGTCGGCGCCCATGGCCTCGTTCACTTCGAAGCGCGTCAAATCGGCCGCGGCACCACCCATTCGGCGCGCGAGCCCGGCACTCACCGGCAGGTCCAGCAGGACCGTGCGCTGCGGCGTCAGGCCGCCGGTGGCCACGCGCGCCAGGGCACGCAGGTCATCGAGCGCGACGCCGCCTCCGTATCCCTGGTAGGCAAGGGTCGAATCGCTGAAGCGATCACACACCACGACACCGCCGCGCTCGAGCGCGGGGCGAATGACCTCGATGACGTGCTGGTGGCGTGCCGCACTGAACAGCAACGCGTCTGACGCCGTGTCACGGTCGGCGGCATCGACATCGAGCAACACTCGGCGCACCTGCTCGCCCAAGGCTGTGCCGCCCGGTTCGCGGGTCAGCACGACATCGAGCCTCCCCGCGCGCAGGCGGTCTGCGAGCAGGGCCGCCTGGGTGCTCTTGCCCGATCCATCGGGGCCCTCGAGCGTGATGAACAATCCCTGGCGCTGGCTGCTCACGCGCATAGGTTCGCAGACGCGGGCCATTCGGACTGTGCGATCGAGCCGATCGGCTGATGGGTTCTATGGACGGCTTGACCATCTTTCATTCGATGGAGGCCGCGCTGGCGATACGGGTACCATGAGCGCGATCACCCCGGAGCTGGTGGAGATGCTCAAGGGCTACCAGCAGCTTGGCCGGCG
>CAZSWK010000026.1:0-25194 GCA_964610835.1 uncultured Anaerolineaceae bacterium | reverse complement strand
TCGGCCCACGGGGCTGCGCTCGCCGCTTCGGCCCACGGGGCTTCGTCGGTGGCGGTGTCGGCCCACGGGGCTGCGCTCGCCGCTTCGGCCCACGGGGCTTCGTCGGTGGCGGTGTCGGCAGCCTTCTCGTGCAGGGCCGACGACTCGTCGGCCGGAACCGCCCAGGCAGGAGCGGTGCCATCGGCCGGTTCGAATTCCCATGGCACCTCGGCCGGCTCAGCCGTCACTTGATCAACGGTCGTCGGGTCCGCAGAGGCGCTCGAGGCGGGTTCATCGGCAACCGAGTGGTGGGCGAGCGGCTCGGGCGGATTCGCCTCGACGGTTTCCGGCGAGTCAGCGGTCGGCCGCTCGGGCTGCACCTGCTCGACGGGCGGCTGGGGGGTTGTCGGCTGCTGCACCGGTGAGGGAGGAGCCTGGTGAACGGGCTCCGAGGGCGGTCGCAACCGCCGTGCCATCAGATCGTTGTCCATCAGACTCCCACCTTCGTGTTCTCATCGCCCGGGATCCGCTCGATCACTGTGGCGATACCCTGGCCCACGCCAATACACATGGTCGCCAGGCCAAAACGCCCGCCACGACGCTCGAGCTCGTGAGCAAGCATGGTCATGAGGCGTGCGCCACTCATGCCCAGCGGGTGACCGAGGGCAATCGCGCCGCCGTTGACGTTTGTCTTCTCCGGATCGAGTCGGAGCTCGCGCATGACGGCGATCGACTGGCTGGCGAACGCCTCATTCAGCTCGATCAGATCCAGATCATCGATCTCGAGCCCTGCGCGCTCGAGCGCTTTGCGCGTGGCCGGGATGGGCCCCAGGCCCATCACCGCTGGATCCACACCGGCAACCGCGGTGGCCAGCACCCGAGCCATCGGCTTGATGCCATGCTCGCGGGCGTAGCCCTTCTCGACGACGACCGTTGCGCTCGCGCCGTCATTGATGCCCGAGCTATTGCCCGCCGTGACGGTGCCCCCCTGGCGAAACGCAGGTCGCAGACGCGCAAGTGCCTCCATGCTCGTGTCTGGTCGCGGATGCTCATCGCGATCGACTACTACCGGCTCGCCCCTGCGCTGGGGAACCATGACCGGCACTATCTGGTTCTGAAAACGACCTTCTTCAATGGCAGCGATAGCGCGACGGTGACTGCGCAGCGCGAAGGCGTCCTGCTCCTCGCGGCTGACCTGGCGCCCGTCGGCGACGTTCTCGCCAGTCTCGCCCATGGAAAAGGGCGGATACATCTCGGCCAGCTTCGGATTGGTGAAACGCCAACCCAGGGTCGTGTCGTACATCTCGCGATTGCCACGATCGAAGGGCACTTCCGGCTTGGCCATTACGTACGGCGCGCGGCTCATGCTCTCGACCCCGCCGGCCACGAACACGTCACCGTCACCGACCATGATCGCGTGAGCGGCACTGTTGATCGCCTGCAGCCCGCTGCCACACAGCCGATTCACGGTCTGGCCCGGCACCTCGACCGGCAGGCCGGCCAGCAACGCCGACATGCGCGCGACGTTCCGATTGTCTTCACCGGCCTGGTTGGCACAGCCCATGATCACGTCGTCTATCGCATCGGGCGGAACGTTCGAACGTTCGACGGCGGCCTTGATCACGAGCGCGGCGAGATCATCCGGGCGAACACGGGCAAGCGCGCCGCCGTAGCGGCCCACCGGCGTCCGGACGGCACTCACGATCCATGCTTCGCGCACGGGGCGATCAAGGGCGCGGGACATGGGCGGATTGTATGAGCGGTGCGTAGTAGCACCGGCATGGCCCAATGGTCCACTCCCGATTCGTGGTCCCCTAGTACCCAGCCGTTACTGCCGCGGCGCCCTTGGCCGACCCGAGACAGCGTTGCGCGTTAGATCGAGGCGATCTGCCAGAGTGCCTGCGCGACGCTGAAGCGTTCTCCATACTCGATCTCCAGCGCGCGCAGGCCCTCGATCACATTGCGCAACCCAATGTGGCCGGCGCGTTCGAAGGGCCCGTGTGGGTGATTCGCACCGAGCGTGAGCGCGCGATCGATATCCGCAGGGTCGGCGACGCCCTCGCCGGCCGCGTGGTAGGCCTCGTTGATGATCGCCAGCTCGATGCGGCGCACGATCTCCTCGGGCGCTAGTCGTACGCCCGGGATCGGACGGACAACCTCCGGCAGTGCAGCTACGCTCGTCCTGCGACCGTTTTGATAGACGTAGAACCCGGCACCTGTCTTGCGCCCCAAGGTGCCGGCAGCGACCAGCTCACTCTGGATACGGCTCGGCTGGAAACGATCGGCTTCATCGAAACCGACCCACACAGCCATGGCGGCGGCGAAGTTGATATCGATGCCGACCAGGTCCATGAGCTCGAATGGGCCCATCCTGTAGGCGCCCGACCGAACTGCGTCGTCGATCTGCTCCACGCCCCCCTCACCCGCCTCGAGCATGCGCAATGCCTCGAGCGTGAATGGCCGGTTAACCCGGTTGACGATGAAGCCTGGTGAGTCCCGGCACACCACCGGCTGCTTGCCGAGCTGCGCGGCGAACTCCCGGGCTCGCTCCAGCGTGTCGTCCGAGGTGGAATCGGCGACCACGACCTCGACAAGCGGCATGACCGGGGCGGGGTTGAAGAAGTGCAGGCCCACCACCTGCCTCGGGCGATTGCTGGCGTTGGCGATAGCTGACACGCTCAGCGCCGAGGTGTTGGTGGCCAGGATGGTGTCAGGCCGTGCGGCACGGCCAAGCGCGCTGAAAATCTTCTCCTTCAGAGCGAGATCCTCGAGCGCGGCCTCGATCACCACGTCCGCATCATCGGCCGCCGAGTCCAGCCCATGCGCAGCGCGCAGGTGAGTGAGCAACCGGTCGCGCGCGTCGGCGGCAAGGCGGCCCTTGTCCACAAGCCGCTGCAGGCCGCCGGCGATTCTCGTGCGCCCACGCTCAATCGCGGCTTCATCTACGTCAAATAGCATCACTTCGTGGCCTGCCTGCAGACAGACCTGGGCGATCCCGGCACCCATGGTCCCCGCGCCCACGACGCCGACCTTCAAGGCGCTGCCCGATTCACTCGCCGGAGAAACGCGCCGGCCGCTTCTCGAGAAAGGCGGCAATGCCCTCACGATGATCCTGGGAACGGCCGGCGATCGACTGCAGTTGGGCCTCGTATTCGAGCTGATCTTCCAAGCCCCACTCCAGGGCCTGGTTGAGCGCGCGTTTGGCCAGGGCCAGGGCCAGTGGGGCGGCCCGGGCGAGCCTTTGGGCCAGTGCGTTGACCTCGCCCTCCAGGCTGGCCGCGGGCACGGTCCGGTTGACGAGGCCGATGCGCTCGGCGGTCTGCGCGTCCAGCGGATCCGTGGTGAAGATCATCTCGGCGGCACGTGCCGTGCCGATCAGGCGGGGGAGGAACCAGCTCGAGCCCGTGTCGGGAACGAGGCCGGAGCGGCCGAACAGCTCGATGAAACTAGCCGCTTCCGAGGCGATGCGGATGTCGCACGCCAACGCCACGCTCAGGCCGGCGCCGGCGGCGACTCCGTTGATCGCACCAATGATCGGTTTCTCGAGCTGGCGCATGGCCCGGATGATCGGGTTGTAGCGCACGCGCAGCTCGGTTCCCAGGTCGCCCGATCCGGCGGCGCCGGTCTCCTTGAGATCTTGACCGGCGCTGAACGCGCGTCCGGCTCCGGTAAGCACGATGACTCTTGCCTCGTGGTCGCGCGCAGCGTCCTTGAACGCACGCAGCAGGCCGTCCTTCATCTCGATGTTGAACGCATTGAGCGCGTCCGGTCGATTGAGGGTGAGAGTCAGCACGCCCCCGTCACGAGCTGCCAAGACCGCGTCTGTCACGGGTCGAGGTTAAACGCCGGTCAAGACCGGCGAAAGACCTCCTGACTGGCAACTCGGCGCCAGATCACAACCCGCTCCGGCGAGGCCGGCTCGCCATATTCGAAGGTCGCCCGTCCGTCTGGTGCCCAGCTCATCTCGTACGCTCGCGGCGCACCCTGAACAGCCTTGACTCCCAGGCTGGGCCGAAACTCGTTTACCGCCAGATCGGCATCAAAGTTGAGGAGCGCGGCGACGAAGGCTTTGCGCTGTTCGCTGGTGAGCGCCTGCCAATCCCCTTCGAAGCGGCGCGTTCGGACGTGTCTGGCCACGTGGCCCTGCTACTCGTCGAGCGACTTGAGGAAATCATCGGCAGACGCGAAGCGCGTGACCCGTTCTCCGGCAATGTCGTCCGTCGCCTCGCGCTCACCGCCCTGCCATTCCTGGCTCCAGAACCACGCCTGCTCGGCGTCGATGAGTTTCTTGGGACGCATCACGATCGAACCCTGCTCTACCGAAACCTCCAGGTAATCGCCCTCAGCCAGGTGTGCCGCCCGCCGAATCTCATCCGGCAGTGTCACCTGGCCCTTGCCCCGAATCCTCGCAAGTGTCACGCGTGCGCCTCTCTGATAGTCGGATAGTCGCACTGTAGCACGGCGATCAGCGGCCCTGCCAGTTCGGCTTGCGCTTCTCGACGAAGGCGCGCATACCCTCCTTCTGATCCTCCGAGGCGAACAGCATGAAGAAGGTGCGTCGCTCGAACTCCAGCCCGGCCTCCAGCGACAGCTCGTAGGCCCGGTTCACCGCTTCCTTGGCGGCTCGGACGGCGAGTGGTGGCATCGCGGCAATCTCGGCTGCCAGCCGAAGCGCGGCCGGCAGCAGGTCTTCGCGTGCCACCACCTGCGCCACCAGGCCGCGCTGGTATGCCTCGTGGGCGGAAAGGTTGTGCCCGGTGAGGATCATCTCCATTGCCTTGGCCTTACCCAGCGCGCGCGTCAGTCGCTGCGTTCCACCGGCTCCGGGCATGATGCCGAGGCGGATCTCCGGCTGGCCGAACTGCGCGTCGTCGGCGGCGATGGCGATGTCGCACGCCATGGCCAGCTCACAGCCGCCGCCCAGGGCGAAGCCGCGCACCGCCGCGATGATCGGCACACGTATGCGCTTGAACCGCTCCCAGCGAGCGAAGTTGTTCTGGACAGTGAGCGTGACGGGTGTTGCATCGGCCATCTCGCGAATGTCGGCACCCGCAGCGAACGCCCGATCTCCTGCCCCGGTGATGATCACGCACCGCACAGTTTGATCAGCATCCAAGCGCTCCAGCGCATCCGCCAGCTCGCCCAGCGTGCGGTAGTCCAGAGCGTTCAGGACTTCGGGTCGGTCGAGCGTGATAAGCGCGACGCCCTCGACCGCCTCACCGGTCAGCGTGTTGGTGGCGGGGATTTGGAGCTGAATGCGCGGCTTGTCGGCCGCCTGCGATTCACTCATCTGCCGGCCTCCTCGATCTCCGTGCGCAATCCTTCGTAGTCGGGTGGTCGCTTGCCATGGAACGACGCCAGCCCTTCGGCTACCTCCGCCGACGCCGCGTGGACAGTCAGCCACTCCCGTGCCATCTGGATGCTCAGGCCCCAGGCGAGGCTCTTCCAGAGGTTCAGCTGCACGCGCGTGGCGCGCACGATCTCGGGCATCTTGTCGAGCAGCTCGGTGCAGTAGTCGCCAACTGCGGAGTCGAGCTCCGCGCGGGGCACGGCGCGGTTGATCCAGCCCCACTCCACAGCCTGCCGGGCGGAAACGGGGCGGTCGAGCAGAATGATCTCGCGCGCGCGGCGGTCGCCCACGAGCAGGGGCATCCACTGCGTGGCTCCACCGGACGGCAGCGAGCCGCGCGCTGGGCCCACGTGCTTGAGCATGATGTCGTCGGCCGCCACGGCCAGATCGCAGGCGATGTTCAGCTCGTTGCCGCCGCCGACGACCATGCCGTTGAGTCGGGCGATGGTGGGCTTAGCGCAGTCCTTGATCGCCTCGATCGCCTCGATGAAGCGCCCCATCCAGTCCCAGTAGTCGTTCGGCCGATCCAGAAATGCCTTCTGCTCATCGAGGTCGGCACCGGTCGAGAAAGCGCGATCGCCGGTCCCGGTAAGGACCACAGCCCCGACATGGTGGTCGGCGGACGCCCGATGGAAGGAATCGCGCAGTCCTTCCAGGGTCGGCCGATTCAACGCGTTGAAGACCTCGGGGCGATCGATGCGCACGGTGGCGACTCGGCCCTCGACGTCGTAGTGGACGCTCATGTCCCGCTCGGCTCGAGCGCCACCAAGGTCAGGAGGCCCGGGGCGATCTCACGCAGCGTGCGTCCCGCGGCGCGCATCTCGTCGCTGGCCATGGCGGCAGCGAGCGCCTCATGGTCCTCAAAATGCATCTCGGTCACTGCAACCAGATCGTCCCCGGCGTAGTTCTGGGACACGTTCCACACTTCCGCGCCACGCAAGCCGGGCACCTTCTCGATGAGCGGCATGTGCTCCTCGCGATAGCGCCGCCAGAAGGTTTGCAGCGCGTCGTCGCCGCCCTCCGGGCGCCGAAACAGCGCCAACAAGGTCACCGCCATCGATCTCTCCTCCCTACCAATTGCTGAAAGGATCAACGTCATCAGTCTCTTGCGCGACGGCCACCGAACCCGGGTCGTACAGCGCCGCGCCATCGCCGATGGGCCGGGGCGCCTGCGTTCGCGCCCGATGCGCCGCCCGCTGTCGGGCGATCTCCTCTGTCTGGCGATAGAAGTTGGCCGCGGCCTGGTTGAAGATCGCGGGCTGGGCAACCATCACCGCATGCGGGCTGTTGGGCGCGATCAGCAGGCGCGAATCGGGCATCTGGCGGTGCAGCGCGACGGCGTGGTCAGGCGGCACGAATACGTCGCGGTCACCGTAGGCGAGCAGCACCGGCAGGCGCACGCGCCGCAACTCCGCCGCCGTCAGCAGCGGCGCTCCCTCGACATCGCGGACGATCGCCGGCAACAGCCGGCGCCACGCACCTGCACCCTGCACCGGGCCATGCCGCCGCTCCAGCTGGGCTGCCCATTCGGGTTCCTCGCGGTCGATGCGCTTCGGATCCATCAGCCGCCGCGCCACGCTGGCGCGCGGCTCGCGTTGCACGTCAATGCCACAGATGATCGCCGTCCGCAATCGCTCGGGATAGCGGGTGGCGAAAGTGAGGGCGGTCATCGCGCCCATGCTGAAGGCAGCCACGTGAAACGTTGTCAGCTGCAGCGCATCGGCGAACGCCAGCAGATCCGCGACCAGCATTTCCTGGTCGAAACCGCCGCTTACTTCCCACCTTGTGCCGGCATGGCCGCGCGCGTCGACGAGGTGGATCCGGAATGCCTGGCGAAAGAGGGGCCGTTGCGCAGCCCAGTCCTCGGTCGCGGCCGAGGTGGCGCCGTGGAGCATCAGCAGTGGCGGCCCGGCGCCTTCGACGGTGTAGTGGATGTCGATCCCGTTGGCGTGGACGTGGGGCACGCGCAGACTCTAAGAGTTCAGCGGAGGCGATCGGGCTTGCCGCGCAGGTCGGCCGTCTCGGCGCGCTCAATGCGCAGGTACCGGCGTCGGAAATACAGGAGTGGCCAGCCGGGATCATCGCGCGTGCCGGCCTCGATCACCCTGGCGACATAGAGGGTGTGATCGCCAGCTTCGATCTTCTGCTCCACGGCGCAGCCGACGTAGGCGATGGCATCGCCCAGAATGGGCAGCCCGCAGTCACCGATGGCATATTCGGCGTTACAGAACGCCTCGCGCGGCAGAGTCGACGGCGCTCCCGCGAAACAGTCGGACAGCGCCTGGCTGTTCTCACCGAGGATGTTGACCGCGAAACGCTGCAGCCGCTCGATGATCGGGTGGATCGAGCGCTCGTGGCCGATCGCCACGAGGATCAGCGGTGGGTTCAGTGAGAGGCCCGTGAACGAGTTGACGGTCGTGCCCCACGGCTGGCCGCCCTCGTTCGCGTCTTCCTCGAGTGTCGTAACGACCGTCACCCCGGTGCTAAAGCGCGCCAGCACGTCACGGTAGGTATCGCTGTCGATCCCGCTCGGAGCCGGCGCCGAGCGGGCGCCGCTGTCAGGCACGGTCGACCAGCGGCTTGACCTGGCCTATGAAGCGCTCGAGCGTCTCCTCATCGAACGGTGCCGGCATCTCGGCGATTGCCGTGTTGAAGCCAAGCCCGCGGACCTCGAGCAGCCGCTCGGCGATCTGCTCCGGTGTGCCCGGCCAGAAAGTGTCGTCGTCCGCCACCTCGGACATGGGCGTCCGGTTGAGGTCCATCCATTCCGCCCACACACGTCGCGCCTCGGCCTCTGAGTCGCGGATGATGGGTTTACAGTCGAGGGTGAACTCGATCTCCTGTGGGTCGCGCCCGACTTCCGCACAGTGCCGCTCGAGCACCTCGACCTTATGCGCCAGGAATTCGCGCGAGCCCATTGCATTCCACATGTCGGCGTAGCGCGCCACGGTGCGCAGCGTCTTCCGTTCGCCCGAGCCGCCGATCATGATCGGCAGATGCGGCTGCAGCGGCAGCGGCTCCTGGCGCAGGTTGCTGAACCGGTAGTGGCCATCCGGCTGCGAGGTGACCGGCACGCCGTCCAACACCTTGCGGATGTCGCCGGTGGCCTCGTCCAGCCAGTCGAGTCGCTGCCCCGCGCTGCGGCCAAAGTCGATCCCGTACGCGGTGTGCTCGTAGCGGAACCAGGCGCCGCCCAGGCCCAGGATGGCCCGGCCGCCGCTGATGTGGTCGAGCGTCGTCGCCAGCTTCGCCACCAGCCCGGGGTTCCGGAATGGGATTGCACCGACCAGCAGGCCCAGCCGAGCCCGACTGGTCACCTTGGCCCACGCCGCGAGTGCCAGCCAGCCCTCGAAGAAGTTCTGCTGTGGCTCGCCGAAAATGGCGTGCAGGTGGTCCCATGCCCACAGGTGCTCGTAGCCGAGCTGGTCCACACGCCGTGCGGCAGCCTCGTAGGCCGCCCAGTCGGTGGACTGGTTCCAGAGAAGTACCCCAAGCTTGTAGTCACTCACGGACACAATGGTAGGCGTGGACGGCATCTTGATCGGCGACGCCGTCGACGACGAGGCAACAACGTTGGCCGGAGTGCGGTGACAGCTGCGGTGACAGCTAGGGTCCCATGAGTGCGGCGCAAACGGGGAACTTGGCCAGCGCAACCAGGATCTGGTCGGCGATCTGTTCCGGCCGCAAGTCGTCCACGTCGAGGCTGATGTCAGCCGTCGCGCGGTAGAGCGGGTTGCGCTTGGCCGCCGTCGCCGTCATCCAGCCCAGTGGATCGACTGCCAGGAAGGGACGGTGAGCGGCGCCGGCTGCTCGCGCGACGAGCGTCTCGGGCCGTGCCCGCAGCCACACCACCACGGCCTGTTTCAGGCGGCCGCGGCTGGCCGGGTCGAGCACCGTGGCAGCGGCAGCAGCGATCAGGCACGGCGCGGGCGAGTCCAGGCCGAGCCGTAGCGCCTCCGCCTCGTCGGCGTGCATCTGCTCCTCACCGATCTCGGCAAGCAGCTGACGTGGGTTGCCGCCGTAAACCCGCTCGAGCAGTGCGTCGTTGTCGTGGTACGGCCAGCCCGTGCGCGCGGCCAGGATCCGGCCGACCGCCGTCTTGCCGCTGCCCATCATGCCCACCAGGACCACGCGACATGCGGAGGAGCGAGCGCTGGACATCAATCGACCAGGTCTACCTCGAGCGCCGCCCGCGTGGGCTGACGGCGGCGCAGCTGCACAGCGACGATGCCTGCCAGCGCAACCATGAGCCCGAGCATCTCACGCTGGTCGAGCGTCTCGCCCAGGAAGATCCAGGCCAGCAGGGCGATCTCGACCAGCATCAGGTTGTTGATCACGCTCGACTCCAGTGCGGTCAGCGTACGCAGGCTGTGATTCCAGAGCGTGAAGGCGAAGGCGGTATTGACCACCGCCAGCCAGCCGATGATCAGCCACGCGCGAGGCGCGAGGCTGGGCACTCCCTCGACGAACAGACCAGCGACCAGCAGGACAACTGCCCCAACGGTCATGCTCAGGCTGGTCAGGCCGATCGCGCCGCCCAGGTGGGCCAGATGGTCGCGCGCCAGCGAGCGACCGAGGACGGCCGAGGCAGCATTCGTGAGCAGGCCGACGGCGGCGATGGCAAGGCCTAATCCGGCCCCTGCCCCCAGGTCGAGGGGCCCGAGATAGATGGCTGTACCGATGACCAGCGCGAGGGCACCGGCAATCTGCAGCATGCTGGGTGGCTCACCACCACGTACGCTGGCCAGGGCCACGAGCACCGGCGTGGCGCTCAGCACCAGCGCCACGGCCACAGCCGGCAGTTGGACGAGCGCGGCGAACTGCGCGCCCTGGGTGACCGCGTAGAGGGCGATCCCGAGCACGAGCGCGCCGACCAGCGGGCGTCGGCGGATGCCATCGCGACCAACGGCCCGCCACGCGTGCACACCAAAAGGCAGCAGGATCAGCGCGGCAAGCAGGTAGCGCAGCCCTGCGAACGAGAGCGGAGGCAGCTCGAGGTCATTGAGACCGACCTTGATGAGGACCCAGGAGGTCGACCACAGGAAAGTCACCAGGAGTGCCTGCGCGGTCGCGACGGCCCGCACGTGGAGCACGTCAGCGAGCGCGGATCGGGGCGCCTGCGGGCCTGTGTTCGACCGTCGCGGCGTACTCGGTCACGACCCGCCTGAACTCAGGCCAGTCAGCCACGTCGATGGTGCCCGGTACCGGCCGGTTCCAGCCACGCACCATGCGACATATCAGCGCCGTCGGGCGGGCAGCCACCAGCGCCTCGAGGTTGTGCGGGCCATCGTCGAGGTAGATGTCGCAGGGCACGGACGTCTTGTCCCATACGAAGTGGATCTCACGCGCCGCGACGCGGTGCTCGGCCAGCCAGGCCAGAGTGTCGGGTATGGCCCAGTCGAACTTCGAGCTGACGATCACGATGCGGTGCTCGCGCCCGAGATCGGCGATCGTCTCGAGCGCGCCGGCGAAGACGGGCAGATCGCGGAAGATGCTCGCCGGGCCTTGTTGCGCCCACTCCCAGAACTCGTCCATCGACGCGAAATGGGTCAGGCCCACCATGCCGTCCCACGAGACGACCTGCGAGTGATGGAGGTTGGCCCTGAAATCGCGGTTGTAGCGCTCCATCCAGCCGGTATTGAAGTCAGCCACGACGCCGTCGAGGTCAATGCCCAGGCGCAGTTGGCTCATGTTCTCAACCACGACAGCGCGTCAGGATCCGGCCTGAAGAGGCGCTCGTGCATGGCCAGCGCAAAGCGATCAGTCATGCCGGCGACATAGTCGGCGACCTGGCCGACAAGGTCAGTGTCGGTCTGCCGGAAGGACTTCGGTAGCTCATCGGGATGGGCAAGCAGGTAATCGACCAACGCGCGTATCACCTCGATCGCACCGCGTTGGCGTTCGGCCTGCGTCGGTGACATGTAGACGCGCTCGAACATGAAGTCGCGCAGCTCGTTCATCACGGCCAGCGTCGCGGTGTCCATGCGCACCTCACCGGCGGCCATGCTCTGGTCGATAACCGCGGTGATCATCGCGCCGATCCAGCCGCGTCCCGGATCGCCGAACCGGCCGCGCACGCCAGCCGGGAATGACTCTGCCGTGAGCAATCCGGCACGCATCGCGTCGAGCGCATCGTGGCTCAGGTAAGCGATGCGGTCGGCATAGCGAACGCAGTAGGCCTCCTGCGTGGCGGGCGGTGGCCTGATGCGCCAGGTATGGGCGCGGATGCCGTCGCGCACTTCCCAGGTCAGGTTGAGGTCTTCGAGCACCTCGAACACGCGCACGCTCTGCGCCGCGTGATGCCAGCCCTCAGGGAAATACGGCGACAGGGCCTCTTCGCCGGTATGGCCAAAGGGTGAGTGGCCCACGTCGTGCCCGAGGGCGATTGCCTCGGCGAGCGACTCATTGAGGCTCAGCGCGGCGGCCAGCGAGCGCGCGATCTGGGTCACCTGGATGGTGTGCGTCAGACGCGTCACAAAGTGATCGCCCTCGGGATTGATGAATACCTGCGTCTTGTGCTTGAGCCGGCGGAAGGCCTTGCTGTGCATGATCCGGTCACGATCACGCTCGTAGGCCGTGCGGTACTCGTCGGGCGGCTCGTCGCGCAGCCGGCCGCGGCTTTGGGTGACGAGCATCGCTGCGGGAGCGAGGCGCTCGGCCTCCTCGCGCTCGCGCACCTCGCGCGTGCGCCTGACGAACGCGGTCGAGCTCATGCCGCTATGTCAGCCGCTGTCGTGGGCGCCAGGGCTTCGAGTTGTGCGCCTTGACTCCCCTCGATAATGCGCCGCCGGACCCACCCCGACGCAGTATCGACAAGGATGGTCGCGACGACCACAACGATCAGTGCCGTACCGGCCTTGGGAAATCTTCCGTAGGCGATCGTCTGCTGCAGGATGAAGCCGATGCCACCCGCGCCAACGACTCCCAGGATTGCCGACGCGCGGATGTTGATCTCGAAGCGGTACAGCCAGAACGCGACGATTTCCGGGAGCACCTGCGGCAGCACCCCCCAGCGCTGGACCTGGAGGCCGGTGCCGCCCGCCGCCCGGACAGCTTCGACCGGCCCTGGGTCGATGCCCTCGATGACCTCGGCCGTTAGCTTGCCCAAGGTGCCGATTGAATGGATGCCGATGGCCAGCGCGCCAGCCTCCGGGCCCAAGCCGGCGATGGGAATGAAGATAACCACGGCCAGGATGATCTCCGGAAACGCCCGTACCGCGTCGAGGGCAACGCGGATCCCGTTCGAGATCGCGCCGCTCGAAACGTTCTTCGCGGCGAAGAAGCCGACGGGCAGCGAGAAGATCGCACCGATGATCGTCCCCACCCACGCGATCTCGATCGACTGCACCATGGCCGAGAGCGAGGTCTGCACGTAGGTGAGATCAGGACCGTGCTCGAGGAACATCCGGTAGAAGATCCGCGCCAGCCCGCCCACCAGGCGAAGCAGCTTGCTGAGGTCAACATCGATGGTCAACGCCGCCCAGGCGACGATGGCAGCGACAGCCAGGAGGGCGACGTTGCGGCGCAGCTGCGACGGACGTGCCGGTCTGGGCGTGCCGCCCGCCACGGTGGCCGCCGCTGTCACACGAGCCTCCGGCGCAGCCAAATCGAGATCGCCTCAATGGCGACCACGAGCACGAACAGCTCGACGATGGCGACGGAAACGTTGCTCCAATGGAAGAGCTTGTACTGCGCGAACAGCGTCCGGCCGATGCCGCCGGCGCCGACTATGCCGAGCACCGTCGACGCACGGATGTTGAGCTCGAAGGTATAGAGCGAGTAGGCGACGTAGTGCGGCAGGACCTGCGGCAGAACTCCCCAACGCACGGTCTGGAAGGAATTGGCGCCACTTGCCCGCCCCGCCTCGATGGGCCCGGGATCGACCCCGTCGACCGTCTCGGACAGAAGCTTGGCCACCACGCCGATGTTGAAGAGGATGAGGGCCATGATGCCGGGCAGCGGCCCGATGCCCACTGCGGCGACGAAGATCATCGCGTACAGAACATCCGGGATTGCGCGGACCACGTTCAGTACCCAGCGGGTGACGAATAGCCCGACACGGCCGGACGTAGTGACGCGCGAAGCCATGAACGACACAGGCAGGGCCACGCCACAGCCAATGATCGAGGCGATGACCGCCATCTGGAAGGTCTCGATCATGGGCCCGATGGTCTCGGGCAGGTAGCTCCAGTTGGGACTGGCAAGCTGCTCGAGGATCGGTCGACCGCGGCCCAGATCGTCGATCAACCCGGCGGCGTCGAGGCCGATGCCGAGCTGCTTGCTGAGCGACGCAGCCGTCAGCAGCAGGAAGACGACGATGCCGAGCGGCACCAGCAACGACGGCCGCGGCTTGACCGGCCGTGCAGCGCTCCGCGTGGCAGACGTCATGCGATGGACGCGGCCTTTGCCTCGAGCACGTCGTCAGCCGTCAGGGACCGCCCGTAGATGTCGCGGAAGACATTCTCGTCTGCGTGACCGGCGTCGCCGTCGAAAACCAACTCACCGGCACGCAGACCGACGATCCGCTGCGCGTAGACCTTCGCCAGGTCAAGGAAGTGCAGGTTGACGATCGTCGTGATGCCAAGCTCGCGGTTGATGCGCTGCAGATCGCGCATGACCACGTGGCTGGTTGGCGGATCGAGCGAGGCAACCGGCTCGTCGGCCAGGATGATCTTGGGCTGCTGGGCAAGCGCACGAGCGATGCCGACCCGCTGCTGCTGCCCACCGGACAGGTTGCTGGCACGTACGTAGGCCTTCTCGACGATGTCGACGCGCTCCAGCGCCTGCATGGCGATCTCGATGTCCTGGGCCTTGTACATGCCCGCCAGCGAGCGGAGCGTACCCGTCGTATGTAAGCGGCCCATGAGCACGTTGTTCAACACGCTCGTGCGGTTAACCAGGTTGAAGGTCTGGAAGATCATGCCGATCTTCGAACGCAGCTGGCGCAACTGGCGGGGAGTCGCGTGGCGCACGCTCTGGCCATCGACGGTGACGTCGCCGTCGGTGATCGGTACAAGGCCGTTGATGGCACGGATCAGCGTGGACTTGCCGGCACCTGATAGACCCACGATGACGAGCATCTCCCCGTCGGGGATCTCGAGGGTGAGGTTGCGCAGCGCGTGGACGCCACCGCGGTAGGTTACCGAGGCGTTCTCGAACCGGATCACGGCCAAAGACTAGCGAGGGCCGGCACTGCGGCCGGCCCTCCAGTTGATCGATTTACTGCGGTACGGCCGCGGCCGCGTCGCGAACGATCTGCAGAGCGTCGATGTTCGGCTCGGTGAAGGCGGTGATGTTGTAGACCGTCTTCAGGATCGTGGCACCGGCGTCGGTCTTCGAGTAGTCGATCAGCGCCTGCTTGATGTCGGCCTTGAGCTGGGCGGGCAGGTCGGCCGCGACGACGACGCCGTCGTTCGGGATCTCGTCGCCGTAGGCGAAGACCACTACCTTATTGTTCAAGTCGCAGTCGGAGGTCGCTTCTGAGCGAGCGTCGTCGAACGCAACGCCGACCTCGGCCTGGCCCTCACAGACGGCGATGGCAGACGCGTCATGGCCGCCGGCAAACATCTTCTGAATGCCGTTGTCGATGTCGATACCGGCGTTCTTGAGGATCGTGATCGGGAAGATGTAGCCCGACGACGAGGACTCCTCGACGAACGAGACGGTCGTGCCGGTAGGGATGTTCGACAGCACCGAGGTGCCGATGGGGCCCGTGGGCGTGTCGGTGGGACCGCGGTCGGTGCCGTTGCAGTTGAGGAACGTGCCCGGGTTGACCTCGCTCGTGCGCTCGTTCTCGACGGGCGGCGAGATGGTGCAGTACCTGTCCGGGTTGTTGGTCATGAACTGGGTGTGGTAGGAGCCGCTCCCATAGCGCTCCGAGGTCAGAATCAGCTCCGAGCTGCCGTTATCGACAGCCTGCACGATGGTGAACGGCGCGAGCGCCGCGATCTGCGCCTGGCCGGTCTGCAGGGCAGTGACCATGGCGGTGTAGTCCGTCGAGACATAACCCTCGACAGGGATGCCGAGCTGCTGGCTCAGGTAGTCAGCGATGGGCTGAATCGTATCGACGAGCGCCGACGCTTCGCGCGATGGAACGAAGCCGATGACGAGCTTGTCCGGCATCGCGATCGTGGGCACTGGCGTGGGCGCAACTGTAGGTGCCGGCGTGGTGATCGGCGCGGCCGTTGGCGATGCTGCCGGGCTGCTGGAGCACGCTGCCACGAGCAGCAGGGCACCGAGCACCTTCAAACGAGGTACAGATGACATGTCCCCTCACTCTCCTCTGCGCTTGACCGGTGGGCTCGCCGCGTTCTGGGTGGACCGAGCGCGGTCATGCGGGCCTCTCCTCTGGGCCGCGGCGATCTTAGCCGGTCAGGCAAGGGCGGTGGCGGGCCTATTGGCCCTGATTCAGCCTGCCTTCCGGATGCTGATCAGCTGGTTGGGTCCAGTCAGGCGGGCCGCTTGTAACCCTCCGGCATCTTCGGCTCGAACCGGAAACCGCCGGCCACGCCGGGTTCGGTCAGCTCGTTCGGATCGAGGATCTGGTTGACCTCATCCTCGGTGAAAACGCCCTTCTCGATGACCAGCTGGCGGATGGTCTTGCCGCTGCGCACGGCCTCCTTGGCGATGTCGGCAGCCAGCGCATAGCCGATATAGGGCGCGAGGGGTGTGGCCATCGCCGACGACTGCTCGAGCAGCCACGCTGAGCGCTCGACATCGGCCTCGATGCCGCTCACGCACTCGCGGGCGAAATTGCGGCAACCGGTGGTCAGGATCGTGAGTGCCTCGAGCACCTCGTGGGCAATGATCGGCATCATCACGTTCAACTCGAGCTGGCCCCGTGAGGTCGCCCAGGCCACGCCCGTGTCGAGGCCGATGACATGGAAAGAGATCATCGACATGTTCTCGACCATGACCGGATTGACCTTGCCGGGCATGATCGACGAGCCTGGCTGCCTGGCCGGCAATTTGATCTCGGCAAAACCGGTGCGCGGGCCGGATGACATGAGCAGCAGGTCCTCGAGAATCTTCAGGAGGTCCACGGCCAGGCCGCGCAGGGCTGCCGACACGGCGAGCATTGGCGCCATGGATTGCGTCGCCTGCACCAGCTGCTCGGCCGTGCGCAGCTCGTGACCGGTCTGCTCGGCTAGCTTCTCGACGACCAGCTTGATGTACTCGGGCTGAGCGTTCAGGCCGGTGCCCACGGCAGTGGCGCCGATGTTCTGCTCGAGCAGCCCGTCACCCGCAGCCAGGATGCGCTGGCTGGCGCGGCGCAGCGTTAGCGCATAGGCCGCGAACTCCTGTCCCAAGCGGATGGGCACTGCGTCCTGCATGTGTGTCCGGCCCGACTTGAGAACCTGGTCGAAGGCGCTTCCCCGCTCCGCGAAAGCGTCGACCAACTCCTCGAGCGCGGGCATGAAATCGCGGATCTTGTCCAGCGTGGCGACGCGCATTGAGGTTGGGAACGTGTCGTTCGTCGACTGGGCCATGTTGACGTGGTCATTGGGGTGGACGACCGAGTAGTCGCCCCGCCGACCGCTGCCCACGCCCTGCTCCGCGAGGATCTCGATCGCCCGATTGGCGAGCACCTCATTGGTGTTCATGTTGTGCGACACACCCGCCCCTGCCTGGAACGGGTCGACGCGGAAATTGTCGACCAGCGTTGCCTGCAGCTGGTGTCCGGCCGGCGTGTCGGAGTCTGCCCTGAGACCCAGGATCTCGTCGGCGGCGCGGATGATTGCCTCGGCCATCTGCTTGGGCAAGCGGCCGGTCTGCTCGTTCGCGCGCGCCGCGGCCTTCTTGACCTGCACGGCGGCGCGCACCAGGGCGATGTCCGGGCGACGACCACTGATCGGGAAGTTGTGGATCGCGCGCTGGGTCTGGACTCCGTAGTAGGCCTCGGCCGGCACCTCCAGGGTCCCGAGCGAATCCTTCTCGGTACGCGTGGCCTGTTCGGCTGGGGCGGTCATCGTCGGAGTGTACGTCTCTGTCATGGCCGTCTTGTTACCCCTCGCCGCCGGCTCGGCGCAAGTGCCGAAGGACACGCCGCGCGCCGCCTCTACAATCGGCCCGTGAACCAGATGACCTCGACGTCCGAGGAGCCCCAACGACTGACCCGACCGCGCTCACCGATCCACCCCACGCTGCCGTCGACCACGCCTACGCTCGATGAGCTGTTTCGCTTCATGACCGAGGCGGAACTGCGCTTCGCCAGCCTGCGCCTGCGGATCGAAGACCGGCGCATCACGACGCACGGTGATGAACTCGAGGCGCATGAGGTCTGGCTTCGCCACCCACGGCAGGCCAAGGTCATCAGCACTCGCGGCGGACAGCTGGACGGAGATTTCGACGTCTGGCTGACGGACGGCGAGCAGGTACGTACTTACGACCGCACTGCCAACCTGGCCACCGCGCGTCGCCGCCCGGTCCACCCGGCCGGCGCCACGAGCGAGGATCTGCCCGGCTTCGCACGGGTCTATGAGCCGGTCACCCCGCTGCCTGCCGAATCGCTCGCGGATACGTTCGTCCATCCACACGGCTTCTGCCGCAACGTCCTGGCCACGGGCAAGCTCTCCTTGCGCGGCACTGCCGCGCTGGCCAACGGCCGCGAGGTACTGCTCGTGCACTGCGCCCACCCGCGCTCGACCCAGGTGCTCACCGACCGTCCCGATCATTGGCTGGAGGTCGCGGTCGATACACAGACCGGGCTCATCCTGCTGCTTGCCGAGCACGTCGGCGCGCAGACGACCCGGCGCGCCGAAGTGACCGTCGTGAGCATCGACGACCCGATCCCCGACAGCGTCTTCAACCTTCATCTCTCGTCCGACGTCCGCGTCATCTACTAGCGCCGCGCGCGCAGCAGCCCGCAGATTGCCCCGGCCACCAAATCCGTGGCTGACACTCAGCCTGTTCATCGGCACCCTGCTGGCGGCCACGCCACCACCGCGCGACGGCGGCCTGGGTTTCTTCGTCATGGCCGCCCTGCTGGCCCTCTCGCTGCGCTGGGACATCGGCCCGCTGGCGTTGATCGGACTGTTCGCGGTGGGCCTCGAGCTGCGCTATTTCAGCTTCGGCGCAGGCATCTCGGGCGTAGCCGATGTGACGCGCGGGGCCATCAACGTGATGCTCCACGGCGGCAATCCGTACGGCATCGGCTACGACCCGACGCGACCGCTGGCTGAGCCTTTCCCGTACGGTCCACTGGCCCTGCTGTGGTACCTCCCGTGGAAGGATCCACGTGTCCTGGAGGTGATGGTGTCCGGCGTGATCACGGCCCTGCTCATGATCCGCGGCCGACCGCTGGGACTTGCCATCTGGGCCACTTCGCCCATGCTCGTCCAGCTTGCCAGCGACGGCTCGAACGACAACACCGCGGGACTTCTGCTGCTGGTCGCGCTCGTCGTACTCGAGCGCATGCCGCGGGCGGGGGCGGCGCTGATCGGCGTGGGCGCAGCCTTCAAGATCTACGCGCTGGCCTGGCTGCCACCCATATTCGTGTGGGCCGGCTTCGAAGCGCTGGCGGCGGGAATCGTGGCCACGATCCTGGGCTGGCTGCCGGCGGTCGTGCTGTGGGGTGCCGTGCCGATCCTGCAGAGCTTCCAGCTCTCAGACGCAACTCACCAGGTTCCCTACTACTCACTCGGCCAGGCGCTACAGCAGCTCGGCGTATATCCCAACAAGGGGGTGCTCAACATCTTCCGCCTGGCTGCCGGCGGCTTGAGCGCAATCGTCGCCTCGGCCTTCGTGCGTTCCCACGCTGGCGTGGTCATCGCCGGCATGTTGATCTACCTCGTGACGCTGTACGCCGGCTTCTGGTCGACGGCTGCCTACCTGACCGCCATCGGCGCCGTGATCTGCTGGTATCTCGACGTCTGGCTGTCGGGTGAGCGCGACACACGTGTCCGCTGGCCGGGCGATCCGGTCGGTCGGCTGACGGCCTGGGTCGACCACCGTTGGCCACGCGTCGAGCCGGGTTGGATTTTGAGTGTCGGCGGGCCGGGCGGGTTGCGCGGTTAGAATCGGAAGCCCATGACAACCGAGCACCAGGTACCCGTTAAGGTGGCGCCGACGGCGCCACGCAGCGTGCAGATGATCATCGGCGGCGAGCATGTCGACGCGCTCGATGGCCAGACCTTCGAAGTCCACAACCCGGCCACCGGCGCCGTGATCGCCCACGCGCCACTGGGCGGCAAGGCCGACGTCGATCGCGCCGTGGAGGCCGCGCACAAGGCGCTCGAGGGCCCGTACGGACGCTGGTCGGCGGCCAAGCGCGGACGCACGCTCGCGAAGTTCGCCGCCCTGGCCAGGCAGCACGTCGAGGAACTTGCCCAGATCGACCGCGAGAACGTCGGTAAGCCGATTACCTCATCGCGCAACGAGGCGTTCGCGGTCAGCCTCGTGCTCGACTACTACGCCGGGGCAGCCAACAAGCACTTTGGCGAGACCATCCCCACTTCCCAGCCCGGGCTTGACTTCACGCTGCGCGAGCCGATCGGGGTGGTGGGCATGATCGTGCCCTGGAACTTCCCGCTCAACATGGCCACCTGGAAGCTCGGCCCGGCGCTGGCCACGGGCAATACCTGCATCCTCAAGCCGGCCTCGTACACGCCGTTATCCGCGCTGCGGCTGGCCGAGCTGGCGTTGGAGGCAGGCTTTCCGCCAGGTGTGGTCAACGTCGTCACAGGCCCCGGTGGCACCGCCGGCGCCGCGATCGCCGCGCACTCGGGCATCGGCAAGGTCGCCTTCACCGGCGAGACGGCGACGGGCCAGGAGATCATGCGGCTGGCCGCTAACAACGTGAAGAAGATCTCGCTCGAGTTGGGCGGCAAGAGCCCGAACATCGTCTTCGCCGACGCCGACCTGGAACGTTTTGCGGCCGATTCGCCGATGTCGGTTTTCGACAACGCCGGCCAGGACTGCTGCGCGCGCAGCCGTATCCTCGTCCAGCGGTCGATCCACGAGAAAGTCGTCGAGCTGTTCACGAACGCCACACGGGAGCTCGTCGTGGGTGATCCGGCCGACGACAAGACGCAGGTCGGCAGCCTGGTCAGCGAACGCCAGCGCGAGAGAGTGCAGGACTACATCGAGGCCGGCCAGGTCGAGGGCGCACAGCTCGTCTACGGCGGCCGTCCACCGGATGACGCAAGCCTGGCCGATGGAGCCTTCCTGCTGCCGACCGTGTTCGATGCCTGCAACGCGGGAATGCGCATCATGCGCGAGGAGGTCTTTGGGCCTGTCGTCGGCATCATCCCGTTCGACAGTGAGGAGGAGGCCGTGGAACTGGCCAACGCCACGCCGTATGGCCTCGCCGGCTCGGTCTGGTCGCGTGACATCTCACGCGCGCTGCGCGTGGCCAAGGGAGTGCGCTCGGGCACGATCTCGATCAACAGCAACCAGGAGATCCACACCGAGGCCCCGTTCGGCGGCTACAAGATGTCCGGACTGGGCCGCGAGCTGGGCATGCACGCGCTCGACCTGTACACGGAAGTCAAGAACGTCTTCGTCGACCTGAGCTGACGCGGGCCCGAGTGTTGCCGGGACGCACCACCTTGCCGACATCTGACACCATCTAAGGCCATCCTGCAGTGACACGTTCACGCCGACTCACGCAGAATGGTGTTCTTGCGGGAAGCGAAGATGCGTAGCCGCCAATCGGTCGCCGATGGCTGCGCGGAGTAGTGGCGAGACCGGTCCCGTCCGAAAGGAACAGGATCGGAACAGGTGCCTCAGGTGATCGGGATCGCGTTGCTGGCCATCGCGCAGGGGTTCGACTTTGTGTCATTTCTCGCGATGATCGTGACTCGCGGCCTATCTGCCGAGGCGAACCCGATCGTCCGGGACATCGCGCAGACCACGTACCTGCCCGGCATCACCATCGTCAAGGTTGCGACCGTTGTTCTGGTCGCATCCGCCGTTGCCATCGTCGGCCGTCGCCACCGGAAGGCGGCCGCAATGCTGCTCGTATTCGGGGTGCTGGCAGGTCTGGCCGGCGGTTTGTCGAACATCGCCAGCATGTGAGCGTCGGGAGCAGTCGCTAGACGCTGTCGCTCGGCCAGCCGTGGTCCGTTTCGACGACATCCTCAAGTTCGGGGTGACGTGGCCGCAGCCAATCACGCAGCGCCCACGCCGTGGTCTGGAAGGCCAGGTGCGGCCAGGGGATGGCCGGTGGCGCGAAGGAGCGCACCTCGAGCGTCTCGGCCGACCTTCTGGCCTCCCCGCTGACCACCGATGCCTCCCAGCAGACAACAACTACGGCGGCCTGCGGCCGCGAATAGACACCGACGATCCCGGACAGCTCGACCTGCAGACCGGTCTCTTCAAGCGTTTCCCTGACGGCGCCCTCCTGCGCCGTCTCGTCGATCTCCAGGAACCCTCCGGGCTGGGCCCACGCACCGTAGGCCGGCTCGATACCGCGTTTGATCAGCACCAGATCGCCACTGGGCATGACCGGCAGCGTGCTCACCACCATGCGCGGGTTCACGTACGCGATAAAGCCGCAGGCGTCACATGCGAGTCGGTCGCGATCCTCGGTGGGCAGCGGTCCGTAGGTGAGTGGCGCACCACAGCGTGAGCAGAACTTGAGATTGGCGGCCAGCCAGCGGGGAACGCCCGGCAGGGCGGGCATCAGGCAGCGGTGACGAGCAGGGCGATGGTCGCCATGCTGGCCAGCAGGATCGCGACCAGGACCCCGGTCCATACGAAGCGGAAGAGGCCTCGCCCGCGATCGACGGGTAACCACGCCCATGCCGATCGCCAGACGCGGACAGCTGCATCTGCGGACAGGATGATCAACAGGCCGGCGGCGACCAGGGCCGGGAAGCGGACGAATGCCGAGGTCACCGCGGCGCCCAACTCGAAGGCAGTGATGGACACCACGCCGGCCACCAGGACGACGACCGAGAGGTAGATGAACCAGTCACCCAGCAGCGGCGGATTGTTCTCGGCGACACGCGACGGCGGCTCGACTTTCGCCGCCTTCGAAACGGGCCGCTCCTGCCGGTGCAGCGTCACCGCGCGAGTTTAGTCTCCGAGCGGATCTGCTCCGGCGCCGGCGCCTACGCGCGGTTGGTCGGGTCGTCCTCGATCTGCTGGCGGGCCGCGGCACGCAGGTCGGCGACTGCGCGGGCAATCCGCTCATCGGCCAGACCGAGCATCTGGGCGGCCAGCAGAGCCGCGTTGTCGGCCCGGCCCACGCCGACCGTTGCGACCGGCACTCCCTTGGGCATCTGAACGATCGACAGCAGCGCGTCGAGCCCGCCGGCGAGTTGGCCGGGCATCGGGATGCCGATGACCGGCAGCGTCGTCTTCGAAGCGACGACCCCGGGCAGGTGGGCGGCCAGACCGGCCGCGCAGATGAACACCTGCGCGCCACGATCGAGCGCACCGGCAACATAGGCGTCGAGCAGGTCCGGCGCGCGGTGCGCTGAAATGACGCGCAACTCGTGGGGCACGTTGAGCTGGTCGAGCACGTCTGCCCCTTTCTGGACAACTTCCAGATCGGAGCGGCTGCCGACGATAATCGCCACGAAGGGCTCCAACGATCAGATCCTCCAATAGGGCTGGGCCAGTCCCAGCGACGCGAAGTGGGCGTTGAGCTCGTCACGCGACGGCCGTTCATAGTCGATCCGCAGGCGGGTGCCATAGAGCGGCACGCTGAGACGATGAGTGAGCTCAGGCGACAGCGACGCCGCCCTGTCCTCGGAGGCTGCGAGACCGGACGCATCGCGGTGCGCGGGCGAGCAGAAGAAGATCATGGTGTTCGAGCAGGTGGTGAGGATGTCCGCCCACCATTCGCTCGGGCGCAGCGAGAACGGCCGGGCATGATCGAGGAAGTACTGGAAAACGAGCAGGCGGGCACGCTGCACAAGGGTTGGCTCGCTCACGGACTCCGATCGTAGCGGTATTGTCGGCAGCATGAGCCGGTCAGCCCAGCCACTGGCAATCGTGTCGGCATTGCCCCAGGAGCTGGAGCTGCTGCGCGAGGCAACCCAGGATCGGCGTGGACTCAAGCTCGCTGGCGGCTTCCGAGCGTGGCGGGGTGTGCTCGATGGCCGTGAGGTGGTGCTCGCCGAGTCGGGCATCGGCAAGGTGGCCATGGCCATGCTGGCCACGGAACTCATCCTCCGCCATGAACCTCGCCTGATCGTATTTACCGGCGTTGCGGGCGGGCTGGACCCAGCCCTGCACATCGGCGACGCGGTGATCGCCCGGCGGTTGATCCAGCACGACGCGGGCCTTCTTCAGCCAGATGGGTTGCAGGTCTATCAGGCCGGGCATCTGCCCTTCTTCAACCCAACCGACGAGCTCGGCTTCGAGCCTCCGGAGGATCTCCTGGGGCGGGCCATCAAGAGCATGCGCGGAGTGGACCTCCAGCCAGTCTCCGACCGACCGCCCCAGGTCGGCGCCGGCCTGGTGCTCACCGGCGACGTCTTCGTCAACTCACCCGAGATGCGCCGGCAACTGTTCGCGCGCTTCGGGGCGCAGGCAGTCGAGATGGAGGGCGCCGCGCTCGCCCAGGTTGCCCATCATTTCGACGTGCCGACGCTCGTCATCCGCGCGCTGTCCGACCTCGCCGGCGAAGAGGCGCCGTCGCCAGGCGTCTTCCATCACTTCCTCGACGTGGCCTCCGCCAACAGCGCGCACGTGGTCCGTCACCTGCTACCGGTGCTGTGGGAGAACGCCCCATGAAGCTGCTCATCGACGTCGATACCGGCATCGACGATGCGCTGGCGCTGCTCTACGCATGTGCTTCACCCGAGGCCGAAATCCTGGCGGTCACGTGTGTGGCCGGTAACGTGGCCGCGCAGCAGGTGGCCCGCAACACGTTGCGCGTGCTCGAGCTGGCCGGCCGAGCGGACATAGAGGTGGCGCTGGGCCGTGAGGTGCCGCTGGTGCGGCCACTGATGATCGCGCCCGAGACACACGGGCCGGAGGGCATCGGCTACGCGGAGCTGCCGGCACCCTCGTCGTCGCTGAGCACGCGCCACGCCGCCGATCTGATGATCGAGGAGGCGCGTCGCGCGCCGGGCGAGGTCACTTTGATCACCACCGGGCCGCTGACCAACCTGGCCGTGGCGCTGCTGCGCGAGCCGGAGCTGCCGCGCCTGCTGTGCGGGTTGGTGATGATGGCCGGCGCCTACCGAACGGCGGGTAACACCGGGCCTACCAGCGAGTGGAACGTGGCCGTGGACCCCGAGGCGATGCAGGTCGTGCTGGCCGGCTGGTCGGCCGTGGCCGAGGCTCCCCGTCCCGTCGCGCTCGGGCTGGACGTCACGGAGATGGCCAAGATGACGCCCGACCACCTGACCCGACTGCATGCCACGGCCGGCAACCCAGACGCTAACCCGGTGCTCACCTTCATCGACGACGCGCTGCGCTTCTACATGGAGTTCCACAGCCGCTTCGACGGCTTCTACGGTGCCTTCATCCACGACGCCCTGGCGGTGGCGGCAACGTTCGATCCCACGCTCATCCAAACCGAAGCGCTGGCCGTCGAGGTCGAGCTGGGCGGCACGGTGACAACCGGCGAGACGGTGGCCGACTGGCGCCGGCGCTGGAATCGGGCGCCGAACCTGGACGTCGCCGTGGATGCGAACGTCGAAACCTTCTTCGAACGCTTCATCGAACGCGTCGGGGGACTCGCGCAGCAGGTCGCGAAAGTGGCATCCTGATCTGCGCTGGGGAGAGGGGACTAGGAGGAGTGGCATGAACTGGATCTCCAGGCAGTTCACGACACGGGTGATAGTGCTGATCCCGGTCGCGATCGCCATCAACATCGTCCTGGGCTACACCGTCCAGACGGTGCTCAAGCTGCCGATCTATCTCGACTCGATCGGCACGATCTTCGTCGGCGTGCTGGCCGGGCC
>CAZSWK010000025.1:0-25518 GCA_964610835.1 uncultured Anaerolineaceae bacterium | reverse complement strand
TGGAGTAGGCGCGGATCAGCAGCAGCCTCAACCCCAGAACGCGCCATGTGGTAGTCCCTCACGCTGCCGTTGCTGCAGTTGACGACGCCACCCGTGGCATCGACCAAAGCGATGTTGTCACCGCAGTTGAACTGCCCGAGCGGCGTCGCCAGAACATCAGTCGGTGCCGGCTGCGTCGATGGCGTCGGTACCTGGCCGTTGTCGCCGTGCGAAGGTGAGGCTGAGGGCTCGCCGGCGCCGATCAGCGCCGGCAGGCTGGGCAATGCGACAACGAGCAGCGCCAGCGCTGCCGCGACGGCCGCCAGCGACAGCCAGCGCGAGGCTCGCGATGTGGCAACGGCCGATGGCTGAGTTCGCACCGCGTCGAGTACGACGTCGCCCAGCCGACCGCGCGTCCAGTCCTCGGCACCGGAAGACAGGGCCGCCCGACGCTGGAGCTCGGAGGACAGGCGCTCGTCGGGCAGCTCAGGCATCTCGATCCAGCTCCGCGGCGAGCGCGCGGCGGGCCCGCGCGAGCCGCCACTTCACTGTGCCAGCCGGGATACCCAGCCACGCCGCGACGTCGCGCACCCCGTAGCCGTGCAGGTGGTGCAGCACCAGCAGTGCGCGCTGGTCGACGGATAGTCGGGCGAAGGCGGCGTCGAAGTCGGCCGAGGCGGGGTCTGAGCCATCGTTGGCCGGCAGACGGCTCTCCGCGACCCCGGTGCCCAGCGCCACTTCCCGAACGCGCAGCCGCTGCCGCAAGATCTGGCGGCACTCGTTGATCAGGATGCGACCGAGCCAGGCGTCGAAGCGCTCCGGGTCGCGCAGGCCGCCCAGCCGCCGCCAGGCGTTGACGAACGTTTCCTGGGTCGCGTCGCGCGCGTCGGCCTCGCTGCCCAGGATCGCCTGCGCGGTGCGGAGGAGCGATTCCCCTTTTTCGACGACGATCAAGCCAAACGCCTCCCGATCCCCGGCGCGCGCCCGAAGCAGGAGCTCGCGATCCATTCACTCCCCTCGTGACTGCCCGGTGCATTCAATAGATGCCGGCGGCGGTTGATCGGTTGGCGGGAATCAGGCTAGTGCGAGAATTCAACGATGGCCCGTTACTTTGGGATCCACGAGGCGAATGCGCAGCTCGTGGAGTTGAGGCCGTTGCTTGAACAGCTGAAGGCCGATCGCGACCGGGTTGCCGAGATCCAGCGCGAGCTCGAGCGCGGACGCGAGACGAACGGCAGCAGCGAGCACGCCGAGGAGCTGGCGCAACTCGAGACCGAGGTGCGCGAAATCGTCCATCGCATGCAGTTCAGCGTGGGTCAGATCGACCAGTGGGGCGTCACCCTGCGCGACATCGGCACGGGGTTGATCGACTTCCCCGCGCTGGCCAGCGGCCGGCCCATCTGGCTGTGCTGGCGCCTGGGCGAGGGCGACGTCGAGTGGTGGCACGAGACCAACGCCGGCTTCGGCGGCCGCCACCCACTGTCCGACCTGACCTAGGCCCCGCCGGCGAGGCCTTCGACCTCGACGAGCTGACGCTCCGGCACGTTCGCGCGCAGTGAGAGCGCCTTCCGGGCATGAGCCCGCTGGTGTTTGTGTGGTTGACATAACCTCGGTATCGGAGCGTCAGGCCACCGGAAAGACGCCCGACAAGCCCGACCGTCAGCCTTCGCCAGCGTGGAGACCTTCCCGCCAGCGGGCCTTAGGGCACACCAGCGCCGGTTATGTCAATCTGGCCGACATGCCATGGGCGAAGAGCCCGCAGGACTCGGCCGGCCAGCAGGCCGCGCAGTCTAGGTGGTGAAGTCGTCCTGGGGCGGGGCGCGGAAGCGGCCGCGCGTTATCCACTGGAAGAACTTATAGCTCTGGCGGCGGTGGGAGAACATCCAGCCGATGATGATCAGCAGGATGAGGTCGCCGGCGCCGGCCGAACCGGCCGCGATGTAGCCCAGCTGCTGGCCGATCTCGCCCTTGATCGAGAGTGCCGGCACGGTGACGCCGAAGAGCCCCAACCGGAAGAAGGGCAGGCGCGGCGCGACGTCCGCGCGATCGGTCGACGCAAGCGGCCCGCTCTGACCCTGGCCGCCGATGAGGAACGCGGTCTGGCCGATCACCAGCGGGGCAGCCTGCGCGCGGGCATCAGGCAGGTCGGTGACGTCCATCTGCTGCCAGCCGGTGATTGCGCCGTTGGCCTGGTCGGGGATCGTCCACAGGTTGCTGGTAACCGCCTGGCCGTCGGCGCCAAAGCCGCCGATCACGTACAGGCTGCCGCTGTTGGAGAACGTGGTCTGGCCGGTACGAGCCGCGGGCAGCGCCGCGCTGGCCGCCGGCCCAACGGACACGCCCCAGCCGTACGGCTGCTTGGTGTCCTGGTTGATCGCTGGATCGCCATGCGTATCGAGGGCGAGATAGAAGACAGTGTTGGTGGCACCGTTCGGGCCGTCGCCGCCGATAACGTAGATGCCCTCGCCGACCATGGCCGCGCTTGCGCCAGCACGCGCCTCGGGCAGGGGCAGCTCGGGATCCGCCGTCCAGGCGGTCAGCTTGCCGGCGGTGTCGAGGTTCGAACGGTAAATGGCTGCCGACAGCCCGTCGGGACTCTGGCCGCCGAAGATGTACAGCCCGGTCGGCGTGGAAACGCCGCTCAGCTTGGCCAGCGCCACCGGCAGGGCGAGGTCAGAGGATTCCTGCCAGCCGGTCAACACGCCCTGGTCGACGGTACCCATGAAGACGGTCGAGGTGGGCTGCCCGGAAGCATCGAGCCCGCCGATCACGTAGGGCGTGCCACTCAGGTTGAGCACGGCGGCATCGGAGCGCGGCTCGGGCAGCGCCGGGCCATCCGTCCACGGCGCGAAGTTGCCGCTGTCGTCGACGTTGGTGGTGAGCACGCTGGCGGTGGCGCCATCAGGCGTGGTACCACCGATCAGGTACATCGTGCTGCCCGACGAGTAGGTTCCGGCGCCGGTTCGGCCGGCGGGCAGGGCCAGTTCAGACGGGCTCGTCTCCCACGGTATGACCGCCCCCTCCGGCGCCGGGCAGGGCAGCGTCTTGTTGTCGGCGGGGCACAGGTTGACCGGGCTGATGGCGTTGTAGCCCAGGTCGATGGTCGGCGAAACGGTGAAGTAGTAGGCACGGTCGGGCACGTAGGCCAGCAGGAACAGGATCGTGATGAACCAGAAGGCGGCCTGGATCGAGGCCCACGTCCAGCCGTCGGCGTCGAGCAGCCCGAAGACCGCCCGGCGGCGGATGGCGCCCGGGGGCAGTGCGTACTGGGCCATCAGGGCGCGGGACTCGCCGAGGCGGCAGGTGAGGCGGCCGACGAAGAAGCAGGCGCAGACGCCGGCGCAGACGATGGTGCCGCCGACGCACCGGACCCACCGGGCCCGGGCACGACCACGAAGTCACCGTGCATGGTCGGGTAGTGGCCGGGCATGGTGCACGCAAACTGCAGGTTGGCGGGCACGCTGTCGAAGGTGAAGGTGAAGGTCTGCGTGGCGTTGCTGAATGGCTGGATGCCCGGCAGGTCGTTCTGGGCCGCCGCGGTCGACAGCTGATCGGCGGTCGAGATGTGGAAGTTGTGCTCCATGGCGCTCTTGTTGATGATGTGGAACTCGACCGTCTCGCCCTGGACGATGCTGATGCTCGTCACCTGCTGCTGGGTGGTGGGATCGATCCAGGTCAGCTGGTCGGAGGCCTGCAACTCGATGACGCGCGGGTTGGCCGCCGTGCCCGGGCTGGTCACCGGGGCTGGCGTGGCCGGCGCACTGCTGGCCGTGGTGGCGTTACCACGCCAGCATGCCGGCACCGGCGTCGCGTCCGGTGGCGGCGTGAAGTTCGGATCACGCCAGCCGTGGACCTCGACCGGTGGCGGCGGCGTCGTGGTGGCACCCTCGGCCTGGGCCGGTTGGTAGCTGAACACCGTGTCGCTGCTGGCCGTGATCCAGCTGATGATCTGGTTGATCTGGCGGTAGTTGAGCGGGCCCTTGGGCTGCAGCCAGGCGGGCATGACGCTGTTCGGGTCGCCGCACACGAAGCGGCCGCCCTCGGTCAGCACCGAGTGCAGGTAGTCGGGATTGAGGTGACCGTTGCCCGGCAGGCCCTGCGACGTCACCGCGTTATACAGCTTCATCTGGTCGTTCAGCGGCGGACCGATCAGGCCCTGGCCGTTGTCGCCGTGGCAGCGGGCGCAGTTGGCCAGGAATAACGCGTAGCCCTGCGACACATCGGTCACGTACTGCTGGTTCTGCTCGGCGGTCATGCGGCCCTGGACGCCGAGCACCGGCAGGCCAATGTCGTACAGCCAGTAGACGGGTATGAAGAGCACCAGGGCGAGCGCGGCCAGGAAGGCGACCATGCGCGCGTTGCCGCTCTGGCGCACGATCTGCGCCGAGCGCTCTTCCGACAGGCCCACGGTGTGCGCCTGCTCACCGGCATAGAAGCGCTCGTCGGCCGATGTCGATGGCTGCGGAACGGCCGGTTCGCGCGGCGTTATCGCGCCGGCCGGTTCCTCCGGGCGTGGGGTCAGCTCGCGCCCGGAGCGCTCGTCACTCATCGGCCAATGTCGTTCAGATGCAGCCTTGCGGCGAGCGCGGCGGGATCAGGCCGGGCTGACCAAGCGCGATCGGCAGCGGGCCGAGCGTGATCTTGGAGGTGTCCACCGTCAGCACGCCGCCTTCGACCTTGTGGGCGAAGCGGTCCATTGAGCGCGGAGCTGGGCCGAGCTCCTTGATCTTGATCCCCAACCGGTCGTAGCGCGAGCCGTGGCAGGGGCATTCGAACCAGTAATTCAGGGTGCAGAAGTTGGGCTTACAGCCCAGGTGCGGGCAGCGCTGGTAGAGCGTGCGCACGTTGGTGTTGAGGCCCTCGCCGTCGGTGCTCACGCCATCCACGAAGTTGCGGGCCGGGTCGATCAGCTGGACGTAGGCGCGCGCCACGAAGAAGTAGGCCGGCGCACCGTCGGTCAGCGTTACGCCCTGGACCGCGGGGCTGGCCGAGACGGTCTTCTCGTCGCCCAATGTGATGACCGCACCGAAACCCTTCGACATGTTGGGCCACAGGAAGCCGAGCGTACCGCCCAGCACCTCGACGGCCCACAGGCCCACGCCCGCCCCAAGCGAGCGCCGGATCAGAGTGCGGCGCGACAGGCCGGCTGGCCGGCCGCGCTTCATTTCCTTCAGAACATCGCGCGTCAGCGTCTGAGGCTGCTGCCAACGCGCCAACCGCCAATTACCCATCAGAGATCCCCCAGACTTTGCATCACAGGGCGAACCAGAAACCGTTCTGCCACGGGACTATGTACGAATAGCCCGGTCCGCGGAAGAACGCGCCCAGGAAGGTGATTACCAGTCCGGCCGCAGCGAACATCGTGAAGAGCATGATGCCGACCTTACGGTCGGACGGCTTCGACGAACCGCCGTCGCCGTTCGGTCCACGGTCGATGTAGGGAATGACCATCGCGCCGATGATGATGTAGGCGATGGACAGCACACCCGCCACGACCGGGTGGAAATAGGCCAGCAGTTCCTGTACGCCGACCAGATACCAGGGCGCCTTGGCCACCGCCGGGGTCGCGTTCGCGTTGGCCAGGTCCTCGAGTGGCGCGTTCACGAACACGCCCATGAGCAGCAGGAAGACGCTCATCACCGCCGCAGCGAAGAACTCGATCGACAGCAGGTGCGGCCAGGTCATGACCGTGTCGTCGGGTTCCTTCTGGACGCGCACCACAGCGTCCTGCTTGACCAGTGCCAGCAATCGGTAGGGCTTGGCCGCCATCGGCACGCGCTGCTTGTCGATCTCGGTCGTGCGGCGCTCCGGCGGAGCGGCTGGCACGCCGGTGCGGCGTGGTGCCGGGGTTGATGGCGCAGGCTCGGCGGGAGCCGGCAGGCGGGTCTTCTCGTCGGTCATCGCGGTGCGCAGCTCATAGCGGACCGGAAATGCCGCCGTCCTTGCGGATGCGCCAGAAATGGACGGCCAGGAAGATCGCCGCGACCAGCGGCAGCAGGACTATGTGGAGCACGTAGAAGCGCAGCAGCGTGTTCTGGCTGACCTCGATGCCACCGAAGACGAGCAGCTGCGTGGGATGCGAGAAGACCGGCACGTACGAGGCGATGTTGTTGCCGATGGTGATCGCCCAGAAGGCGATCTGGTCCCAGGGCAGCAGGTAGCCGGTGAATGACAACGCCACGGTGAAGAAGAGCAGCAGCACGCCGATCACCCAGTTGAACTCGCGCGGCGGCTTGTAGGCACCGTGGTAGAAGACACGCATCATGTGCAGGAAGACGAAGAAGACCATCAGGTGCGCCGCCCAGCGATGGATGTTGCGCGTGAGCAGGCCGAAGGGCACGGTCGACTGGATGTTGAGGATGTCGTTGTAGGCAGACGTCGACGACGGCACGTAGAAGAACATCAGGTACACGCCGGTCACGGTCAGCACCAGGAAGAAGAAGAACGACAGTCCGCCGAGGCAGAAGGTGTAGGCGAACTTGACAGCGTGCTGGCGGACGCGCACCGGATGGAGGTGCAGGAAGACGTTGTTCATGACCGCGTAGGCGCGCGAGCGCTCGTCGGTCGGATAGGGCTGGCGGAACAGCGAACGGAAGACAGCGCTCTGCCGAATGGCCGTGTCTACCCGTTCGAGGAAACTCAACGAACGTAACCTCCCGCAGTCGAGCGGTTGCCGACCCCTGAAAGCCCGAGCTGAGTGTCGCGGTAGCTCTCTTTGTAGAGCCGCCCGTCGGTGCTGATCTCCTGCAGCTCGAACCGCTCCATGGTAATGGCGTCGTACGGACAGCGCTTCACGCACAGTGCACAGCGGATGCAGCGCTCCTCGTCGAGCACCATTGCGGCGCCGTCGGACCAGCCGTACGCATCGACCAGCTCCGGCAACGCCCCTTCTGACTTCATCTGGTTGATGTCGATCATGTGGATCACACCCTCGGGGCACACGTCGGCGCAGGCGCCGCACAGCACGCAGCGGAAGGGATCGAACCAGATGTTGTAGTTGCACATCAGGCAGCGCGTGCCCTCGGTGACCGCCTGGGACGTCGAATAGCCGCGCTCGACCGGGGTGCTGAAGTTGACGTGCGGGTCACTCGAGGGCATGCGCGCCGCGACGGGCGCCATGGGGACGTGGACGCGCGGCAGCACGTCGTAGTAGTCGGGCATCTCATGCCGCCACGAGCTGACGACACGGACGTTGGCATCGACGTCGACCTCTGTGCGCCCCGATAGGTAGCGATCGATGGCGAAGGCGCACTTCTTGCCGTGGCCGGCGGCCTCGATCAGCGTCGTCGGCCCGGTGACGAAGTCGCCACAGGCGAACACGCCACGGACGTTGGTGGCGTAGGTCCCGGGATCGACGCGCACCCGCCCGCGGTTGATCTCGAACTTGGACTCGACCGGCAGGAAGGTATTGTCGGCCGCCTGGCTGACGGCGGGGATGACGGTGTCGGCCTTGACCTCGAACTCGCTGCCCTCGATGGGTACCGGCGCGCGGCGGCCGGTGGCATCCGGCTCGCCAAGACGGTTGCGCACGAACTTGACGGCGCGGATGTGCCCGTCCTCGTCGCCCAGGATCTCGACCGGGCTGACGAGGAACTCCATGTGCACGCCCTCGCGTTCGGTCTCGCCCAGCTCCTCCTCATCGACTACCAGCTCGGAGCGCGTGCGGCGGTAGGCGATGGTCACGTTGGCCGCGCCGTAGCGCAGGCTGGTCCGCGAGCAGTCCATGGCGGTGTAGCCACCGCCGATGACGACCACGTCCTGGCCGACCGTCAGCGGCTCGCCCAGGTTCGCCTTCTTCATGTACTCGACGCCGTACTGGATCCCGTCCAGGTCACCACCAGGCACGTCGAGCGGCACCGGGTCCATGGCACCGGCGCAGATGGCCACCGCGTCGTATTGCTCCATCAGCTGCTCGAAGGTGATGTCGCTGCCGATGCGCACGCCGTACTTGAAGCGCACCCCCAGCCGCTCCACCAGGCGCAGGTCCATCTCGATGGCCTCGCGCGGCAGGCGAAAGGCGGGCACGCCGATGAGCATCGTGCCGCCGCCGTACGGCAGCTCATCGAACACCGTGACCTGGTGCCCGGCGACGGCCAGCTCGCGTGCAACCGCAATACCGGAAGGGCCGGCACCGACGATGGCCACCTTGGTATCGCGCGGCGTGATCTGGGGTATCTCGTCGGGAATGCCGGCAGCCTGGTGCCACTCGACCAGGAAGCGCTTCATGGCCCGGATGGCCAGCGGGCGATCGATGTCGCCGCGCCGGCAGGCCCGCTCACATGGTGCCGAGCAAACGTACGAGCACATCGCCGCGACCGGGTTCGGTTCGCGGGCCAGGATGTAGCCCTCTTCGAACCGGCCCTCGGCGGACAGGTTCAGGTAACCCCGGCAGTTGGTGCCGACGGGGCACGCCTCCTGGCATTCGATGTTGCACTGCAACCACGAGGCGTCCACAGGTTGAACCAGGAACTCCTGGTTGGGGTCGATGGCCAAAGGGTCAGACCTCGTGGGTCAGGCTGTTCACGGTTGGCACCAATGCGATCGTACCATCGCCCTCGCCGCCCGGCATACCAACGGCTCTCTCGCACGGCGCCAGTAGTCGATTAACCTTCATTCGTGGCTGCGCACCCGACGCCTCTGCCGCCTATCCGCGACGGCGATCCGTGCGCCGAAGTCCGCGCCGAGGCCGAGCGCATTTGCGTCGATGCGGAGCACAAGGCTGCGGCATCCGAGGTCCAGCAACGGCGGCTGCGCGAGCTGCGCAGCGAGGAGGCGATTGTGGCGGAGGAACGCGCAGCCGTGGCGAACCTGCGCGATCGACGCCGCATCGCCGAGGCCAAGGACGAGGCGGCCCAGGATTACCGGCGCGCCCTCCACGCCGTTCAAGAGCCGGCGGCGGCGCAGTTGGCCGCCGCCGACTGGCTGCGCAAGGTTGATGGGCTGAACCGCGAGACACGCATCGCCGGAGCGCGCGAGCAGGAGCTCGTCCGACGCGCGCTCGAGCTACATCAACTGTTGCCGGCGACTGAACTTGCGGTCGATGCCGCGCGCATCGCGGCCGAAGCCGCGCAGGCGAGCTGTGCCGAGGCAAGACGAGTCGCAATCGAATGCACTGAGGCGACCGGCGCGAGCTCGGCCAGCGGTGCAGAGAAGGCCGTGCCGGAGGCACGGCCTGGACCCACCGGCGAGGCACCGCGGCCAACCGTCCTCGAGCCACGATCGGCACCGTTGGAGGTTCGCGGAACGGCGCTGCGCGAGTTGCTGCTCGGTGATCGCCAGCCGTTGCTGCGCTTCGCGCTGCTCCTGGCCGGCGAAACAGGCCTTGAACCCGGCCGGCTTCAGCTGCTGCTGGTCGAGCTGCGCGAGGCGATCATCGCCGGCGCTCTCGCGAATCATGCGTTCCACTTTCCGGCCGAGCATCCTTTCTGGAGCCAGTTCGGCCAGGCCGGCGGAGCACAGGTGGCGGGGACTCTCTCGTCGTTGGGCTTCCGTTTCGATGGCCGCGACGGGTGGGCCGACGGCCGCGTGCCGCAGATTCGCGACCTGGCCCTGGCGCTCTCGTACGCCAGCTTCGATCCACGTTCGTTGCGCCGGCCCGCCGGTCAGGCCGCGATCGACACCCTGTGGCAGGGAACGGTCGTGCTGCCGGCTGAGTGGCTGCTCCAGCGCGCACCGCAACTCGAGCTTGAAGCGGTCGTCGAGGCGCTCGGCCAGCACGGCGCGCGCCTGGCCGACCTGTGGGCGATCTGGCCACAGCTCAGGGAATTGCTCGCCGGCTGACCGGAGCGCCGCCGCAGATCAGCGCAGCGAGATGTGGCGGAGTGGCTCGGCGGCCTGACTGCCAATCGCCGTGCCGGCCTCGCGCGCCCGCTTGCGCAGCATCTCTTCAAGCTCGGCCGGCCGGCGCAGTTGGCTCACGTGTTCGCGCAGGGCTGCCAGCTTGACCTCGAGGGTGTCCGTGGTGTCCACCCAGATGTTGGGTCGATCGGTGAAGAACAGGTAGACCTCATCGACATTGACCGGCTCCAGGCCTTCGTCAATCACCAGCCACGGAAAGGCCATGGCGTTACGCGCCGCGGGATAGACCGCATCGACCGCCGCCAGGGCAGCTTGCCGATGGTCGACATGCTGAATGAATCCGTCATCGCGGATGACCACCGTTGGGTCCATCGCCATGGCAGCGTCCGGGCGAAAAGTGCGGATCAGGCGCACGAGTTGCTCACGCAATGCCAGATCGTTCTCGAGCGCCCCGTCGGGCCGGTGGAGAAAGTGCACGTCCTCGTAGCCGATGACCCGGGCTGCGGCGCGTTGCTCAACCTCGCGCCGGCGCGCCAGTTCGACCGGATCGATGCGCGCGTCGTCGGCACCGGCGTCGCCGCTGGTACAGCACACCAGCTGCGCGACCGTGCCTGCGCGGATCCATTTGGCGATCGTCGCCGCCACGCCAAAGTCGGCGTCGTCCGGGTGGGCAGTGATCACCAGCAGGCGCCCTGGCCGTCCCTCGTAGGCAACCGCTTTTCCGGTCGCCGCAGCCTCGTTCACGGCGCGTCGTTCGAGGCCATCAGGCAACCCACAAACTTGTTGCAAGCAGGTTACGAATGTGTATGCTTCGGGCCGGGGCATCGCTCGTCTCCCCCCACGGGCGATGCCCCATTTTGGTACTCGTCATTAAGTTCTCAGGTTGCGTCCGCGGTTGCGTTGGCACGCCGCCGGTCGAGTTCCGAAAGCACTTCTCCGGCATGGCCGCTGGGTGTCACCTTGGGCCAGACATGAGCAATGCGACCTTCCGGGTCGATCAGGAAAGTCGTTCGCCCAACGCCCCAGTAGGTGCGCCCGTAATTTCGTTTCTCGACCCACGCGCCGTACTTCTGAGCGACCGCGTGGTCTTCATCGGCGAGCAGGGTGAAAGGTAGCTCGAACTTGCGCTTGAAGGCGGCCTTGCTGTCCGTGCCCAGAACGCTCACGCCCCACACCTCGGCATCGCGCGCCCGGAACTCGTCCTGGTCATCTCGAAACTCGCAGGCTTCGGTCGTGCAGCCGGGCGTGTCGTCCTTGGGATAGAAGTAGAGCACCAGCCACCGGCCACGGACGTCCTGCGGCCGCCGGGGCGTGCCCTTGTCATCGGGCAGCGTGAAGTCTGGCGCCGGTTGGCCGACCTGGGCCAGGTCGTGCTCAGCGTGCGGATCCATGGCCACGAGTCTAAGGCAGCGGGACGATCCCGCCCTCTTCGATGGCCAGCCTGACCTCACTTCCGACTTGCGGCTGTACGGCGAGCGCGGCCATTACTGTCAGCGGTGGCGCGTCGTGATCGGCGACCCGCACCTGCAGACGAGTGTGCTCGCCGCGGAAGCTGGCGCTCTCGACGGTGGCGCGCAGGGCGCCGTCGGGGGCCACCCGCACGGCACTCGGCAGCAGCAGCAGGCGATGCTCGCCGGGGGCGAGGCCCGCCGGCGCGGGAAAGACGCCCCACGGCGTCGCGACCCGCCCGTGGGTGTCGACGCGGGCCGTGCACAGGTTGTCGAAGCCCAGGAAGCGGGCGGCGAACTCGGTCGGCGGGGAGCTCCACAGCTCGACCGGCGTCGAGATCGAGTCGAGCTCGCCGTCGCGCATCAGTGCCACACGGCTGCCGATTGCCAGCGCCTCCTGCTGGTCGTGAGTGACGTAGACGATGGGTAGATCGAGTCGCTCGAACAGGCTGACCAGGTCATCCAGAAGGCGGGCGCGCAGCGAGCGGTCCAGCGCCCCCAGCGGCTCGTCGAGCATCAGCAGGCGCGGCGTGGGCGCAAGTGCGCGCGCCAGCGCGACGCGTTGTTGTTCGCCACCCGACAGCTCGGTCACGGCCCGGCGCTGGTAGCCGACCAGGTCGACCAGGCTCAGCACCTCGCTCACCCGACTCTCGATTTCGCCCGGCGGCATGTGTCGCATGCGCAGGCCGAAGGCGACGTTGTCGCCCACGTTGCGGTGCGGGAAGAGCAGGTAGTCCTGGAACATGAGGCCGAAGTTGCGCTCGTGCGGCGGCAGCCCGGCCAGGTCCTCGCCGGCCCAGCACACACGACCGCCGCTGAGCGGCTCGAGCCCGGCGATCGCGCGCAGCAGGGTTGACTTGCCCGAGCCGCTCGGGCCGAGCACGGCCAGGCGTTCTCCAGCGCCGACGGTCAGGCTTACCCGGTCGACGGCCGTGATCGTGCCGAAGCGGACGGCGACCTGGTCGAGCTCGAGCATCACAGCCCAGCCACGGTCTCGCCACGCAGCCGATCGACAAGGGCCACGACCGTGCCGGTAACGACCATCAGCAGCACGGCCATGGCCATCGCCATGCCGAAGGCCAGCGTTCCCGGCTGGCTGAGCAGGCGAAAGATGGCGATCGGCATGGTCGGCGTATCGGGGCGCACGATAAACAGGGTCGCGCCGAACTCCCCGAGTGAGACGGCAAAGGCGAAGGCGGCACCGATGAGCACGGCGCGACCGATGATGGGCAGGTCGATCTCGCGCCACGCTCGCGCCGGCGATGCGCCCAGCGTTGCTGCCGCCTGACGCAGGCGATCGTCGACCGAGCGCATGACCGGCACCGTGGCACGTACCAGCAACGGCAGGGCGACGAGCGCATGGGCGATGGGGATCAGCAACGGCGACACGCGCAGGTCGACCGGCAGGTGGTTGAGCGAGATCAGGAAGCCGAAGCCGATGATCACCGCCGAGGTGCCCAGCGGCAGCATGAGCAATGCATCGAAGCCACGCGCCGGCCAGCCTCGACGGTAGGCGATCACCGACGCCGCGAGCAGGCCGAGAGGCAGCGTGATCGCCGTTGTGACCACAGCGAAGGCGAGCGAGTTGCGGACGGCGTCGAGCGGCGGCACGAACAGCGCCGAACCAGCCGCTGAGCCGAACAGTGCGGCGTAATTGCCCAGCCCCAGGCCGTCGGGACCGGTCAGCGAGCGGACGGCCAGGACCAGCAGCGGCACCCCGAGGAGCGCACCGGCGAGCGCCAGGTTGGCGATCACGAACGCTCGCTCGCGGGCCGTTCGAGGCCGCCGCGCGACCGCGCGGCGGCCGAGCAGGCGCAGCCGCACGGTGGTCCGTTCCTGGTAGCGCCCGTAGACGAACAGGATGGCAACCAGAGCCACCATCTGCAGCAACGCCAGGGTGGCCGCTGCCTGCAGATCGAGAAGCTGCGCCGTCTGGCGATAGATCTCGACCTCGAGCGTCGAGATACGTGGCCCGCCGAGCAGCAGGATCACGCCGAAAGAGCTGAACGTGAACAGGAACACGATGGACGCTGCCGAGGCGATCGCCGGCCGCAGCAGCGGCAGCGTGACGCGGCGGAAGGCCTGCCAGCGCGTGGCCCCCAGCACGCGTGCTGCCTCTTCCAGGCGCGGATCGAGCTGGCCCCACACGCCGCCGACGATGCGCAGCACGACCGCGTAGTTGTAGAAGACGTGCGCGATGAGGATGACCCAGATCGTCCCGTCGAGCTCAATCCCGAACGGGCTGCGCGGACCGAACAACGCCAGGAATGCGGCCGCAACGACGACCGTCGGCAGCACGAAGGGAACGACCGACAGTGCCGACAGCAGGCGGCGTCCGGGAAAGTCGAAACGCGCGAAGACATACGCGCCGGGGAGTGCCAGAAGGACGGTCAGAACGGTCGAGACGACCGCCTGCCAGAACGTGAACCAGGCGGTACCGAACACGAATGGCCGCGCAAGCACTTCACCGATGGCCGTGACATCCAGGCGGCCTCCGGGCAGCAGTCCACTGGCCAGGATCGATGCCACCGGGTAGACGAAGAAGACCGCCAGGAAGACGAGCGCCGGTGCCGCCAACGCTAGCGTCACGAGCGCGGCTCGGGATCGCCGGCCCGCACCACCCCACGGCGTGCCGAGCGCTGGTGCGTCAGTGGAGTACGACGTCGGTCCACTCCTGAATCCAGCGATCGCGGTTGGCCGAGATCTGCGCCGGATCCATCTCGATCGGGTCGCTGATATGCGCGGCAAAGGAGCTGAACAGCTGCGGCGGGTGCGCCCGCGAATTGGCCGGATACACGTACATGTTCAACGGGATATCCGCCTGGAACTCGGGCGACAGCATGTAATCGATCAGGGCATGCGCTAGATCAGGCTGGTGCGTGCCGGTGAGCACGCCAGCAAACTCGATCTGGCGGAAGCAGCCGTCGGTCATCACGCCGACCGGTGACACGGAGGGCTGCGGGCTCGCGAAGTAGACCTCAGCCGCCGGGTCGGTGGCGTACGAGACGACCAACGGCCGGTCGCCACCACCAGAGCCGCCGGAAAAGCTGTCGTAGTAGGCGGTGTTCCAGTCGTCGGTGATCTTGACGTCGTTGGCCCGCAGGTCACGCCAGTAGTCCTGCCACGTGTAGCTGCCCGTCTCGCCGAAGCGGACGATCGTCGCCAGCAGGAATGCCAGGCCGGGCGACGAGGTGGCCGGGTTCTCGACCACGAGCTGGCTGCGATACGCGGGCTTGGTCAGGTCCGCGAGCGTCGGCGGCGCGGGATCGGCGCTGCCATAGGCCGACTTGTCGAATACCACGCAGACGTCGCCGTAGTCGATCGGCGTCACGCGGTGTTGCGGATCGACCTGCAGTGCCGCCGGCACCTGCGCCAGCTCGCTGCTCGTGTACGGCTCGAATATTCCTGCGTCCAGCGCGCGCGAGAGGAAGGTGTTGTCGACCCCGTAGAGCACGTCGGCCAGCGGCGCGCTCTCAGTCAGGATGGCCTGGTTGACCATCGAGCCGGCATCGCCGCTCTTGAGCACCTGCAGGGTGACGTTGTGCTGCTGCTCGAAGGCGTCGAGGATTGACTGTGAGATTGCGAAGGCGTCGTGCGTCATGAGCACGAGCGTGCTCGCTGTGGTGGACGGCGAGCTGCTGGCAGGCGAAGCCGGCGAGCCAGAGCCGGGTGGCACGGGTGAGGTCGCTGCCGACGGCGCGCAGGCGCTCAAGAGCAGGGCGGCGCTGACACACAGGCAGAGCAGCCGGATCGGGCGTAGGCGAAGGTGGCCTGCCGAATTCATGTCAGGCCTCGGCGCGGCTGGTGTGCACCACCAGCAACCGCCCGCTGGTTGTGCTGATCGTGGCGCGCGCGCCGATCAGTTCGTTGGATAGCCCGCGCGCCGGGCCCTGGCGGAGCTCCTCATCGTGCAGTTCGTAGGCCAGGCCGCTCGTCGTGACGCCCTCAACACGTTCGGTCAGCGGCAGCAGCGATACGTAATCGCCGGCCGCGCCGTGCAGTTCCAAACGACGTCGCCCGCCGCTGCCCAGCGCGCGCAGGGTGCTCGCACGATCGACGATCGAGGCATCGATTCGGGACAGTTCGGGCATGGTCAGTAACAGCACGTTGGCCAGGCTGTGCTCGATGCGCCGGCCGCCCAGAGCCCCGATGAGCACCACGCGATCGGCTCCGCGGGCGAGGGCCTCACGCACTGCCAGCTGAGTGTCGCTCTCGTCCTTGCGCGACGGAAACGCCAGCACCGCCACGTCCTCGCGGCGCAGGCGCTCGACATCTCGCTCATCGAGCGAGTCGAGGTCGCCGACCACGACGTCGGGCCGCAGCCCGAGCGTCTCGGCCTTGAGCGCCCCGCCATCTGCCGCGATCACGAGCTGCGGGTTGCCCTGTGCCCGCGGGAAAAGACGCTCGAAGACAGTGGGCGGCGGGACTTCGCCATCACCGACGATCAGCGCATCCATTGCAGTTGCCTCCGCTAGGCGGGACGGAGGTTGCGCGCGAGGACTCCCTTCGCTGGTCCGAACCAGATCAGGTTCCTAGGGTCTGCGGCGAAGCCGCACTCTCAGCGCGTTGAGCGCTCCCCTGTCCCTTGATGGGGCACGATTGTACCGCTGCTAGACTCGCGGCCGTGCCCGACCTCTCTGGCCCGGTTGAACGCGTGGTGGAAGCCGCGGCGCGGCGCGGCCTCGATCTCCAGGTCATCACCTTCGATGAATCGACGCATACGGCCGCAGACGCGGCGCGCGCGCTGGGAGCCGACGTCGCCCAGATCGTCAAGAGCCTCGTCTTCGTGTCCGAGAGCGCGACGGGGGTGCGCCCCTGCATGGTGCTCGCCAGCGGTGTCAATCGGGTCGACGTGGAGTTGCTCGCCACGCAGCTATCCGAGGCGCACATGCGCCGGGCGACTGCGGACGAAGTGCGCCAGCTGACGGGATTCGTAATCGGCGGAGTGCCGCCCTTCGGTCACCTGAGGCCAATCCGAACGGTGATGGACCCGGATCTGCAACGCTACGCGACCGTGTGGGCCGCGGCAGGGACGGCCAATGCTGTCTTTGCCATCGCGCCGGACAGGCTGCGCGCGCTGGCGGACGCAGTGGTCGCGCCGATTGCGACCGACCAGGAAGTGCAGCACGGTCAGCCGTCGGCCGGTGCCCAGACCACCTAGCCAGGCAAGGGGGCGCACCGCGGACAACAACATCCGGCGCACAACGGTTCAGTACCCGGGCGGCCTCGTGGCGCGCTATCGCTGGGCAGGCCACGCCGTGGGCACCGACGTGTTCGGCATCTCGGAGGCCAGTGGACCGCTCACGGATCTGACCGAAGTACAGAATGCCGGCAATCGCCGCTGTTACGCCGAGGTCCATGTGGAGGGCCCGATCGGTGCCTGGACGGCACGCATCTCCTCGGTGATCTACGACGATCCCGAAGGGGCACTGTGGGACGAGCACCAGCTGTTGCTCGTCAAGTACGGCTTCACCCTCCATGCGTTCGCCGCGCGCACTGGCGATGCGGCCTGGCGGTACCTGGCCAGCACGCCGCTGATCGCGCTGCTCACCTCGGCTCGGCTGGACCATGTGCTGGTGCAGGCGGAGGTGGAGACAATCGCCCTGCGTGCGGATGGCTCGGTGGCGTGGCATGTCACACACGAGGACGTCATCGCCCAGGCGCGCCTGGTCGGCGGTCACCTGGACCTGACCAGCTACTCGGGAGCGCACCTGCTGATCGACGCACGGACGGGCACGGCGGTCTGATCGATGCGCGCTGCTACCTTGTGGATGATGGGTGGACATCTGGTGCGGGTTTCGCGACTTTGGTGGACAAGTGCCTTGACCGCCGGAGACTGGCGTCATTACCGTTCGTCTCAGCCCGGAGGGGCCAGAAGCGAAGCTAGCGACCGCGATCACATCAAGGCCCACGCCTCGTGAAGGTTCCTCCGGGTGTTGCGTTGTCGGCCGCTGAATGCTGGCGATAGCGCTGGCCGCTGGCGGCATCGTGTGCATCGTGGCTGCCGGCCTCCTGCTGCGCACGGTGGGCCGTGGCTACCGCCTCGGACGCATGCTGTGGGCCGCACCCCAGATGCCCATTGCGGATGCCACCGCGCTGACCGGTTCGCCGTTGCACTTCGTGCGCGTCACCGGTCGCGTCAGCTCGGACGAGGAGTTTCCCGACGAGCTCGACCGACCGCTCGTCTTCCGTCGCAAGCGGGTGCAGGTCCTTGATCGGCCCGGTCGTTGGCGGACATTGATCGACGACCGCGAGGCGGTGCGCTTCGGGGTGGAGGCACGCTCGGCGGTGATCGACGTAGACACCGACGTGTTGGGCGACGGCCTGGTGGTGATACCCCGCGAGTCGACCGGGACGGTCGCCGACCTGCCGCCTGAGATGCGCGACACCCTGAACGGTGTCGACCCGGCAACTCCAGCGCGGCTGGTGGTCGAACAGATCTCGGCCGTCGAACAGGCTACCGTCGCCGGGCGGCCCGTGACGCGCGATGGCCGCAGTCTGCTGACCGCGGATCGTCACCGACCGCTGATCGTCACCACGCTCGAACCTGCGGCCGCCATGCGCCTCCTGGCGAGCGGACACCGCGACCGAGTCCGGGTCGCCGCGGCGCTGCTGATCGTTGCCGCGGTGCTGCTCGTCCTCGCCCTCCTGCAGACCTTCGCGGTGCCCGCTTTCGCGGCTTCACCCTCGCCGCTACCCAGCCCGGTCCCCACACCGGTGCTCATCGACCCGCTTGACCCTCGCGCGGGCGCCAGCGCGAGCCTGTTCGGCGCACCTGTACTGGCCGCGCTGGGCGTGATCGTCGTCGGCTTGCTGGTGTCCCTCGCCACGATCGGCTACGTGCGGCTGATCGGCCGGCGCTGAGTGCGGGACGGCAGCCTGGGCAGCAGGACGGCGAGCTGGGCTGGGACCATTGGCTCACTGGCAGACGTTGTGAGGTTGCATAGGCTCGCGATGCCTTGCGGAACACCCGGAATCCTCACAAATCCCACCAGCGCCCCGAACCTGACAGGCCCGAACCGGACCTGCTGACCGTTCGCCAAGCGGCGCGGCTGTTGGGCGTGCATGTCAACACCGTGCGCAGCTGGACCGACACGGGACTGCTGACCTGTCTGCGCATCAACCCCCGGGGGGATCGGCGTTACCGGCGCAGCGAGATCGAATCCTTCCTCGAGCATGCCGGCGACCACGGGCCAGGCCAGCGAGCGCGTACGGGCAACTCGCACAACGGGCTGCTGCGCCGCCTCGCCCTGGGATGCGCCGGGGCTGCGAGCACCGACGAGCTGATGCAGTGCGCCGCGTCCCTGCTGCATCGCGACGCCGGATATCGCGCCGTGGCCCGCGTCACGAGCACCGGTGCGGTCGAGCAGCTGGTGGGCCGAGTCTCGGTCGACCAGCGCGCGACGGGGCACGCACTGCGCGGCAACCAGCCGATGATCGGCCGTGCGGCAGGCAGCGGTGGCGGCTACCGGGCGGTGGCACCCATCGTGTTCGGTGAGGAGCGCTTCGGTGGGCTCGTTCTCGCCGGCTCGGACAGGACACGCAGCACCGACGAAGGCGGTCTGCTGGCCGTCTTCGCAGCACAGCTTGCCGTGGCACTTCACCTGCGCAGCCAGGTCGACCGGGCGGCCGAGGCGCAGCGACGCGCCGAGCTGCTCATGACGGCCGGTCACGAGATGTCCTCGCAGCTCGACCCGGCCCATGTCCTTGAGCAGCTGGTGGGCAGTGCCGCGGAACTGTTCGGCGCCGAACATGCCGCGGTCTTCTCGCGCCGGCCGAACGGCCTCCTGTACGCGCGTGCCACGCACAACCTGTCACACGGCTTTGTACAGATCGTTGAGCATGCTGCGCGGCTGCCCGTATCCGAAGCCGCATTCAACGAGCACAGGATCGTCTCGGCACCCAATTTCGCCGATGACCCTCGGGGCATCGAGCTACGCCCGGCCTTCCTGCGCGAAGGCATCAACACGGTGACGGTGGCGCCGCTGATGTCAGGCGGTGAGCAGCTGGGTGTGTTGGCCCTGTATCACGACCAACCGCACACCTGGTCGGGTGACGACCTCACCCTGCTGCGGCAGCTGGCCGACCAGGCGTCAGGCGTGCTGCGCAACGCAAAGACGTTCGGCCAGATGGTGACCTGGGCCGCGCAGCTGCAGTCGATCCAGCAGCTCGGCGCGCAGCTGACTCGGCTGCGCTCGGTGCACGACATCGGGCAGGCGATCTGCGCCGAGCTCAACCGCCTGATCGACTTCCACAACGTGCGCGTGTACCGGATCGATGACGACGTGTGCACGCCAGTGGCGTGGCGCGGCGAGATCGGCGAGTACGAGAACGAGGACAGCGACCAGCTGCGCATCAACGTGGGCGAGGGGATCACCGGCTGGGTCGCACGCTACGGCGTCGCTCAGAACGTGGGCAATGCTGCCAATGATCGGCGTGCCAAGACGATCCCGGGCACGGACGACAACCTCGACGAGTCGCTACTCCTGGCGCCAATGCTCTTCGAGGATGCGGTTATCGGCATCATCGTGCTGGCCAAAGTCGGCCTCGACCAGTTCGCCGCCGACGACCTGCGGCTGCTCGAGATCTATGCCTCGGTCGCCGCCCAGGCGATGGCCAACGCCGATGCGACCGAACGGCTGCGCGCTCAGTCGGAGGCGCTCGCGCGGCAGCTCAACAGCCAGCGCGAGCTGCTGCGCGTGACCGAATCGCTGCTCGGCACACTTGATACGCAGGCACTCCTGGAGCACATCGCCGACAGCCTCGCTGCCCTGCTGCATGTCGACAACATGTGCGTCGACGTCCATGACGAACAGCAACACCTGCTGCGGCCGATATTCGCCCGCGGCATTCATGCCACGCAGTACCTGGCCACCACCCTGCCCGACGATCAGGGCGAGGGCGGCCACGTCGTGAAGACGGGCGAGCCACTGTTGGTCCAGGACGAGTTGAACGACGCGCGGGTCGCCCATTTTTCGAACACAGGCGCGCTGGCCGGTTCGTTGATCGTCGCTCCGCTGCGCAGCAACGAGCGCATCCAGGGCGTGTTGACGATCGAGCGTCTCGGGCCGGAGGCACGCTTCAGCGAGGAAGAGTTCGACCTGGTCAAGCTGTTCGCGGCCCACGTCTCGATCGCCCTGCGCAACGCCGAGGCACACCGCGCCGTTGAACTGCGCGCCGAAACCGACACGCTCACCGGGCTATGGAACCATGGCGCGCTGGTCCACAAACTCGACCGCATGATCGAGCAGGGCGGCCACTTCGCGATGCTGATGGTCGATCTCGACTACTTCAAGCGCTACAACGACGGCCTGGGCCACCAGGCCGGCAACGTGATGCTCCAGCGAGTGGCGCACGTGCTGCGCGCGTCGTGTCGCGACACGGACGACGTCTTCCGCTATGGCGGCGACGAGTTCGCGATCCTGCTGCCGTCGACAGCGCTGCCCGGCGCGCGCACGGTCGCGGCCAAGGTGCGTGCCGCGGTGGAGGGCATCAACGACGGGCGAGGCCTTCCGGTCAGGCTGGCCTGCTCGATCGGCGTTGCCGTCCACCCCCGCGACGGCCACAACGGCGGGCAGATCATCCTGGCCGCAGATCGCGCCTGCTACGCCGCCAAACGGGCCGGCCGCAACCGCGTCGCGACGGCCGTCGAGGGCCTGGCCCTGGCCGCGGAGTTCCAGCCGACCGAGCCGACGCCGCTCGAGGTGGTCGAACGGAGCTACGCCGCGCTGTCGGCGCCGCTCGCCTGACCCTTTCGGCTGGACCGCGTCGTCTCGACGTTCACCTCCGTCTGGGCCGCCCGGCGCGTAACGCGCAGCACGGTTCCCTCGGCCACCCCGAGCGTCGCCGCCGCGTTGCCCTGGTTCTGCGCAATGCTCAGCCGGCCGTAGGAGTCTTCGAGCAACACCAGTTCACCCAGCGGTACCTCGCCGAAGGTGGCCGCCCACGGCATCTGGTGACGGGGCGGCGTGCCGGCGTCGTCCGGCTGCACCACCTCGATGGTCAGCACCTGGCCCCGCTCCATGCCGGGCAGCGCATCGGCGAGGTCGGCGGCCAGGCCGGCCAGCTTCAGACTGCCAAAGGTGTCGCGGTAGATGACGGTGGTCTCCAGCTCGCCGTCGCGCACCACGACCGGCGGCCAGTCGAGTGTCACCAGGCCGGCCGGGTCGAGCTGCGGACCAATGGAGTCGAGCGGCACACCGAGTGCCAGGTGGGCAGTAGCCGGCGCGAAGAGATCGCGACCGTGGAAGGTGTCCGTGACCACGGGCAGGTGGTACTGCGGGTTCTCGATCAGGTGCACGCGGACAATCCCGCCCAGCCGTTCCGCGCCGGCCAGCATGAGCCCGTTGTCCGGTCCGACCAGGTAGTCGCCACGCGCGACCTCGATGGCGATGGGCCGGCGCGGCGTACCAACCCCGGGATCGATCACCGCCGCGTGGGCACCGATGGGCAGGTACGGCAGGGCCGACCAGAGCATCAACGCACCGTGGCGGATGTTGAACTTCTCCACCTCGTGGCTGATGTCGATGACCTGGGCGTCGGGGGCGATGCCCAGGATCACGCCGCGCGCGATAGCCGGCGAGGGGTCGCGCAACCCCCAATCGGTGAGCAGGCTTACGAACGGCCGCGTGGCGTCGTGCGGCCTGCGGGCCGCGGCCGGGGTGGTGACTATGTGCGTGAAGTGGCGTGCCATGGTCAGCCGATGGTAAGTGCGAAGCGCTAACGTCTGCTCGTGAGCAGCGGACTCGATCGCGGTGGCGCCAAGTGGGACCGCGCGGCACGCTATTTGCGCATCGCGCTGATCCTGCGCGACCACCCCGACGGCCTTTCGGCGCAGGCGCTGGCCGACCGGATCGGCGTGTCCAAGCGGACCGTCTACCGCGACCTGCAGGCGATGGACGCCGATGCCGAGCTGCCCATCTGGCAAGAGGGCGGCAAATGGGGCCTCGACCGTGAGGCGTTCCTGCAGCCGCTGGCGCTCACCCTGCATGAGGCCACCACTCTTTTCCTCGCCGCGCGCATGCTGGCCAAGGCGAGCGATGAGCACGACACCGAGCTGATCGGAGCGTTCGTCAAGCTCGCCCAGATCCTGCCGCCGGTCCTGGCCGAGCACGTCGAGGCGACAGTCGATGTCTTCAGCACCACGCCGCCGAACGAGCGCTTCACGCGAGTCTTCCGGACGCTGGCGGAAGCCTGGGCACAGCGCCGCGTGGTCGAGATCGAGTACGACACGGCGGTCTACGATCCCACGCGCGCTCCCCGCCGGACCCGCGTCCAGCCATGGGCGATCGAACCGTCGGCGCTGACGCACGCGCTGTACCTGATCGGCTGGGACGAGGCCCGCGCCGCCCGACGCACGTTCAAGGTCGAACGAATCATCGCGGCGGCCCTGACGCCGGACACCTTCGCCGCGCCGGCGCGGACGCCGGTGCGCGACTTGCTGCGCGCGTGGGACGTCATCGCCGACGAGCCACCGGTCAAGGTCGTAATCCGCTTCTCACCGGCGGTGGCCAAGCGGGCGGCCGAGACACGCTGGCACCCCAGCCAGCAACTGGAGCCGCAGCCAGACGGCGGCCTGGTATGGCGCGGCCTGGTCTCGGGCATGCGCGAGATACGCATCTGGATCCTGGGCTGGGGCGCCGACGCCGAGGTGCTCGAGCCGGCCGAGCTGCGCGACGACGTGGCGCAGGAACTGCGCCGGGCGGCTGCGCTCTACTGAGCGGCAGGAGCCTCGCGCGCCAACGACCGGCAGACGGCCTCGAACCGCTTCAGCCAGTGCCGCCACAGCTCGCGATGCAGCTCGAGCTGCTCGCCCGGGGGCAGGCCCACGTGCCGTACGGTGACGTGCGTCAGCGCCGGTCCATGATCGATCGCGTCAAAGGCGACCACCGTCGGGACGCCGAGCGGGGCATCGCGCCAATCCCAGGTGAAGCTGATGTGCTGAGGCGGGTCGAGCGCAACGACCTGCCCAGTCGCCACCCCGTCGCGGAGGCGCAGCGACACCGCACCGCCGATGCGGGGCTCGAGCTCGGCCGCATCCAGCCAGCGGCGCAGTCCCTCGGCCGTAGCCAGCAGCGCGAACACCTGCGCGCGCGGGGCCTCAACCTCGGCCTGCAGCTCGACGCGTTCGATCACAGCCCGGGGTGGCTCTCGGGACCTTCCGGTCCGAGTGGCTCGGCGCTGGGCCGGAAGCGGAACCATGCCCAGAAGGCTACCGAGGCCACGGCGAATGCCGCGAGCAGCATGATCATCGTGAAGAAGGAGGTACGTGTCGTGTCGGCCAGGTAGCCGGCGCCCGCCGCGGGATTGAGGAGTACGTGGGCGAAGGCGAAGACACCCAGCCCGATGAGCACCGCCCACACACGCTTGTCCCACTCGTACACGGCCGCGCCGGGCAGGAAGCGCAGCGGCATCATCTCGAACATCGCGTTCTCGATGCCGGCCACCACGACGGTGACGGTTGCCGACTCGATCAGGGCGGCCCCGAATGCGTCGCTCGGTCCAAGGCCGGATCTCACCACGACCAGCAGGATCCAGGCGAGCGCGGCGGCACCGAGTGACGTGCCCGCGGCGACCGCCTCCGCCTTGCCCTCAACCTCGTGACTGACTGCGTGGGCGAAGTAGAACCCCACCACCAGACCGTACAGATAGCCGGGCTGGAAGTCGGCCAGGCGGCTGACGAGCACGCAAACCACGGCAACGGCAAGCGTCGCGGGCAGGGCGCGGATAGTCAGCTCGATCCGGTGGCGAACGCTGAACAGCAGCAACGGCACCCCGTAAGCGGCCAGGATCACGAGCAGGCCCACCGCCAGCCCGATCAACTCGCCGAGCGACTCGAGGCTGAGGCCGAACGTCGGGTCAAGGAAAGCGTAAAAGAGCGCGGACACGCCGACGAAACCCAGGATGCCCAGCGGATTCCGCCAGATGTCGCGCCGGGTGGTCGGCGCGGCGGGAGACTGCGGCACGGGTGTCTCCGCCACCACGGGCGGCGGCGTCTGCGTATAGGCGGGCGGCGGCGTCTGCGTATAGGCGGGCGGTGACGTCTGCACCGCGTTCGGATCGGTCGCCGACTGGACGGAGCGTCGGGCAGCGATCTGTCGCCGGACCCACGCGGCCAGAGAGGCCCACAGCGAAATCAACCAGACACGCAGTCGCGCGAGAGCCGCCATTACCTCGTCGTAGTTGTCCTCCAGGGTGGCGTTGAACAGCGACGAGGGAAAGGGCACGAGCATGATCACGCCGGCCGCAACGACGGCGCTTTGGGCGACGACGACGGGATCCAGCGTTATCTGGGTCGGATCGGGCACCGAGTTGCGGAACCCGGTCGTCGCGGCCGGCGAACCACCGGTGGGCGAGAAGAAGGTGTCATGGGAGAAAGTCGCCGAGGCGCCGGGCGCCAGGTCGAGCGTCCAACTGATACCCGCCCCGTTGTCGAACGGCTCGGTTTCTGAACACGGGCACGTGTTGGGCAGCGGCTGCATGCTGGCGACGTCGGTCCACCCGTCGCTGTAGGCGCCCGCGAACCACTGGTTGCCCGGAGTCAGCGGCAGCCACTGCTCAATGCGATCACTTGCCGCATATCCCGAGACACAGGCAGGTGCGCTGCCGTCGACACGGCTGAGGCCATTGTCGTCGCCCTGGAGGTAGCAGTCGCCGTAGCGGTACAGGACGCCGCTCAACGCGGCATTACCCACGTTAGCGACGATGACCTCGGTGCGGTACGACTGCGTTCCGACGACATAGCTGTCCGTCTGCTCGATACGCACACCAATGCCAGGAGCGGCCACGACGGTCACGATGCGGTATGGATCGCCGCCCGTGCCCGTCCCTGATACGCCCGATTGGCTGACGGGTGTCCAGGGTATGCCCGTTACCCCCGAGGGAACGTCCGCCGGGCTGTATAGCGCGCCATCGACTGCCAGGAAGGTGCCGCAGGCGCCCACCTCGCCGCCAAAGAGCTCGAGATCGCTGTCCGCCTCGTGCGCGACCTGGCAGTTGAGGTCAGGGCTGACGATGATGCGCGTCAACGGACCGCTCGAGTCGATCTCGGCCAGGCCGTTGGCCGCGCTGGCCGGCCCGGCGTACAGGCCCACCGCGAGCGCGGACGCGCTGACGACCAGCAGTAACCGCCGGATGTGACGGACGGCGTTCACCGCCTAACGATACGGGGCGCCGCAGCGCCCCGCGCGTCAGACTTGCTTGACGGCCGCGACCAGCTCGTTCAGGCCCTCGCGCGCATCGGCGAAGAGCATGCCGGTCTTGGGGTTCGTGTACAGCTCGTTGTCGATGCCCG
>CAZSWK010000024.1:0-26582 GCA_964610835.1 uncultured Anaerolineaceae bacterium | reverse complement strand
CGACGTGGCGTACGTCGGTGATCGGCTCGACAACGATGTCCGTCCCGCCGCCGCCGCGGGCCTGCGACCCGTCTGGATTCGCCGCGGGCCTTGGGGCGTGATCGGCGGCGGCGAGGCACCGGCGGGCACGCTCGTCATCGACACGCTCACCGAGCTCGTCGATCGCATCGAGGAGGTGTGGCCACGAGACTGACCGTCGTCGGCGACGCGGCGGCGTGGAGCAGGCGCCCCGGTCATGCCTCGTCCTGCTACCTCGTGCAGCACCAGGATGCCGCGATCGTGCTCGACTTTGGCCAGGGCGCGTTCTCCGCGCTGGCCCAGCATGTCGCTCCCGAGACAATCGATGGCGTGCTCATCAGCCATCTCCACGCCGACCACATCGTCGATTTGATCCCCCTGCGCCACTACCTCAGCTACGAGGCGACTGAGCATCGGTCCATCGGGCTCCGCGGACCGGCCGATTTGCGCAACCGATTCGATGCGTTTCAAGGCCATCCCGACCTGCTGGAGACGCTGCCCGGCCGGCCGCTCGAGCCGGGGACATTCGAATTCGCCGGTTTCCGGGTCGAGACGCGGCGGGTGACCCACATCCCCGACTCGTTCGCCTTCCGTATCGAACCGCCCGGCGGCGGGCCGGCGCTCGTCTATTCAGGCGATTGCAGCGTGGCCGACGACCTGCTGCCACTCGTCCACGCCGGCGACACGCTGCTGTGCGAGGCCGCCTACGGCGCCGCGCCACGGCCGGCCGACGCGCTGCACCTGACCTCGGCCGAGGCCGCTTCCGTCGCCGTGCGCGGACGCGCAACGCGGCTGGTCATCACCCACATCCAGGATCGGCAGGCACCGGCCGCGGCGCTGTCAGCTGCCCGCGATGCCTTCGACGGTGACGTGTTGCTGGCAGAACCTGGGCTCGTCGTGGAGGTCGTGTAGAGCCTCACGTCTGGCGTCCCCGACGACTGCCGATTGGTGATCTTGCCGGTTGCATATGAGGAGCAGGGGCCGCAGCGGCGCGGCCAGCGATTCGGGCAGGATCCACTACCCTCAGCCCGTGCCAATTGACCGTGACCTAGTCAGTGCGCGCATCAGATCGGCCGCGCTGGCGGGACTCGACGTGCAGGTTGACGACATCGAGGTCGTGCGTCCCGAACGCCCCGAGCACGGCGACTTCTCGACGAACCTCGCGCTCAAGTTGGCAGGCAGTCTGCGCCGGCCGCCACGGCAGATTGCCGAGACGCTCGCGGCCCACCTGGGCGCCGGCCCGCGCGACGAGTTGCTGGCAAGGGCCGAGGCGGCCGGCGCCGGCTTCGTCAACGTCTGGCTGACACCCGCGTACGTGGAGAAGGCGGCCGACGAGATCCGTCGGCTGGGCACTGACTACGGCCGCACGAAAGTAGCCAGACCGGCGCGGGTCAACGTGGAGTTCGTATCGGCAAATCCCACCGGGCCGCTGACAATCGGCAACGCGCGCGGGGCGTTTGTGGGGGATCTGCTGTGCCGCGTGCTGGCGGCCGCCGGCCAGCAGCCGACGCGCGAGTATTACTTCAACGATTCGGGCGCGCAGGTCGAGCACCTGGGCAGCTCCGTCCGCGCGCTGCGGCTGGGTGAGCCAGTCCCCGACGACGGCTACCACGGCGCCTACGTCCAGGACCTGGCCAACAAAGTGCCCGGTGACGTGTGGCAGCAGTCCGTCGAGCAGCCGGAGCAGGCGGGCTGGATCATCGGTCGCTGGGCATCGGAGGAGGTCCGCCGCGGCATCGAGGCCAGCCTGGATCGGCTGGGCGTGCACTTCGACGTATGGACGACCGAGGGGTCGCTGCACAGCGCGGGCTGGGTTGGCCGTGGCATCGATCGCCTGCGCGAAGCGGGCGATCTCTACGAGCAGGACGGCGCGCTGTGGTTTCGCTCGACGAAGTACGGTGACGACAAGGATCGCGTGGTCCGGCGCTCGAACGGCGAGCCGACCTACTTCGCCGCCGACATCGGCTACCTGGTCGAGAAGTTCAGCCGTGACTTCGACGAGCTGCTCTACCTGTGGGGCGCCGATCACCACGGCACCGTCGCGCGCCTCAAGAACGCCGCCCAGGCGATGGGCTACCAGCGCGACGCGGTCAACGTGCTGCTCATCGCGTGGGTGCGTTTCGTGCGCGGCGGCGAGGAGATCTCGATGTCCAAGCGCTCGGGCGAGTTCATCACCCTCGACGAGTTACTCGCCGAGGTCGGGGCCGACGCCGCGCGCTGGTTCTTCGCCTCGCGCGCGCCGTCGACGGGCATCGACTTCGACATCGAGCTCGCGCGCCGGCAATCGAACGACAACCCCGTCTACTACGTCCAGTACGCCCACGCACGTATCAGCTCGATCCTGCGCAAAGCCGCCGCGGAGAACCTGTCCGCGGCCGACTCCCTGGCCGGTCGGCTGGCCGACGACGACATCTCACTCGGTATGGCCAAGCAGCTGCTACGCCTGCCGGAGATCGTGCTCGACGCCGCCCAGGCGCGCGAGACCCAGGCGATCACCACCTTCGCCACCGACCTGGCCACGCGCTTCCACGCCTTCTACCGCGACCGACGAGTGGTCGATGCGGCCGACCCACATACGTCAGCCGCTCGCCTGGCGCTGGTCGACGCCACGCGCGTCACGCTCGCAAGCGCGCTCGGCCTGCTGGGTATCTCCGCACCCGAGTCGATGTAGCTACTGGCTCGCGGCAAGCCCGCCGACCGGCAACAGACTGCTGTCCGAGGCGATCACCATGCGCACTATCTTGGACTGAATCGCGTCCTCGGTGACTCCCTGGAACAGGGACTTCACCACGTTCACGCGGGCGAAGAACTCCTGCGCGTCGGTCGGCGTATCCCAGGCCGTCTGCCAGTCGATCAACCAGGCACTGTTTGGCCCCTCGTACATTGCCAGCCGGTCGCCGCCCCAGCCCGCCGCGGCGTCGCTGTGCGGCCATGCGACTGGCAGCCCGGGCAGCACTTCGGCAGGAGCCTCGGCGCCGGCCATGAGCACCTGGATGTCGAGCTCGCCCAGCGTCTGGGTCAAAGTCCGCGACCAGCCAGCGCCAAGCTTGCTGCTCAGATCGGGCAGGTCCACAGGCACCGGTTGGTCGACGCCGTACTTCGCCGGGTGGAGGATCTGCTCGGTAGAGGCGGGAGGGGTGACCAGCGCGTCGTCGATCGGCTGCCAGTCGCCCGTCCCCAGGCAGCTGGGCTGGCCACAGTAGAGGTCTGACACAAACGTCAGCCCATCGGTGTACGGGAACTCCAGCTCGCGCCGCAGTATCGGTGGCATGGAGGCCAGCTGCTGCATGTCCACTTCGCCCAACGACTCGTTCAGCATCTGCAGCATCTGGTCCAGGGTGAGGTTCTGGAGCATCCAGATCTGAGAGGCCAGCGTCGCATCGCCCTCGATCACGGCCAGCTGCGCCAGCGCGGCGTCACCTTCGCTGGGATCGGCGATGCGTGAGCCCTCGAGGTCGAAGTGCATGTCCTGCAGCGCATGGGTGTACTCGTGCGCGACCGTCACCTCGTCGGTCGGGCCAAAGGGCTGGTCGCGCGCAATGATGTAGAAGGTCTTGGTATCCGGGCGGTAGTAGGCGGCCACCTGGGCCGTATACAGCTGCAGCAGCAATGCCTGTAAGTCGGCGTCGGGCGGCAGCAGCCCCAAGCGCTTGAGCAGCCGCTCCTGAGCGGCCTGCACCTCGGGCGATGTTTCCTGGTTATTCAGGTCGACGAGGTCCTGGCTGAACTGGTCGCGGGTGATGAACTGATACGGGACGTCGCGTGTCGCGCTCAGCTGCCGGATGGCCGGCATGGCGCTGGTTACCGCATCGATCTGCGCCCGCAGGTCGGCCTCGATCGTGGCGGTCGCGCCCGGTGGAACAGGAGTGAGGTTGGGCGACGGCAGCGCAGCCGAGTCGGACGGACGGGATGGGGAGCCGGGCGGCGGCGTGGGCGCGACGGTGACGTCGACGCACGCCGCGACAAGGCTGATGAGAACCAGCCCCACGAGTGCCCGCCACACACGCCCGGACATCGGGCTGATTGTGGCAGCCAATGGTGTGCGTTTCTTCACCTCCTACCGTCTGGATGCTTCACGCAGTAGTCCTAGTCTGCAGTCAGCGGAACAGTGAAGCATCGCTTCCCGTTCCCTCTCCCTCCCTCGGAACGAGGGGCGCCAATTGGGCAGGCGCCCCTCGTTTCTCTTTGCTCCCTGCGACAATCTCCGCGTGGAGATCGTTTCCTTCGGCGACACCTGCCTGCGTCTGCGCGGACGTGAGGGTGTCGTGGCTGCTGACGCCTTTCCGCGCATCGTCGGGCCGACGGGCCGCGGCATGACCGCCGACATCGCCACCTACAGCCATGCCGACGGCCAGCAGAGCCTGGGGCTCGAAGGGAAAGCCGGCTCGGGTAACGGCCGTGCCGGACGCGGGGCAAAAGTCTCCGCCGGACACACGGTGAGACGCGTGCCGACCAGTCTGGAGTCAGCGTTTCTGCTCGACTCGCCCGGTGAGTTCGAGATCCACGAGGTGCTGATCAATGGCATCCGGACCTTCCGCGACGAGGTACAGGGTGCCGAACGCGGAGCCAATACGTGCTTCGTGTATGAGCTTGACGGAGTGCATGTCGTGCACCTGGGCGACATCGGCCATCTATTGAGTGATGCCGACCTGGACAAGATCGGGCCCGTGGAAGTCGTCTGCGTACCCGTCGGCGGCTCGCTCGCGCCGGCCCGTGCGGCCGAACTCGTCGCCCAGTTCGATGCCAACCTGGTCGTGCCCATGGCCATCGGGACGAACGGCCAGGGATCGGAGGACCTGGCACGCTTCCTGCACGAGATGAGCGTCCAGCACGAGGAGCCGGTACCCAAGCTGACGGTCACCAGCTCGTCGGCGCCCGGCGAGACGACTGTGGTCCTGCTCGAGGCACGCGGCCGGACTTAACCCGCGGTGGCACTCCGCAACGCCACTCGACCGCGCTTGATCACCACGCGAGCGAGATCGGCACCCAACCAGTAGGGCACCAGCGCGTGGTTGTCGACTGCCCAGACGGCCAGGTCGGCGTGCTTGCCCACCTCGATCGAGCCGTGGCTCTGCTCCAGCCCCAGCGCGGCGGCGGCGTTGATGGTCAGCGCAGCCAGGGCTTCGGCCGGAGTCAGCAATAGTCGGTGCACGGCGAAGGCCATTGCCAGCTGGGCGTTCGGCGACGGCGAAGTGCCCGGGTTGAAGTCGGTGCCGACGGCTACCGGGACGCCTGCGTCAACCAGCCGCCGGGCCGGCGCGTAGTGAGCATCACCCAGGTAGAAGCTGGTCAGCGGCAGCAGCGTGGCGACCACTGGTCGGCCGGCCTCTGCCGCGCGTGCCAGGGCCGCGATGCCAGAGTCGGAAATCGCACCCAGGTGGTCGGCCGAAAGCGCCCCGAGCTCCGCGGCGAGCGCGGCACCACCCGCGTCGGCGAGTTCGTCCGCATGCAGGCGAACTGCGAGGCCCTGTTCGCGCGCCGCTTTGAGCAGCCGTCGCGAGGCGTCGGCGTCGAACACGCCGGGCTCGCAGAAGACATCACACGATGTCGCCACGCCCTGCGCCACGACGCGCGGCAGCTGCTCGTTGATGACACTCGCCAGGTAGTCGTTCGCGGCGGCGGGGCGGTCACGGTATTCGGGTGCCACCGCGTGCGCACCAAGAAACGTGGGCACGATCTCGACAGGTCCCTCGACGGCCAGCGCGTGGGTGAGCGACAGCAGGCGCAGCTCCGCCTCAGGGTCGAGCCCGTAACCGCTCTTCGCCTCGATGGTCGTGACGCCGTGGCTGAGCATCTCGGCCAGCCACCGACGGCCATGGTCGAGGAGCACATCGTCCGATGCCGCACGCGTCGCACGTACGGTCTGCAGGATCCCGCCCCCGGCGGCGAGGATCTCCAGGTAGCCGAGCCCGCGCTGGCGCAGCTCCACTTCCGCGTGCCGCGTGCCGGCGAACAACAGGTGAGTGTGCGGGTCAATCAGGCCGGGCGTGACCGTGCCACGTTGCGCATCGATCCGCTCGATTGCGGAATCGGCGATGCCCATGCTCCGCAACTCGCGTTCGACGGCGCTGGTCCTGCCCACGGCCACGATGCGTCCCTCGTACGCAGCAACGGCGGTGTCACCGGCCAGCACGGCCGGGTCGGCCTGCGCGGCGCCGCGCCTGAGCCCGCCTGCCAGCGTCGCTACTTCGTTCGCGTTATGCACGAGCAGCGCCGGCTTGGCAGAGCGGCTCATGCGCTGCGTGCCGCCAGCCGCAACTCGAGCGCCATGGTCGGCTCGAAGTCGCGGATCCTGAGCCAGCGCGCGGCCGCGCCGATGCGCTGTTCGACCGGCAGGTCACGATCAACATCGGCGTGGTCGGCCACCGCGATCAGGGCGGCCAGCGGTGCCAGGCCGATCAACTCCGATTCGCGCAATGCGACGCCGTCTCGCGCGGCCTCTCCAGCCACTGCCTCCCACACCTGCCACATCGTGGTCACCGTGTGGTCGAGCAGGTTCATCGACACCTGCGCGCACTCGAGGTCGTCGAGGTACAGCCCGAGCGCCTGCACGCGCGGCAGGCCACCCGAGCTCTCGCGTACGACCCGCGCGATGCGCTTCGCAAGCTCCACATCGCGCGACTCGAGATTGATGTTGTAGGCGATGAGGAAGGGCCGGGCGCCCACCGCGACGGCACCGGCGGTCGGGTGCAGCCTGCGCGGACCGATGTCGGGTGCCCGCTCATCGGTCTTGATCAGTTCCTTGAGGCCCTCGAACTGCGGTCGGCGGATATCGGCGAGCACCGTCCGATCGGACCGTGTCGCGGCCTTGGCGTACAGGTACACGGGCAGGCCAAAGCGCTCAACCACCGCCTTGCCGAAGGTGCGCGCCAGCTCGATGCACTCGTCCATCGTGGTCTCGCCGAGCGGCACGAAGGGCACCACGTCCACGGCGCCCATGCGCGGGTGCTGGCCCTCGTGCCGGTTCATATCGATGCTCGTGATTGCCTGCTCGGTGGCCGCTTCCATGGCGGCCAGCACGGCCGCTGGCGGACCGGCAAAGGTCAGCACGCTGCGGTTGTGGTCCCGATCCGACGTTCGGTCGAGCAGCGTCACCCCGGGCGTGGCGCTCACGCGAGCGGTGATGGCGTCGATCACCTCGGGCCGCCGGCCCTCCGAGAAGTTGGGAACGCATTCGACCAGTCGAGTCATTCCGGTGCAGTCTACGGCGCTGCCCGCCTCTGCCACGTGTTGAGCACGAACATTGGATCATTGCAAGTGCAGACGCCACAAATAGAAACCCGTACTTGACAAAGTGAAAGGCACTGTTTACAGTCGCGCCATTCTCAGATAACAAAGAGCCACCGAGGCAAACGAAACGATGGAACGAGAAGTCATCTCCACATGCCCGGTCTGCGAGAACCAGCTGACCGTGACCCGGCTGCACTGCAATACGTGCGGTACGACCATCGAGGGCGGCTTCAGCGTCGGGCGTTTTGCAGGACTGACCCGTGACCAGTTCGCGCTGCTCGAGTCGTTTCTGCGCGCCCGCGGCAACCTGCGTGAGCTGGAGCGTGAGCTGGGCGTCTCCTACCCCACGGTGCGCAATCGCGTTGAGGGACTGTTACGCGCACTCGACCTCGCGGACGGCGTGCCCATTCCGTCCGAGCCGCCGCAGGAACCAGACGCAGCGGACAACGTGGCGGTCGATGCGAACACGCGCCGCACCATCCTGGAACGACTGGCGCGCCACGAACTGAGTGCCGAACAGGCGGCCGCCGCCCTGCGCGGTGAGGCGGTTGCGGCGGACATCGAGACCACCGGACAGGCTCCGCAGGAGACCAAAGATGAGTGAGCAGGTGAACACGTTTCCCGGACCGGTCGAGGTCCGTCACCAGATTGGCGCGGCCGGCCAGCTGATCCTGAGCTGCGCCGCGGGGTCCGTCGACATTCGCGCCGGTGACGGCGGCGAGGCCGTCGTCCTGGCACGTTCGGAGAGCGGCCGCGATGATTCGCTGCCGCTCAGCGTGCGCAAGAGCGACGGCCTGCTTCAGATCGACATCGCCGACCGCGGCTCACTGGCGGCGCTGGCGGGCTGGTTCGCGCGGCGAAACGGCGTCGACTTCCAGGTGACCGTCCCGCGCTCGGCGCGCGTAACGATCAACACGGTGAGCGCCGACGTGCGCTCAGACATGCTCTCGGGCGAACAGAGCTACAAGACAGTCTCAGGCGACCTGGACCTGACGGCCGGTGGCGGACGTCTGCGTGCGACGACCGTTTCGGGCGACGTGCAGCTGCGCACCACGCAGCCTGCCGAGCTCAATGTCAGTACCACTTCAGGCGACATCCGCATCAGAGGCGCGCAGCTCAGCCGCTTCGATGCCCGGACGGTCAGCGGCGACATCGCCATCGACGGCGAGTTGGGAGCCGGGCCAATTCACAGCGCCGAGACGGTCAGCGGCGACCTGTCGCTCGATCCGACCGGCGGGGTGACTGTCGACATCCGCCGCGGCCTGGACCTTGGCGGTGGCCCGCGAACTCTGGTGGCCGGCGACGGAGCGGCCCAGCTCAGGTTCCGGACGCTGTCCGGAGACGTACGCGTGGCCGGCGCTCGCCGCGCGGACGAACCGAAACAAGCCAGGCACGACCGCCATGAACGGGCACGCGAGCGGATGGAACGCCACGCGGCCAAGAGCGCCGAGCGCTTCGCGGCCCGCGCGGCCCGCTTCGCGGATGACCCTCCCACCGAGTACATGGATAACGCACCCGAGGTGGTCGGGCAGGCGATGCCCGCCCAGAGCCAGCTCGATGTGCTCCGCGCACTGGAGCGCGGTGACATCGATGTTGACGAGGCGGCCCGCCGCCTCCAGGAGGCTTGAGATGGCCGACGTTGAAAAGATCCTGGCGCTGGTCGCCGAGGGCCGGCTCACGGCCGAAGAGGCGGACGAGATCCTGCGTGCGCTCGATGGCACGCACGCGAACGAGGAGCCGGCTGATGAGCCGGTGGCGGCCGAGACGGCGCCGTCGGGCGCACGCGACGCACGCCACCTGCGTATCGAGGTGACCGACAACGGCCGCCGGGTAGTCAACCTGCGCGTGCCCCTGAACATCGCTGGCTGGGCGTCGAACTTCCTGCCCGGCCTGTCAGACGAGGACGCCAACCGGATTCGTGGCGCGATCGCATCAGGCGCGCGCGGCACGCTGGTCGATATCGCCGACGAGAACGGCGACCGCGTCCTGATCATCAGTGAGTGAGGTATTCAAGATGATGGGTAGCGTCGAGCTCTACCACCAGGCCCGCTGGCGCGAACTGGAGCGCACCTTTGCCGCGCGCGCGACCAGCCAGCCACCGCATGATGCGGCTACGACCACTCCGGTGCAGACGATCGGGCTGGGGCTGATGCGCCTCGGCGCCCGACTCGCCGGCCCGAATCTCGGTCGCGCCGCCACGCACCACTGAGCTGAACGTGACCATTCCACGGCGGCTGGTCAACGCGCGCATCGTGCAACCGCTGCGCGCCCGGGACTTCGCCCTGCTGGTGGGCGGCAGCGTCGTTTCGTTGCTGGGCGACGGCTTCTTCTACGTCGCCCTGACCTGGCAGGTGTACTCCATCAGCAACGTGCCCACCGCGCTCTCGTTCGTGGGCGTGGCCTGGATGTTGCCGAGTGTCCTGCTGCTGCTCGTGGGTGGCACGTTCTCCGACCGCTATGACCGGCGGCGCCTCATGGTCGGGGCCGACCTGCTACGCGCAGCCGCCCTGGGGGCCATGACCGCGCTGGCCTTCGCAGGCGTCCTCGAGCTGTGGCACATCGCGCTGCTGGTCGCCTTCCTGGGCGTCGGCGACGCCTTCTTCAATCCGGCCTCGACCGCGATCATTCCCGATCTCGTTCCCGATGAGCACTTGCCGGCCGCCAATGCGCTGGCCGGTATGTACCGGCCCCTGATGCTGCGCATGATCGGGCCGGCCATCGCCGGCGTGGTCGTGGCGGTTGCCGGAACGGCGCCGGCATTCGGCGTCGACGCCGCTTCGTTCGCAATCTCGGCGCTGGTCATCGCGACCATTCGCACTCGGCCGACCGCACGCCCGGCAGCCAGCCTCAGCGTTCGCCAGACACTCACCGAGCTGGGCGAGGGGCTGAGCTATGCGCGCGGGCAGGCGTGGATCTGGGCCACTCTATTGGCGGCCATGTTGGGCCTGTTCGTCTTCATCGGCCCGGTCGAGGTCCTGGTGCCGTTCCTGATCAAGAACCGACTCGACCTGGGTCCCGACGCGCTGGGCGCCATCTTTGCCATGGGTGGCCTGGGGTCGATCAGCATGTCGGTGCTCATCGGGACGCTCGGAATGCCCCGCCGGCAGGTGACTGTGATGTACGTAGCCTGGTCGGCAGGCACCCTGGTGGTCGCCGGCTACGGCCTCATGACCTCCCTGTGGCAGGCCCTGCTGATCAGCTTCGTGCTCCAGGCTTTCTTCCAGCTGGGTTCCGTGATCTGGACAACCATGCTCCAGCAGCGCGTCCCGCGCGACCTGCTGGGTCGGGTCTCGAGCCTCGACTGGATGGTCTCGACCGGGCTCGTGCCCGTGTCGTTCGCGCTCACGGGACCAGTCTCAGACGTACTCGGCCCGGAAACCACCGTTGTCGCCGCCGGCCTGCTGGCCGCGCTGGTCATGTTCGCGCTGCTGTTCGTGCCGGGTGTGCGTGATCCCGAACAAACACCAACAGCCCTCCCCCACGGAGTTGCCCCATGAACACTCGACCTTCCTCACCGTTTGCCATCCGCGACTTCCGGTTGCTGTGGCTGGGCGAAGCCATATCGTCGCTCGGCGACCAGTTCGCGATGATTGCTCTGCCCTGGCTGGCGCTGGTGCTGACCGGCGATGCCCTGGCGCTGGGCGCGGTGCTGGCCCTGATGGCCGTGCCGCGTGCGGTGCTGATGCTCGTGGGCGGAGCCTACGTCGACCGCCTTTCTCCGCGGCTGGTGATGGTCGGCTCCAATGCCGTTCGACTCCTGGCTGTCGCGGCCCTCGGGCTGATCGTGCTCCAGGGCAGTGCCGCGATGTGGATGGTGTACGCGTTCGCGCTCGTCTTCGGCATCGCCGACGCGTTCTTCTATCCCGCCCAGACCGCGATGGTCCCTGAGCTTGTCGCCGGCGAGCAGCTCCAGCAGGCAAACGGCATCGTGCAGGGCACGGCCCAGTTGGCGCTTCTCATCGGCCCCGCCGCCGCCGGCATCGCCATCGCCGCTCTGGGCGGCGGCGTCGCTTCGCCAGGCCTCACCGGCATCGCTGTTGCCCTCTTGATCGATGCGTTCAGCTTCGTGGTCTCGCTGGCAACGCTTCTGCTGATCACTGCGCGCCCCGCTCACGGCGAAGCCGAAGGCTCGATCGTCGGCCAGATCGCCGAAGGTGTTCGCTTCGTATGGCGGGCGCCCGCCATCCGCGTGGTGATGATCCTGAGCATGGGCCTCAACCTGCTGATCGTGGGTCCGTTCGACGTCGGGCTGCCCGTGCTCGCCTATTCCCGCCTGCCGGAGGGCGCCGCGGCCTACGGGGTGATCCTGTCCGCCTTCGGTGGCGGCTCGCTGCTCGGCCTCGCCGGAGCGACTCTGCTACCGGGCCTGCCGAAGGCGCACTTCGGGTCCGTGCTGCTGGGCCTCATCTCGTTGACCGGCTTGGGCATGGTGCTGATGGCGTTTGTCGAATCCACCATCGTGGCGCTGGCCATCGCGGCCGGCGTGGGCACCGTTCTTGGCTACTCCAACATCTCGTACATGACCTGGGCCCAGCGCCGCATCCCGCGCAACCTGATGGGCCGGGTCATGAGCCTGATGATGTTCAGTTCGCTGGCCCTCGTACCGATCTCGATGGCCATCTCTGGCGCCGTGGTGAGCATCAGCCTGAACGCGATGTTCGTCGTGGGCGGTATCGGCATGACGGTCATTGCGCTGAGCGGCCTGCTGTCGGCGAGTGTGCGCCGCATGGGCTTCGAGCCGACAGTCGAAGAGGAAGCGCCTCCTGGCGGCGCTCAGGAGCCGGAACTCGGCCCTCAGGCAGAGGTCGCGACCAGTTCTTGACGCAGGCAAGGCCGACAAGGGTCCGGGAGCCCTCTTGTTCAGGAGCTGCTCTGTTCAGGAGCTGCCCAGCCTTGCGGCAGTCGATCACGCCTCCGCCCATGAGGCCCGGAACAAGGGGACCGAACCGACGCCCTTGAGCGTGCGGCTGCCGACCGGCCGAAAGACCAGGTCCTTTGACGGCAGGCCCGCCACCGCCGGGCTGACCAGCACCTCGCCGGGCGAAGCCTCGGCGGAGATGCGTGCCGCAAGGTTTACCGTACGGCCGAAGAAGTCTCCGTCACGCTCGATGACCGGGCCATAGTTGGCGCCCGCGTGAGCGGCGGGAAGCTCCGATTTGTCGATCGCCTCGACCAGGTCGAGCGCGCCGCGCACGGCGTTCAGGGGTTCATCGAAGTGGAGCATCGCGCCGTCACCCAGGAGCTTGACCACTCGCCCACCGAAACGCGCAGCGGCATCGTCGGCCAGCTGAGCCAGCAGCTCGGCCAGCCTCACCGCGGCCGAGTCGCCGCCATCTTCGGTGAGTGCCGTGTAGCCGGTCAGGTCGACAAACGCCATCCCGTCGCTGGCGGGCCGCGCCGGGCGCACCCCGATGTGATCCAGGAAGGCCTCCGCGGCGGTGGCCCACATGCTCAACAGGGTGTACTCCAGGTGACGCCGATAGAGGTGGCCCAACAGGACTTCGGACCTGGCCATCAGCTCTGCCGCCAATTGATTTACCTCCATACGCCGCGCGTCGTCCTGCCCCGCGTCGACCACGGGACTGTTCACGTTCTCCGCGAACATGGCAACGCCACTCTCCGCCGCCCGCCGCGCGGCGTCGCCGTAGATCCGGGCGAGGCGGCCCAGCGTGTCACCACCGCCCAGATCATTGGCCGCACTCACAAGGGCGTGAGCCAACGCGATGTCGTCGGCGCGCATGGGCGATCCGTGGACCGGGGCCGGGAAGCCCGCGGCAGTCACCGTCCGGATCAGTTCGTTCTCTGACAAGCCGAGCTGCTGCGCCAACTCGCCTGGCGTGGTGTCGGTGACGACGGCCGGCGTGGGATAGAGCAGGTCCATCGGCTGCAGCGTGAACAGACGGTGGCGGAAAGCCTCGATCAGCTGGCCGAGTTCAATGCCCGGGGAGCGCATGGCCGTTACCGCACGCACCCGCTGGATATCACTCGGGCGAAAGTTGCCCGCGGAATCGCTCTGGATGAAACCCCACTCGACGAGCTCGTCGACTGTGGCGGGCTCGACGCGGACCGCGCGCGCAAGCTCGTCGCGAGTCAGCGACTGCGTCGATCCCTCGACAACCTCTTCACGGTCCATCGATTGCCCCGGCCAGTGCCGTCGCCTCCAGTCTGGCCTCGTTCACTTGACCATCACGCACTGCGAAGCGCACTGCAGACCGCCCGCGAATTTCGGTCACGACCGCCTTCAGCTCGGTGCCCACGAAGTGCAGCGCAGCGCCGTCTTCAATGCCATAGCCGCCCGGCAGTCGTCCGGCCGCTATCGCCTGCGCATAGCGCGAGCGGCGCAGTGCCTCGCCCGAAAGGTGCGGACAGGCCGACCCGGGCAGCAGCGCCAGTCCGTCTTTTAGTGGTTCCAGCTGCGACCCAAACGAATCAGTCAGGCAGCCCTCGAACCAGCAGATGGCTCCTGCGCTGATGCCGGCCAGCACGATCCCGGCCTGCCACGCTCGGCGCAGCGCTTCATCGACGCCGTGCAGCCGCCACACCGCCAGCATGTTCGCGGTGTTTCCGCCGCCAACGAAGATCATGTCCTGGTCGGCGAGGCGCGCCACGGCGCCTCGGTCCGGCGCGCCGAAGAGGACCAGGTCCGACGCCTGCGCGACCCCGGCATAGGCCCGGTAGAACTTGGCCGCATAGCGCTCGGCGTCGCCGGATGCGGTACCCAGGAAGCAGACCCGTGGCCGGTCCTTGCCGGTGAGCTCGATGAGATATCGATCAAGCGGCGTCAGTCGCTCGGCATCGCTGAAGCCGCCACCGCCAATGGCGACGATCTGCGCGGGCACGCGGCCTAATCGCGCTCGAGCATCGGGATACGAATGCCACGCTCGTGAGCGACCTCGATCGCCCGCTCGTAGCCGGCGTCCGCGTGGCGCATGACACCGGTCCCCGGATCGGTGGTCAGCACTCGCTCCAGCTTCTGCGCAGCGAGGTCACTGCCGTCGGCGACGACGACCATGCCGGCGTGCTGGGAGTAGCCGATGCCGGTGCCGCCACCGTGATGGATGGACACCCAACTGGCGCCCGAACTGGCGTTGGCCAGCGCATTCAGCAGAGGCCAATCGGCGATCGCGTCGGAGCCGTCGCGCATCGCCTCCGTCTCGCGGTTGGGCGAGGCGACCGATCCCGAATCCAGGTGGTCCCGGCCGATCACTATTGGTGCCGATATCTCGCCGCTGGCGACGAGCTCGTTGAAGCGCAGGCCGGCCCGGGCGCGCTCCCCATAGCCCAGCCAGCAGATACGCGCCGGCAGGCCCTGGAACGGCACGCGCTCCTGCGCCATCCTGATCCAGCGTGCCAGCGACTCGTTCTCGGGGAACAGCTCGAGCACCGCGCGATCGGTGGCCAGGATGTCCGCCGGGTCGCCCGACAACGCCACCCAGCGGAACGGGCCCTTCCCCTCGCAGAAGAGTGGCCTGATGAACGCCGGCACGAAGCCCGGGAAGTCGAAGGCATTGTCGACGCCGGCTGTCTGCGCCTGGGCCCGGATGTTGTTGCCGTAGTCGAAGGTCACCGCGCCAGCGGACTGCAGGGCGAGCATCGCGCGCACCTGGTCGGCCATCGAGGCCATCGCCCGCGCGACATAGGCGGCGGGGTCGGCGCCGCGCAGGTCAGCCGCCTGCTGGAGGGTCAGGCCGGCGGGAATGTAGCCGTTGAGCGAATCATGCGCCGATGTCTGATCGGTCAGCACGTCGAAACGTTCGCCACGTCGGGCGAGTTCGGGCTCGATCTCAGCGGCGTTGCCGATCAGCGCGATCGACACCGCCTCACCATGGCTGGCGGACTCACGCGCCCAGCCCAAGCCCTCGTCGAGCGATTCGGTCAGGCGATCGACGTAGCCGATCTCGAGCCGTCGCCGGGCACGGGCTGGATCGACCTCGATGACCAGTGCCACGCCCTCGTTCATGGTGATCGCCAGCGGCTGCGCGCCACCCATGCCACCCAACCCGGCGGTGAGCACCACGCGCCCGCGCAGGGTGCCACCGAAGTGCTGGCGTGCCAGCTCGGCGAACGTCTCGTACGTGCCCTGCAGGATGCCCTGAGTGCCGATATAGATCCACGAGCCGGCCGTCATCTGGCCGTACATCGTCAGGCCCTGGCGCTCGAGCTCGCGGAAGGTGTCCCAGTTGGCCCACACGCCGACCAGGTTCGAGTTGGCGATGAGCACGCGCGGCGCCCACTCATTCGTCCGCAGTACGCCCACCGGCTTGCCCGACTGGATGAGCAGGCTCTCGTCGTTACCCAGCCGCCGCAGCTCGCGCACGATGGCGTCGAATGCCTCCCAGCTGCGTGCTGCACGGCCGGTGCCGCCATATACGACCAGGTCCTGTGGCCGCTCGGCGACGTCCGGGTCGAGGTTGTTCATGAGCATCCGCAGCGCCGCTTCCTGCTGCCAGCCCAGGCAGCTGATCTCGGAACCGCGCGGCGCCCGGACGGTACGTGGCCTGGTTGCTACTGCCATCGAACGATCCTCCGGGCCGAGTCTACGCCCGGCTCAGCACGGCTACAGCTCCAGGCGCATGACCGGGAAGCGCTCATCGTCGACCGCGGTCACGAACCCCAGGTCGTGCCACAACCACGGCTGGCCGCCGCTCGTCTCGTTCGCGCCGCGCGTCAGGTCCGGATAAGCCTCGATCGCGCTGAATCCGCGCTCGGTCAGGTCGCGCAGCACATCGCGCACGAGCTGGCGCGCATACCCGTGCCGGCGTGCCGCGCTGGTCGTGGCGATGCAGGTGATGACCGCGGGCAGCGGCGACTGCGGCAATTGCGGATAGAGATCGCGCAGCCGCGTGGCGCGCGGATAGGCGGAGAGCGGACCGAACTGGCAATATGCCGCCGGCTCGCCATCGGCCAGCAGCAGCTTGGCGTACGAGCCGAACACGCCGCGGCCGCGATCGAGCAGCGCCAGCTTGCGCGGCACACCGCCGGTCAGCGGCCGCTCGCGGATGGCCTGCGGGGCAAACGGGTTCTCCAGCGGCACCGCGAACAGGTCGTCGTCGGCGAACGCATCCGGCAGGCTGGTGCGTGCCGCGGGAGCGAAGGGATTGTCGAAGACCTCCTGGCCGGCCGGCGCGAATGGGTTTTCGGTGGGGTCGGGATTCGATCGCCGGCGAGGTGCCTCGACCACCAGCCACGCCGGCCGGCTCGACTTCGTGCCGCGCTCGGCATCCTCCCAGTAGTCGCAGGTGCGGTGATCGAAGCGCGCATCGGCACACGGGGGCAGCTGCGCGAAAACGTCCGGGTCCAGAACGTCGACGATCCGGATATCGGCCATCGCGGCCAGTCTAGGCGTCGGTCGCGGCCTGGTCACCGCCGACGGCGCCGGCAGCGCCGTCGGCCAGGGGGGACAGCACACCCGAGCGGACCAGCTCCAGGGCGGTTGCCATGTCCGGCTGCGGATCCCTGTCGTCGCGCAGGTGGGCCACGCGCGCCCTGATCAACGCGTGCGCCGCGGCCACCCCCGCTCCCGGTGCCGAACCGGCGGCCGTCCGAAAGTCGAGGCCCTGGGCAGCACACAGCAGCTCGAAGCCGACCACCCGCTCCACGTTGCGCAGCACTTCACGCGCCTTACGAGCCGCGATCGGCCCCATCGATACGTGGTCCTCCTGGTTGGCGCTGGTCGGGATGGAGTCGACCGACGCCGGGTGACCGAGCACCTTGTTCTCCGATACCAGCGCGGCCGCTACGTACTGGTACAGCATCATCCCGCTGTTGAGGCCCGCCTCATCAGCGAGGAACGGTGGCAGCCCCGACGAGCGGCCGTCGATCAATTGCGCGATTCGCCGCTCACAGATCGCCCCCAGCTCGGCCAGGGCGATGCCGAGCAGGTCCATTGCCAGGGCCACCGGCTCGCCGTGGAAGTTGCCGCCAGAGATGACCTTGCCGCCGCCGGTGGCAGAAGCACCGACGGCTACGTCTGCACCGTCGGGAAAGACGAGTGGGTTGTCGGTGGCGCTGTTTGCCTCGATTTCGAGCACGCCGCGCACGTAACCAAGCGCGTCGGCGACGGTCCCGTGCACCTGCGGCACACAGCGGATCGAATACGGATCCTGGACCTTGTGTGGCTGGTCGTGGTGGCTGCGCATCAGCTCTGAATCGCGCAGCAGGCGGCGCAGCTGAGCCGCCACGCGGATCTGACCCGGATGTGGACGCGCCTGCTGGTATGCATCGGCGAAGGCGACGTCCGTGCCCAGCAAGGCCTCGGTCGACATCGCCGCGGCCACGGTCGCTGTGGCCAGCAGGCGCTCGGCGTGCAACAGGACGAGCACCCCGATCGCCGTCATCTGCTGGGTGCCATTGAGTAGCGCCAATCCTTCCTTGGCCTCCAGCGACAGCGGTTCGAGTCCGCGCCGACGCAGCGCCTGTGCCCCGTCCACAACATCGCCGTCGAGCTCGGCCCGGCCGCGGCCGATGATCGGCAGGGCCAGGTGTGCCAGCGGGGCGAGATCGCCCGACGCGCCGACCGAACCCTGTTCCGGTACCTCGGGGTGTATCCCGAGGCGCAGGAAGTCGAGCAGCCGATCGACGATTTCCGGCCGGCACCCACTCTGGCCGCGCGCGAGCGCATTGGCGCGCAACAGCATCATGGCGCGGACGGTGTGCCGGCCGTGGAGGGGCCCGACGCCCACGGCATGACTGATGAGCAGGTTCTCCTGGAGCCGCGCGGCGTCACGTGGTTCGATGCGATGTGAGGCGAGATCGCCGAACCCCGTCGTGACACCGTAGACCGTGGCACCCGACTCGACGAGTTCCTCCAGCGTGCGCCGGCTGGCCAGCATGCGCTCACGCGCCGCGGCCGCCAGACGCACCTCGACGTCTCCGTGCGCCACCCGCTCGACATCCTCGAGCGACAGGTCACGGCCGGTCAGTTCGATGACGTCGGCCGCCGTCATCGCCACGTCACCCCGACGGCGCCTCGCGTATGTGACAGGTCGTTGCCCAGCACCAGCTCCGGTCCGGATCGCCGGTCCGGCCATTCGAGAACCGTCAAATTGGCCCAGTCCTGCCGGAAACGGCGGCGGTAGTCGGGCAGCGGAACGTCGAGGACGAGCGCCAGAAACACGCGGTTCACCGACGAATGACCGACCAGCACGCACGTGCGGTCGCCCTTCGTGGTCTCCCACCAGCCCAGCAGCTCGTCGACCAGCGCCGCCAGGCGCGCCGCGACCTGCAGCCCGCTCTCGCCGCCACCCACGCGGTGAATTGCCGGGTTCTCGTCGTACTCCTCGTGCTCACCGGGGAAGCGCCGCTCGATCTCCTCGATCGTCAGGCCCTCCCAGGCTCCGTAGTCGAGCTCGGCCAGCCGCTCGTCCTGTTCGATCGCCAGCGATCGCTCCGCGCCTAGGATCTCGGCCGTCTCGACGGAGCGCCCAAGCGGGCTGGTGATCAGGCGGTCGATCGTCACCGGGGCCAGCCTCTTGGCCAGCGCGCGGGCGTCGCTCCGGCCACGCTCGCTTAGAGGGGCATTCACGTGCTGGCCCAGGTACTGCTCGGGTTCGGAGCGGAGCGTGTGGCCGTGGCGCGTCAGAAGTACCGTGAGCACTCCAGAACGATAGCGGCCGCAACAGGGTTTATCCTGCGCTCCACAAGCACATACGCCTCACTTCGGGGTTGGGTGAAATTCCCGACCGGTGGTCGGCGGAGAGCGCGACGCGCAGCTCCGCCAGCCCACGACCCGCACCGTTCGCGGCGCGGTGGATCCCCTGGCAGGGAGCCGACGGTCACAGTCCGGATGGGAGAAGAGAGGCGCGCTACGCGTCGTCACGCGCTGCTCGCCCGTTCACCCACCCTGCTGCGAGGTGCGAACGGAGGACACCGAAGACGGCCGCCATCGATCTCAGCAACGTCAGCCGCTCGTTCGTTATCGACGGGCGCCGCCTGTCCGTGCTCGAGCAGGTCAGCTTCAGCGTGGCCGACCATGGCGTGACCGCAGTCCTGGGCCCCAATGGCTCGGGCAAGAGCACGCTGCTGCGGCTGATGGCCGGACTGCTGCGGCCCGACGACGGCCGCATCCTCATCGATGGCCGCGCCGTGGCCGAGGCCGACGAGCGCGTCGGGCTCGTGTTCCAGGAGCCGCGCCTCCTTCCCTGGCGGCGGACTATCGACAACGTCGCGTTCCCGCTCGAACTCGCCGGTGTCGGACGCACGGCGCGCTACGACCATTCGCGCCAGCTGCTCGAGCTTGTCGGGCTGACGTCGTTCGAGCGCGCCTACCCGTATCAACTCTCGGGAGGCATGCGCCAGCGGGTCGCGATTGCGCGCGCCCTTGTCCGCGACCCCGCCGTGCTGCTCCTCGATGAGCCCTTCAGCGCCCTAGACGCGCTGACGCGCGAGCGCTTCAACCTCGAGTTGCTCAGGCTGTGGCAACGTACCGGCACGACCATCGTGGTCGTCACGCACAGCATTCCCGAGGCGGTCCTCCTGGCCGACGAGATCGTCGTGCTGTCGCCCCATCCAGGCCGCGTCCTGGCGCGCATCGCCGTACCGCTGGCTCGCCCACGATCAACAGCGGCCCTCGATGGCGCCGATTTTGCGCGTACCGCGGCGCTGGTGCGCTCGCACCTGGCCGGCACGCCGGCCGAGTACGCGGAGCAGGAGGCCGCCGCCGCACCGGTCCGCGACGTGCTGGAGCGGGCCGGCTCGCCAGCCTGGTTCGACCCATTCGGGAACGAGGGCTGAGATGGCCGCGAAACGACGTTCGGCGATCGTGCGCGTGGGCCTGCCCGTGCTCGTCGCCGGTGCCGTTTTCCTGCTGGCCTGGAAGGCGGTCGTGGTCATCGGCGGTTATCCGCCGTTCATCCTGCCGGCGCCCGAGGTGGTCGGCCAGAGTCTGGTCGAGGCCTGGGCCAGCGGCCTGATCGAGCCGCACGTGGCGGCGACGCTGTCCGAGATCATCCTCGGTTTCGTAGCCGGCGCGATCGTCGCGATGGTGGTCGGTTACCTGCTGGCCAGGTCCTCGCTTGCCGAGCGACTCCTCTCGCCGTACATCGTCGCCGCCCAGGCGACGCCCATCCTCGCCCTGGCGCCGTTGCTGGTGCTATGGCTGGGCACCGGCCTTGCCGCCAAGGTCGTCATTTGTGCGCTGATCGTCTTCTTCCCAGTTGCCGTCGCGACCATGGTCGGCATCCGTTCCGTGGACGCACGGTTGATCGAGCTGGGCCGCAGCCTGCGCGCCACCCGCTGGCAGCTGTTCCGTGACCTGGAACTGCCCGCCGCGCTTCCCCAGATCCTGGGCGGCATGCGCGTCGGGGTGACGTTGGCAGTCATCGGCGCCATCGTCGGCGAGTGGGCCGGCGCCGATCGCGGCCTCGGCGTGCTCATCAACCTCGCCCGGGGCAGCCTGTTCGACATTCCGCTCATGTTCGCCACGCTGGTGACCATCGCTGGCATCGGCGTGGCGCTGTATCTCATCGTCGTGCTCGCCGAGCGAGCGCTTGTGGGGGCGTGGAGGTGACCGTGTCTCGTCGAGTACTGGTCCTGGTCGTGCTGCTGCTGGCTGTCGGGTGCGGCCCGTCCAGCCCAAGCCCCAGCGCGTCGGTTGCGCCGACCAAGCTGACCGTCGGCCTGGGCTACATCCCGAGCGTCCAGTTCGCCCAGTTCTACCGCGCGCAGCGGCAGGGCTACTACGCGGCAGCCGGCCTCGACGTAACCTTCGAGAACCAGAGCGATCCAAACCTGATCACGTTGATCGGCCAGGGTGCGGTCGATGTTGGCATCGCCGACGGCACGAGCATCATCCCCGCCGTGGCGCAGGGCATTCCGGTCGTGTACGGGGCAACGATCTACGCCCAGTTCCCGAGCGTCGTGCTCACCGGGAGCAGCAGCGGCATAAGTAGCGCCGCGGACCTGAAGGGCAAGAGCCTGGGCATTCCCGGTCGCTACGGCTCGAGTTGGATCATGCTCCAGGCGCTGCTTTCGTCGGCTGGTCTGACGCCCGACGACCTGACCATCCAGCTCTATCCCGACTACGGGCAGGCGGTGGCACTGCAGCAAGGGCAGGTCGACGCGGCGACCGGTTTCCGCAACAACGAGCCCGTCCAGCTACAGCAGCAGGGTTTTGCCACGAACGTTCTCACCGTCGACGCGATCGTGCCGCTCCCCGGCCCGGGGCTGGTCGTGGGCAGGCACACGCTGGCGACCAAGGGCGACGCCATTCGGGCGTTCGTGGCCGCCACCCTGCGGGCGATGCGCGAGATCATCGCCAACCCGCAGGTGGGCCTCGACGACTCGATCGCCCAGGTGCCCGAGCTGGGCAGCGACCGCGCCACCCAGCTGGCCATCCTGCAGGCGACAATCGGTATGTGGGCGAGCCCCTACACTGATCAGCACGGGCTGGGTGCGATCGACCCGAACGGCTGGCAGAAGTCGCTCGATTTCATGCGCGGGCTACCCGATCAGACGATCCCCGCGTCGCTGACCGTGGACCAGCTGGTGACACAGGAGCTGCTTCAGTGACAGACGAGCACGGCGCGGAGACCCAGGCACTCGACCACGCCCCGACGCACCAGGACGCGCACGCGCTGCTCAGCGATGACGACCACGGCCACGCCGAAGCGCAGCTGGGTCCCATCGATTGGCGGGCCTGGGGTTACGCGGTACTGGGTGTCGCTGCCGGACTGCTGATAGTGGCCTTCTTCCTGCTCGCCAACGGATGATCAGCTAGAACAATCCGACGGTCTCACCCCGTTCGTTGATATCGACGTCCTCGCCCGAGGGTCGCGAGGGCAGGCCCGGCATCATCAGCATCTCGCCGCAGTAGGCGGTCACGAAACCGGCGCCGGCGAACAGCCGCGCGTCACGAACCGGGACGCGAAAGCCGGTGGGCCTGCCCTTGAGTGCCGGATCGTGGCTGAGCGACAGCTGCGTCTTCGCCATGCACACCGGCAGATGCCCGTAACCCAGGCGCTCGAACTCGGCCAGCTGCTTGGCCGCCTCGCCGGAGAAGTCGACGCCGTCCGCCCCGTACACGCGGGTGGCGATGCGCACGATGCGCTCCTCCAACGATGCATCCCCACGCGACAGGAAGCGAAACCCAGGGGCACCATCACCGGCCGCCCGCCAGACCGCACGGGCCAGTTCCTCCGCGCCGGCGCCGCCACGAGCGTAGTGATCGCTGACGACCGCGTCGCTCGCACCGGCCGCCAGCGCCACGCGCCGGACCACCTCGATTTCAGACGCGCTGTCGCTGGGGAACGAGTTGATCGCGACGACCGCCGGCAGCCCGTAGCCGCGAACGATCTCGATGTGCTGGACCAGGTTGGCGCAGCCCCGCTCGACCCCCTCCGGGTCCTCTTTCTCGAGCGCCGGGTCGAGCGGCTTGCCGGCCACCACCCGCGCCACCCCGCCGTGCATCTTCAGCGCACGGATGGTGGCCACGATGACCGCCGCCGCCGGTCTGATCCCCGACAGGTGGCACTTGATGTCGATGAACTTCTGGAAGCCCATGTCGGCACCGAAGCCGGCCTCCGTCACCACCGCGTCGACGAGCTTCAGGGCGATCCGATCGGCAACCACGGAGGAATTGCCGTGTGCGATGTTGGCGAATGGACCCGCGTGGATGAATGCCGGGCCACCCTCGAGGGTCTGGACCAGGTTGGGCTTGATCGCCTCACGCAGCAGGACGGTCATTGCGCCGGCCACCTTGAGGTCATCCAGGGTGACCGGACCGCCTTCGTACCTTTCGGCAACGATGACGCGCCCGAGTCGCGCCCGCAGGTCGGCGATGTCGCTGGCCAGGGCGAGGATCGCCATCACTTCCGAAGCGGCCGTGATGTGCCACTCCGACTCGCGCACGTTGGACGGATCGCCCAGGCCTATCTCGACCCTGCGCAGGCTGCGGTCGTTGACGTCGATCACTCGCGGCCAGCGGATGGTCGCCGGGTCGATGCCCAGGGCGTTGCCACGGAAGAGGTGGTTGTCGAGGAACGCGGCCGCCAGGTTGTGCGCGGCGGCCACCGCGTGCAGATCACCGGTGAAGTGGATGTTGATCTCTTCCATCGGGAGCACCTGGCTGTGGCCGCCTCCCGCAGCGCCGCCCTTGAGTCCGAAGACCGGTCCGAGCGACGGCTGGCGGATGGTCGCCGCGGCGCGCACGCCGATCCGGTTGAGGCCCTGGGCGAGGCCGATGGTCGTGGTCGTCTTGCCCTCCCCCAGCGGGGTTGGCGTGATGGCGGTCACGACGATCTCGCGCCCATCCGGCTGGCTGGCACGCCGTTCCGCCGCAACAGGCAACACCTTGGCCTTGTACGTTCCGTAGAGCTCGTACTCGTCTGACTCGAGGCCAAGTTCGGCAGCCACCTCGGCGATTGGCCGCAGTGCGGCCGCGCGCGCGATCTCGAGGCTCGATTTCATGCCGTCGCGGCGCCCTAGGCTGCGCGCCGCTTGCGCGCGCGGCCCGCGATCAGTGGGTGGTCCGTCTGCTGCCATCGCGCCGCGCGAACCAGATGCTCGAGCAGTACCGCGTTCGTCACCGGCCCCACGCCACCGGGCACGGGCGTGATCGCAGCTGCCACGCGTAGCGCCGAGTCGAACTCGACATCGCCCACGATCCGGCCTTTGACCACGTTGATGCCCACGTCCACGACCAGCGCGCCGGGGTGCAGCATGTTGCCCCTGACCAGTCCGGGCGCTCCCGCCGCGGAGACGACGATCTCGGCGCGCGCGATCTCCGCCGCCAGGTCGCGCGTCCGCCGGTGGCAGATCGTGACCGTGCAGTGTTCGCGCACGAGCAGCAGTTGGACGGGCTTGCCCACCACGTTGCTGCGACCGATGACGACGGCACGCTTGCCCTCGAGTGGATAGCCGTAGAACTTGGGAATCTCCACGGCCGCCTCCGCACAGGCCGGCAGGAAACCCTCGTAGCCGAGCGTCATCAGGCCGGTGTTGAGCGGATGAATGCCATCGATGTCCTTGGCCGGCATGATCGTGTCCGTCAGGGCGCTCAGCGGAATGTGTCGGGGCAGCGGCTGCTGCACGATGATGCCGGCAACCTCCCGATCGCGGTTGAGCTCCGCGATGCGCGACCGAAACTCGTCGGCCGAGATCGAGCGCGGCAATTCCAGCGCCCGGCTGGGTATGCCCACCGACGCACACGAACGTAGGATCTGCTGGACGTAGACGCTCGAGGCAGCGTCGTGACCGACCATCACCGCGGTCAACGCGGGCGCAAACCCGTAGCGTCTCCTGAAGGCGCTTACCTGGCGGCGCACTCGGCCCTTGATTTCGGCAGCCAGTGGCCGCCCATCCAGGACGCGCGCCGGCTCGTCGTAGCGCAGCACGTCTTCGGCCTCGCCCACCACGTGCAGCCGCGGAAAGCGAATAGGAGCGGCCACCGGCCGAGCGCCGGTCATTCTGGTTCTGGTTCTCGCAATGAGCCCGCCCTGGCTCGTTCCATCACGGCTGCGGCAGCGCGATCGATGTCCTCGAGCAGGCCGTCGAGCTCCACGGTCAGCGCCGCGCCGAACGGCTCATCCCCAACCATGGGCAGGTTGATCATCACGTTCGCCGCCGCGCCATGCGCGGCGGCCGCGGCCAGACGAGCGGCTACCTCGAGGTCACTCGCGGCATTGAGGTTGCTCCGCCCGGAGATTGCCTCGACCTCGTAGATCACCCGTGCACATTCGCGAACCACCGCAGCCGGTATCTCGGACGCTTCCCGTGCCGCGGCCTGAGACGCCGCGTCACGTGCCTGTTGCTCTGCTTCGGTCCCGCGCGGCATCTTGCGCGCTGCCGCGAAGGCGCCATATGCCCGTGCGTCTTCGTCGGCGAGCGACAGCAGCCGCGGCCGTGCCGATTCGGCAGTGTCAAGCGCTCGCATGCAGGTCCCCTCGTAGGCGGCGTACTTGGGACGATCCAGGCTGAGCCTGGCGACCATCGCCAGCAGGCTTGCGGCGATGCTGCCGGCGATCGCAGAAGCGCTGCCGCCTCCCGGGACCGGTTTAACAGAGGCGAGGCGCTGCTCGAACTCGGCAAGCGTCAGGCCGGCAAAGGACGGAACGGCATCCACGGAGTGGATTGTCGCTCAGCCATCTGCCCAGTGGTTTGGCGAGCGAGACATGGAGCCTGACCTGACGCATGGAGCTAGGCCGCTTCGAGGCCTTCCAGCAGCCAGCGGCGGTGCCGTCGCTCATATGCCAGACGAAGCCGAGCGTCGCGCGTCGTGACCTCGAAGATCCGACGCGGGCCACGCTCGGCCGGGTAAGCCGCCAGCTCGTCACGAACCTGCTTGATCTCGATGACCGGTACCCGCTCGTGCGCGACCCTGATCGCGCGCGGACGCCCGTCGAATAGTCCACACCTGACGTCCACCTGTGTGGGCGTCACTCGAACGATTGCCATCTCTGTCCTCCGCGCCTAGAACATTTGTTCTACAAGCACCACGCTATTCGAACATATGTTCGTTTGTCAATAACCTTCCGAAGAGTCCCCCGTGCCTGTGACAGCTAGTGCGTCACAGCGCGACGCGTCCTCGCCTATTCCTCGTCGCTGGCTTCGCGGCTCACCAGCGGCAGGCGGCGCGGATCTCGCTCGAACGGCGCGTGAACCTGGTCGTCCAGCAGTCGCGCTCGGCCGATCGCCTTGCTGCCAAACCGGCGCCGGACAGCGTCGGTGGCCTCGACCGCGCGGCGGCGCTTCTCCTCATTAGCCTCGAACAGTTCCATCTGCTGCTGGTCGGAAAGCCCGCTGGCCGCGACGCCGAGCAGCCGGATCTTCATCCCGCCGACTTCCCGGCGGGTGAGGGCCACCGCAGTGCGCCAGATGACGTCGGTCAGGTCGGTCGGATCCTTCAATGTCCGTTGCCGCGTGATCGTCACGAACTCGGAGTTGCGGATCTTGACCGCCACCGTCGAGCAGCGCACTCCGGCCACGCGCAACCGTCCGCCGACTCCCTCACTTAGCGACAGCAACGTCCGCTCGAGCACCTCCCAGTCGGCGGTGTCCACGTCGAAGGTGTGCTCGTGGCTGACCGACTTGGCATGCTCCAGCCCGCCCACCTCGGTTTCGCCCACGCCCTGCGCGCGCAGAATCAGCTCCGGGCCGTGGCTGCCAAACCGTCGGCGCAGCGCGTCCTCGGGCAGGGCGGCCAGGTCACCGATCGTGCGCACGCCGAAGTCCGCCAGACCCCGCCGCGTGCTGGCGCCCACGCCCCACAGGCGCTCGATGGGCAGTGGCGCCAGGAATTCGCGCTCGGTCCGGGGCGGCACGACCACCAGCCCGTCAGGCTTGCGCAGATCCGACGCGATCTTGGCCACCAGCCTATTCGCGGCTACCCCCACCGACAC
>CAZSWK010000023.1:18465-27715 GCA_964610835.1 uncultured Anaerolineaceae bacterium | reverse complement strand
CGGAGCGCTCGAGTCGGGCTACCTGTACGGCGTCGATGGACGGCTGGTGGCGCAGCTCGATGCTTCCGGCAACGTGGTGGCGCGCTTCGCCTGGGACGACGCCGGCCGCCTGGCACTCATGGTTCGCGACGGCCGCACCTACCGGGTGATAACCGACGAGCGCGGCAGCCCGGTCATGGTGATCGACGCGACCAGCGGCGACATCGCCGAGCAGATGACGTATGACGCGTGGGGCAACGTCCTCTCCGACACCAACCCCGGCTTCATTCCGGTGGGCTTCGCGGGCGGCCTGCGCGACCCAGACACGGGGCTCGTCCTGTTCGGTGCGCGCGACTACGACCCGGCGAAAGGCCGCTGGACTGCCTCCGATCCGATTCGCTTTGACGGCGGCGACACCAACCTGTACCGCTACGCCGGCGGCGACCCGGTCAACGGCACCGACCCGAGCGGCCTGGCCGCGGACGCCAAGCCCGCTCCGGCGCCCGCTAGTGCACCCGCCCCGCCAGCCCCGCCCGCAATCTTTCCCGGGGCGCCGCACCTGGGGTGGTGCCTGATCGGTTCGTGCGCGTTCCGCCCGGGCAGGCAGTCGTGTTTGGGTGTGTGCATCCACGACGGTGGGCTCGGCTGCGTCGGTTTCTGCGTCAAGAATCCGAGGGGATTCGTCTGTACCGGGGTGTGCCTGGGTCCGGGCTCCCCGTCCTGTGTCGGCTACTGCTCATCGGGTGACCCGCACGTCGTCACGGCTGACGGCGAGGACTTCGACTTCCAGGGCACAGGGGAGTACCTGATCGCCGAATCGCCCGATGGCAGCATCGTGCTCCAGGCTCGCCAGGAGCCCACCGTCACGCATCCGAACGTCACTTATGCGACCGCCGTGGCCGCGGGCGTGGCCGGCGACCGCGTGGCGGTCACGCTCACCGACACCGACCTCGCCCTGACGATCAACGGCTCACCCCTTGAAGGCGTTGACGCCTCCATGCGCCTGCCCAACGGTGGCATCGTCGAGCGCCACGGCACCGTCGTGACCATCGACTGGCCGGGCGGCAGCCACCTTGCCCTGCAGCAGTTCAACCACACCATCAGCTACGCGTTCACGCCGGACCCGGTCGAGGGGCCACAGCTGCGCGGCCTGCTGGGCAGTGCGGATGGCGATCCATCGAACGACCTGACCGGCCGCGACGGCGTCGTCCTGCAGTTGTCCGACCCGGACTTCTTCAACAAGCTCTACCACCAGTTCGGCGACAGCTGGCGTATCACCCAGGACGAGTCACTGTTCGACTACCTGCCCGGCCAGAGCACGGCCACGTTCACGAAGCGCGACCGGCCCCAGGCGCCGGCGACACTCGACGACCTGGATGCGAGCACGCGGGCGCAGGCGGACGCGCTGTGCCGCGCAGTGGGCGTGAGCACCGAGCCGGAACTGGCCAACTGCACGCTCGACGTCGGCCTGACCGGCGATCCCTCGTACGCGGCCGCGGCTGCTGCGCTGGCCGCCGGCACAGGGCTTGGCTCCGGCACATCGCGCAGCGGCCAGCTGCGCTCGATCACGACCGGCGAGTCGGTTGCGGGCACCATCGCCGATCCCGCCGTCCACGACCAGTACAGCTTCGCCGGCAGCGCCGGGCAGATCGTTTACCTGCAGGGCACCGGATCGTGCATCGACGGCCTGTCGTGGCGTTTGCTCGGCCCGGACGGGACCGCCCTCGTGCAGGATCCCAGCTGCAGTGACATGGGCCACCAGGTGCTGCCCGTCGACGGCACATACACGATCGAGATCTTCTCCAATGGGAGCGCAACTGGCGCCTATGCCTTCACGCTGCGTCCCGTGCCTCCGGTCACGGTTACGAGCACGTCGATTGGGGCGCAGGAGAGCGGCAGCATCTCGCAGATCGGGGAGTGGCGCGATTACACCTTCAGCGGCGGCGCCGGACAGGCCGTCTATCTGCAGGGCACCGGGCCGTGCGTCGATGGCCTGCTATGGCGGCTCATCGGGCCCGATGGCAGCCGGCTCGTGCAGGCCGCGTCATGCGATGACATCGGCCAGCAGACGTTGCCTGGCGACGGCACCTACACGATCGAGATCTTCTCCGGGGGCACCGCTGTCGGCGACTACGCTTTCAGTCTCCTGGCGGGGTCGCCAAGCAACTGACGGCGGCTCGTGCGATGTAGGGATTCGCCCGATGTTGGGCAGGCCGGCGGTGCATACGGTTGCCCCATGCTCGACCCCATTCGAACCACCACCCAGCGCCTCCATCGCGCGCCTGTGCAGCGATCCCTCGTTGCGGCCGCCAGCATCCTTTGTGCGACCTCGCTCGTGGCATGCGCGGGCACGACGAGCCCCAGCGCCGCGCCTGCCTCAGCAGCGCCCACGACGGCCGCTGCGACCGCGCCCGGCACGACATCATCCGCGACAGCCGAGTCCCAGGCGCCGGCCGGGGCCGTACCACTGCCCGACGCGTGCGCGCTGGTGACGGCCGCCAATGTCTCGGGCATCATCAACCAGCCCGTAGAGGCCGCGCCGAATACCGACGCGATCATCGATCCGTCCATCGAGTCGGCGTGCGGCTACATCGTGGGGGATGGTTCGAGTGGCGCCATCAACCTCTTCGTCGCTGACCCGGGCACACTCGAGGGCATCATCGCCAACCTGCCCGTGCAGCCCGTGACCGGGCTGGGCGACAGCGCCTATGAGTGGGACATCGGTAGCCTGCACACCCTCGCCGTGGCCGTCGGCCCCGTCGTCATCCAGGCGCAGCTATCGACCAAGTTCTTCGACGCCGACGTCACGAACTCGATGCTCAACATCGCCATCTCCAACCTGCGTAACTAGCCGGAGGTTGTAGAGGGTCACAGGCCGCTCGCCGGCGGCGCCGTGACTGCCACATACGTCTCGAGGCCGCAGCTCGAGTTCGCGAGAGATCGGATCGGTGCGGGCACCGAAAGGGCCGGACGAAGCCTGTCCGACATCCGTGGCCGTCGATAGAGCCAGGGCGGGATCAGACTGAGGAGCGAGCCGCGGGCGCGGCAACCTGCATGGTGGGCATCACGGGCGGATAGGAACCTCCGGTCACGGCTGTTGGCGCGCATGACAAACGACGATCCGGGCGTTTGCCGCCGATAGATCTGCGCCCGATAATCTTCAAGTCGTGGCGGAGTAGCTCAGTGGTAGAGCAGGGGACTCATAAGCCCTTGGTCGGTGGTTCGAATCCGCCCTCCGCTACCAAATTCCTAGCACGAGTGCGACCCTTCCAACGTGATCCGCTCCATGCGTCACGCATGGTAGCCCCCAGGCAAGCGCCAGGCACGCATCGCCACTTCGTGGGGTTTTAAAACGGGGATGTAGACTGGCTGCCGCGGTTGCTGCCGTGCAACGCGCTTACCCGTTTCTGTGAGGACTCTCAGGAACGGCCACCTATAATCTGCTGAGATGCGGCGCGGTTGCCCGCGCCTGGTCACTCGGAGGCCGTCCCAACTTGAACAGTCGTTTCTTGCGCAACGGGATCGTCACCCTCGTGCTGGTGGTCGGCACCGCGGCGCTCCTGTACATGTTCTTCTTCCCCGGTGAAACGGGCACGACGATCCCCTACAGCGGATCGGGCGGCTCCCAGGCCTCATTCCTTGAGCTCGTGGCTCAGGGCAAGGTGAAGGACGTCACCCAGCAGGGCCAGAACCTGCAGATCACGCTTACGTCGACCACGGCGGGTAAGGCGGACACAGCGACCAGCCTCGTGCCGAGCGAGTACGTCACCAACGTCCAATCGGACATGACGGCGGCATGCAGCGCCTCGTCTGCATGCACGACGCCGCCCAACCTGTCCGCCCTGCCGCCTTCGGACAACAGCGCCTGGCTGAGCATCATCCTGACAGTGCTGTTGCCGATGCTGCTGATCGGCGCGTTGCTCTTCTTCATGTTCCGCCAGGCGCAGGGCACCAATAACCAGGCACTGTCCTTCGGCAAGAGCCGCGCGCGCATGTTCCTGGGCAATAAGACGGTGGTCACGTTCCAGGACGTGGCGGGTGTCGACGAGGCCAAGACGGAGCTCCAGGAGGTCGTAGAGTTCCTCAAGTACCCCGAAAAGTTCAACCAGCTCGGCGCGCGCATCCCGCGCGGCGTGCTGCTCGTTGGCCCGCCGGGCACCGGCAAAACGCTGCTCGCCCGGGCAGTCGCCGGTGAGGCCGGCGTCCCCTTCTTCAGCATCTCCGGCTCGGAGTTCGTCGAGATGTTCGTGGGCGTCGGCGCGAGCCGCGTACGCGACCTGTTCGATCAGGCCAAGCGCAATAGCCCGTGCATCGTCTTCGTCGACGAGATCGACGCGGTCGGCCGCCAGCGCGGCGCCGGACTGGGCGGCTCGCACGACGAGCGCGAGCAGACGCTCAACCAGATCCTGGTCGAGATGGACGGCTTCGACACGAACACGAACGTGATCGTCGTTGCCGCCACCAACCGCCCGGATGTGCTCGACCCGGCGCTGCTGCGCCCGGGCCGCTTCGACCGCCAGGTCATTCTCGATCGGCCGGACATGAAGGGCCGCTTCGAGATCCTCAAGGTGCACATCAAGGGCAAGCCGCTCGACAAGCAGGTCGACCTGCAGACCATCGCGCGCCAATCGCCGGGCTTTTCTGGTGCGGACCTGGCCAACCTGGTCAACGAGGCGGCCATCCTCGCCGCGCGGCGCAACAAGAAGGTCATCGCCACGTCCGAGTTCGCCGAGGCGCTCGAGCGCGTGGTGGCCGGCCCGGAGCGCAAGAGCCGCGTCATCAGCGATGCCGAGAAGGCGATCATCGCCTACCACGAGGGCGGCCACGCCATCGTGCAACGGGTGTTGCCGCGCACCGATCCGGTCAGCAAGGTGAGCATCATCAGCCGCGGCATGGCCCTGGGCTACACGATGGGCCTGCCGACCGAGGACCGCTACCTGCAATCCAAGAGCGAGTTCGAGGACAAGATCGCCGGCATGCTCGGTGGCAACGCGTCGGAGAAGCTGATCTTCGGCGACACCACCACCGGTTCGTCGAACGACATCGAGAAGGCCACCAGCCTCGCGCGGCGGATGGTCACGGAGTTCGGCATGAGCGAAAAGCTCGGCCCGCTGTCCTTCGGCAAGCGCGACGAGCTCGTCTTCCTGGGCCGCGAGATCGGCGAGCAGCGCAACTACTCCGACGAGGTCGCCAAGCAGATCGACGAGGAAGTGCGGGCGATCATCGATCGCTGCTACGCCAAGGCCATGGACGTGCTGGTGCGCTACAAGGACCGCCTCGTTCAGCTCGCCGAACGCCTCGTCAACGAGGAGACCATCGAGCAGGACGAGTTCGAGAAGATGTTTGCCGACATCCCCGATCCGCGGAAGGACACGCACATGACGCCGCAGCCACTCGATGGTCAGCTGTCGCGCCGCAAGCCCGACGAGGGGCCGCCGCCGGTCACCGGCCAGGCGCCCAAGCCCGCTCCCCAGCCTGCCTGATCGGATCTTCCTGATCACGGCGCACTGATCGACGCCGAGTCGCACGCCGGGCTGGCCTGCGGCTCGACGCTCCGCTACGCCCGTCAACCGGGCAAGATTGCGCTATGACGACGCTGCGGTCTCGATGGATCGCCAGGTTCGCCCAGCGCTCGGCGCTTTGGCTGACGTTGTTCGCGCTGGCAGCCATGCCGGTCGCGCGCGACGACTTCGCGTTCTCTGCCACGATCCTGGCGGCGTACTTCGCCCCGTTGGCGGCCATCTACCTGCTGCCACGCAGTTCCCGCGCGCGCCTGAGGGCGCTGCCGGAACCGCTGTACCTGCTGCTGCTCGCGGCCGCCGCGGCGGCGATCTGGCTGCTGGCCGCGAGCGGCGCCTACGACGCCGGCCAGATGGCGGTCGCCGTCCTCGTTGTCTCGGCGCTTGTCCTGGGACTGCTCGCCGCGGGCGCGGGGCTGGCCCACCGGGCTACGCTGCGCCGCAGCGTTTCGCTGGTCCTGCTGGGGCCGGCCGGCGCGACTCAGTCATTCATCGATCGTGCCGTGCTGGCTGTCGTGCCCATTCCGGCCGGGATCCTGTCGCTCATCGACCCTGCCCTGGGCGCGCTGCTTGCCGGCGCTCTCTTCGCACTCGCGACAGTGGGCGTGCTCATCGCACGGCAGCGCGGAGAAGCAGCACAAGACCCTGAACCGGGCACAACTGCTGGTATCGCGCGCGGCCTGCTCGTCTACCAGGCGGCCGCTTTCGGTGGCGGCGCAGTCGCCGGCGCCTTGTTGAGCCTGCTGCTGGTGGAACCCGGCGCCGCGCTGCTGGCCCTCGTGGGCGTCGGCATGCTCATCGGCGCGCCGCCCATGCCGCGGGTGCTGCTGCGTGTATCGGCGCCGGCCATCGTCCTGGCCGTTTCAGCGGCCGAAGCGATCCTCGTTGCCGGCATGCTGCTCATGGGCCAGCCGTGGTATGCCCAGCCGGCGTGGGCGCTCATCGTCGCCCTGCCGCTGCTCGGCATCGCCACCACCACCCACGACGCGCTGCGGCGTATCGCCATTCGGCGCCTGGCGCCTGATGGCGCCTACCATGCCGCCGAGAATGCCGGCCGTGCGGCGCTGGGCAGTGGCCAGGTCGTGGGAGCGCTGGCAGTGCTGCTCGGGGCGTCGTCGGCGCTTGGCGCGCCGGGTGCGGTGGTCTTCGTCGCCGTCGGTCAGTTCATCATCGTCGGCCTGGCCTTCGTCGCTGGTGGTATGCGGGCCAATCTCCAGGTCGGTGGCCTGAGCACCCTGCCCGTCAAGTCGGTCGTGCACACGCTTTCGTGGGCGACCAACCCGCCGGCGCAGGCTCCCGACTTCTCGGGCACGGGCATGCGTGAACAACGGCTGGCGCGCTGGATCGGGCGCCAGGTCGACCTCGAACGCCTGGCCGTGACGCTGCCCATCAGCGAGCGCCACTACGCCATCGAGCGGCCCGTGGACGCCTCGCGTGAGCGGCTATTCGAGGCGGGCCGTGCCGATCCAGATAGGCAGATGCCGTATTGGGCGAAGGTGTGGCCGAGTGGCGTGGCGCTGGCCGACGTCGTCGTCGAGCGCGCGGGGCAGGTCAAGGGGGCGCGCGTCCTCGAGCTGGGTGCCGGGCTGGGCGTAACGGCGTGCGCTGTGCTCGAGGTGGGCGGCCAGCTGATGACCGCCGACTACTCGGCCCTGCCGCTCGCAATCTGCCGCCTGAACACGCTGGCCAACACCGGCCGCGCGCCGCGCGCGACGTCTTTCAACTGGCGTTATCCGCCCGAGGTCGCGCGCGCCATGGCGCAGCCCGACTTCCGTGGCGGTTTCCCGCTGATCCTGGCCGCCGACGTCCTGTACGAGGGACGTGACGCGATTCCACTCCTGCACGTCATCGAGCGACTGCTGACACCCGATGGCCAGCTGTGGCTGGCCGAACCCGTGCGCCGCACCGCCCAGCGCTTCCTTGACGCGGCCGCCGAACTCGGCTGGGACATCGAGAGCCGCCAGGTGCGCGCCGCCTGGCCGGACGCGACCGACGGCCCGGTGAACCTCCATTTCCTGCGGCGCAGCAGAGAACCTGACGCGGTTGCCGGTGATCTGGGAGGATGGCGCTTATGAGCGAGGAAATGCAGCAGATCGACGCCTTCATCGAGCGCACGTCCGGCGAGCGGATGGCCGATTACATCGACTTCCTGAAGATCCCGAGCATCGGCACATTGAGCGAGCACGATGCCGACACGCGGCGGGCGGCCCAGTTCGTGGCCGACCATCTGACGGCAATCGGCTTCGAGCATGTCGATATCTCGCCCACCGGCGGACACCCGATGATCTACGCCGACTGGCTCCACGCGGAGGGTGCGCCCACGGCGCTGCTGTACTGCCACTACGACGTCCAGCCGGTCGATCCGCTCGACCTGTGGAAGCGGCCGCCTTTCGAGCCGGTGGTCGAGAACGGCCGCATCTATGCGCGCGGCGCGTCCGACGACAAGGGCAACCTGCACCTGCAGCTGTGGGCCCTGCGCGCCTGGCTCGAAACACATGGGCGGCTGCCCCTGAACGTGCGCATCGTGTTCGAGGGCGAAGAGGAGTCCGGCTCGGACAACTTCGGGCCCTGGATAGAGGCCAACGCCGGGCGGCTCGCGGCGGACGTGGCAGTCGTGAGCGATGTCGGCTTCTACGAGGGCAACCACCCGGCGCTGACGGTCGGCCTGCGCGGCATGGTCTACACGCAGATCGACGTGTTCGGCTCGAAGCTGGACCTGCACTCGGGCGGATTCGGCGGCAACGTGCAGAACCCCGCCAATGCGCTGGTGGCGATCCTGGCCAAGCTGCGCAACCCTGACGGCTCGATCGCCGTGCCCGGCTTCTACGACCACGTGCGCGAACTCACGCCGCGTGATCGCGAGGAGTTCGCGCGCATCCCGTTCGACGAGAAGCAGTTCGTCGCCGACCACGGCCTGGCCGGCATTTTCGGCGAGGACCAGTTCTCGCCCCTCGAGCGCAAGGGAGCTCGCCCGACGCTTGACATAAACGGCATCTGGAGCGGCTTCCAGGGCGAAGGGTCGAAGACGATCATCCCTGCGCATGCGCATGCCAAAGTGAGCTGCCGGCTGGTGGCCGACATGGATCCCGACCAGACCTATCAACTGCTGGCCGACTACGTGAAGTCCGTGGCGCCGGAGGGTGTACGGGTCGAGATCAACGAGCTGAACGATGGCGACTGGGCACTGACGCCGATCGACCATCCGGCCACGCAGGCCGCGGCGGCAGTCCTTGAAGACGTGTTCGGCAAGGCGCCGTACTACCTGCACGAGGGTGGCTCGATACCGGCCGCGGCGACCATCAACCGCCTGCTCGGCCAGCCACTGGTGATGATCGGCTTCGCGCCGCCGGACGACCAGGCTCACGCGCCGAACGAGTCGATGCGCCTCGACAACTACGAGAAGGGCATCGCGGCCATGGCGCGCTACTGGGAGACGCTGGCCACGACCAAGCTCTAGCGTCACGACGCACGGGCGGGACCTCTGGCGACGGGCGCGCTAGGAGCTTCGGCTGGTGCCTGCGGGCCCCGGACGGGACTAGACTGCAGCGCGTGTCCAGTCAGGGCAGTTCCGCAGACCCAGGAACGGCCGAACCAGCGAGCGAGGCACGCGTGACCGATCCCACAGCACAGGCTGCCACCCAGCCCAGCAATTCGACTGCCGCGGCGGCGCCTGTCGCGCCCGTCGCTTCCACGCCGACGCAGCCGCCTGCCCCCGTAGCAGAGGCCGCCCCCGTAGCAGAGGCCGCCCCCGT
>CAZSWK010000023.1:12754-18365 GCA_964610835.1 uncultured Anaerolineaceae bacterium | reverse complement strand
GTGGCCAACGGTGCGTCCGCGCCATCCCCAGACAGCCGCAGCGGCGGTTGGACACTGCATCCGCGCAGCGCCAGCGAGGTGCTCGCGGGCCTGACCGAGAAGGTCAACAAGGGTGACATCAGCGAGTACCAGCCGATCCCGCTGGGCATGGCACCGCTCGACCGCACGCTCGGCGGCGGCATCCGTGCCGGCGAGCTGCTGCTGCTCGGCGGCGCGCAGGGTACCGGCAAGACCACATTTGGTCTCCAGGTCGCGCGCAACGTCGCCCAGAGCGGCCAGGCGAACGCGCTGTACGTCTGCTTCGAGCACGACGAGGAATACCTGCTGGGGCGCATGATCGCCATGGAATCGGCCCTGGTCGGGCAGATGCCACCATCGAGCGCCAGCTCCATCAAGATCAGCGACGTGCGCGGCGAGATGCTCGGAACATGGCTTACGCAGGGCACCGAGACCACTGCCGACCTGCGCGCGAACCCCCGCCTGCGCCCGGCGCTCGACCGCATCGCCCGCTACGGCCAGAGCCTGTTCATGCTGCGCGGTACTCACTCAGGGACGACGACGGACAATCTCCGCCAGCTGGTCGAGGCATATCGCCGTGAGGCCCCGCAGCGACCGCTGGTGATCTTCGTTGACTACCTGCAGCGTGTGCCGGTCGTGCCCGATCCATCGACCGAGACCGAGCGCGTGACCAACGTCGTCGCCGCGCTCAAGGACCTGGCACTGTCGCTGGGCGTCGCGGTCGTGTGCGTCGTCGCGGCCGACAAGGAGGGCCTCAAGGCGGCCCGCCTGCGCAACCACCACCTGCGCGGTTCGTCCGCCCTGAACTACGAGGCCGACGTCATCCTCATCCTCAACGAGAAGTACAACATCGTGGCCAAGGTGAACATCGAGTTCAACCCGTACCAGGCGCAGCGCTTCCGCGACTGGACGGTCCTGACCGTCGAGAAGAACCGCTCGGGCCGCGACTCGGTCGACTTCGAGTTCGAGAAGCACTTCGACTACTCCTGCTTCGACCCGCACGGCCGGCAGGTGCAGGAGAAGCTGATCGAGGAACGCCTCTACAACGACTGATCACGCCGGAGCGCCTGGCCGCGCGAACGTAGACTTCAGGTGTGCCTGATCCGTCCCCGCCGGTGAGCCTGCCGCGCCCGGAGGTCGTGTTCCTGGACCTCGGTGACACGCTCATGCGTGCCCATCCTTCGTGGGCTGGCGTCTACCACGCCGTGTTGAGCGAACACGGGATCGATGTCCATCACGACGACCTCGCGGCTGCGCTCAAGAAGGCAACCATCGAAACCGGTGTCTTTGGCGAGGCCCAGTTCGAGGCCTCGCCGGAGACCTCCTATCAGCGCATCAAGCAGTTCGACGCCCGGGCGCTTGCCGAACTCGGGCACCACGATCTGCCCGACACGTTCTTCCGCGCCATCGAGACGGCCTTCATGCAGCGGTCGGCGTGGTTCGTGTTTCCCGACGTGATGCCCGCGATCAACCTGCTGCGCGCGGCTGGCGTCCGGTTGGGCGTCATCAGCAACTGGACCTGGGGTGCGCCCGAGCTGCTCCACGACTTCGATCTCGCACGTCACTTCGAAGGACTGGTGATCAGCTCGCGTGTGGGCTACCAGAAGCCGCACCCGGGTATCTTCCGCCACGCGCTCGACGAGCTGCATGTCGACGCGCAGCGGGCGATTCACGTGGGCGACTCGTACAGCGCCGACGTGACCGGGGCGCGACGAGTTGGCATCACACCGGTACTCATCGACCGCCACCTGTCCGACGCGGCACGGATCCGCGAGGAGCGTGGCGACCCTGGGCTGCCGATCATCAGCGAGCTGTATGAGCTGCTCGACCTGCTCGGCATTGCCCACCCGGCAGAGTCGACGGCCGCCGGCTGAGGAGGCCGCGCTGGCAGCAGGGTCACGCTGGCGGCTGTTCGTGGCCGCCGCGCTGCCCGCCGACACGGCCGCGACCGTCTGGTCGGCCACCGCGCAGCTGCGGGCACGCTTTCCTGACGCGCGCTGGTCGCCGGTCGAGAAGCTGCACCTGACGCTCGTTTTCCTGGGCGCGACGGATGCCGGCCGGGTCGGCGACCTGGCGTCAGCCATCGCGCGGGCCTCGGCCGGATTTGGGCCGTTCGAGGTGCGCACGGCAGGTGGCGGCGGCTACGCGCGCGGCCGGCGTGGCGGGGTGGCCTGGCTGCGCCTGAGTGCTGGAGCGCAGGAGGTGAGCCGGCTCGCGCGGGCCATCGACGACGCCATCGGCTCGTCGATCTACGCAAACGCCGATCCCCATCCACACCTGACGCTGGCGCGCGGCGCCGACGATTCCCTCTTGGCCGAGCTTCGCCGCACGGCGCCCGCGCTGGACCTGTCGTGGACGGTGAGCCGCGTTGTCCTCTTCCGCAGTTACACCGATCCCGGCGGTTCGCGCTACGAGGAGTTGCGCTCGTTCAACCTGCGCGCATAGACGCGCATTGGCGGGAAAAAGAAAGTGCTGGCCGCCTGCCCGAGCGGCCAGCACGTGCCGCGCGAACGCGGCGTGCTCAGGTTACCCTGAACGCTGCGTATTTACCCGCCATGGGCCCCGGGCGCACCGGCCATAGACTTACCGGCCTATGGAGGAGCTGATTCTGGGCCTGTCACGCGACGCGCTGCCGGACGGTGCGAGCTGGCACGGGGTGCGCACCGACTGCATTTCAGACGTGCTCGCGGCGGTCGCCAGCCACGGCCATTTTCGCCCGCGCGCGGAGGCGGAAGTGGACGCGAGCTGGAAACAGATCATTCCCTACGTGGTGGTCCTCGACGGTGAGCGGCTGTTCCTCATGCGCCGCACGCGCGCGGGTGGCGACGCTCGCCTGTTCGAGCGTTACTCGATCGGCGTCGGCGGCCATGTCAACCCTGGAGATGGCGGCATAGACGGCGGGTTGCGGCGCGAGTGGGAGGAGGAGATCGAGGCCGACTTCACGCCCGACTTTGAGCTACTCGGCGTGCTGAACGAGGAGGACGCAGACGTCAGCTCGGTGCACCTGGGTTTGGTATACAGCGCCGACGCAGCGGGTCGGCCGGTCGCCATCCGCGAGCGCGACAAGCTGTCGGGTGAGTTCGTTGACCGTGCGGCGGTGGCCACCGTATCCGATCGGCTGGAAGGTTGGAGCAGGCTGCTGCTCGAGTTCCTGACGAACGGCTCGTGACGAACGGCTCGTGACGAACGGCTCCTGACAGGCAGCGGATAATTCGCACAGAGACATGAATCGGCACGCGGCACTCCTCGTCGGCAGGGCGAGGCGGGTGTTCCTGTCGCTCGGGCTCGCGTTGATCGCGAGCAGCCTGCTGACCGGCCTGGTTGCCGGCCAGGACCAGGCGCCCAAGGTGTACGTGCTGCCCACCAGCGGCATCGTCGACCAGGTGATGGCCGGCTACCTGCACGATGCGATCGCCAGCGCCGGACAGGATGGCGCGGCGGCGGTAGTCGTCGAGCTGAGCACACCCGGTGGCGACCTGGTGGCGATGCGCGACATCGTCACCACTTTCCTCAACGCGCCCGTGCCGGTCATCGTGTGGGTCGGCCCGGGTGGCAGCCGCGCCGCCAGCGCGGGCACGTTCATAACCCTCGCGGCGAACGTGGCGGTCATGGCACCGGGCACCAACATCGGCGCCGCCACGCCTGTCGACAGCAGCGGCCAGGCGATCAGCGGGCCGGAGGGCACGAAGGTGCTGGAGGACGCGGAGGCGCTGCTGCGCAGCATCGCGACCCAGCGCAATCGCAACTATGACTGGGCGCTGACCACGGTCACCGACGCCAAGTCGTACACGGCCGAGGAGGCGGTCGCCAACGGCGGCGTGGACGGGCTGGCGAACAGCATCGACCAGGCGATCGCGTTTGCAGACGGGCGAACGGTCACCGTCCAGGGCCAGCAGGTCACCCTGCAGCTGGCCGGCGCCGTCACCACCGAGGTGTCGATGAACCCGCTGCAGGGCTTCCTGCACCTGCTCTCGGACCCGAACATTGCCTTCATCCTGTTCACGCTCGGCTTCTACGGGCTCATCTTCGAGTTGGCCAGCCCAAACTTCGTGACCGGCACACTGGGCGGCATCTCGATCATCCTGGCCTTCATCGGCTTCGGCAGCCTGCCGCTCAATATCGCCGGCCTGCTGCTGATCGTGCTCGGCGTGGTTCTGTTCGTACTAGAGCTGCACGTCGTGAGCCACGGCCTGCTGACTGTTGGTGCCATCGTGTGCTTCGCGCTCGGCGCGGCCGCGCTGTACACGCAACCCGGTACACCGGCCGGGCCGGACGTGTCGGTGGCGCTGCCGGTGATCGTGACCATGACCGTGCTGACCGGCTCGTTCATGGTGCTGGTCACATATACGGCTATCCGCTCCCGCCGCAGCAGTACGGCTGCAGGTTTGATCGGCGCCGCGATCTCGGCGGACACGCTCGGTGAGGTGCGCCGCCCATTGACGCCTATCGGCTCGGTCTATGCTGGTGGTGAGGAATGGACGGCCAGAGCGGCTGACGAACGGCCCTTGCCGCGTGGCACTGCGGTCAAGATCATCCGCCAAGAGGGGCTGACGCTGATCGTCGAACCGACTGATTGAGTCGACCGACTGACTGAAAGGAAGAGGGAGATGCTCCTGGATACCGTTGGGTTGTCGGTGATCGTCGCGATCGTCGTCTTCGTGCTGATCGCGCTGTACCTGGCGATCCGCATCGTGCAGCAGTACGAGCGCATGGTCATCTTCCGCCTTGGCCAGACCGGGCCGCACCTGGTGCGCGATCCCGGCCTGCGCTTCCTGATCCCGATCGTCGACCGACCGGTCAAGGTCGACATCCGCGAGAAGTTCATCGAGGTCCCCAGCCAGACCACGATCACCAAGGACAACGCGCCGATCAACATCGACTTCCTGATCTACTGGTACATCGTCGACCCGCTGCGCTCGCTGGTTAACGTCCAGAACTTCGCCGGCGCGCTGCAGGGCATCGCCACAACCACCCTGCGCGCGGTCATCGGCGACATCATGCTCGACGACGTCCTGTCCAAGCGCGACCAGATCAACGAGGTCCTGCGCGCCAAGCTCGACGAGCAGACCGAGCGCTGGGGCGGCAAGGTGACCACCGTCGAGATCCGCGAGATCATCCCGCCGCGCGACGTGCAGGAGGCGATGAACCGCATGCTCAGCGCCGAGCGCAACCGGCGCGCGGTGATCACCGAGTCCGAGGGCGCGCGGCAGGCCAACATCAACGTTGCCGAGGGCGAGAAGCAGGCCGCCATCCTGCGCGCCGAGGGTACCCGTCAGTCGCAGATCCTCGAGGCCGAGGGCTACGCCAAGGCGCTCGAGCAGATCTTCGGCGCGGCCAGGCTGGTCGACGAGAAGACGATGACACTGCAGTACCTGCAGGCGCTCAAGGACCTGGGTGCCGGACCGGCGACCAAGTTCGTCATCCCGGTCGAGCTGGTCGAGCTGGCCAACCGGATCACCTCGTTCACCGAACGCGGTCTCGAGGCGGGCGCCGCCATCGACAAGTAGGCCCCCGGCCGCCGGGCCGGCACGGCGTCACGGGCCACTCCGCCTCGAGCGAGCCTCCCGCCGCGGGTAGGCTCCGGCCCGTTGAC
>CAZSWK010000023.1:0-12654 GCA_964610835.1 uncultured Anaerolineaceae bacterium | reverse complement strand
GGGCCACTCCGCCTCGAGCGAGCCTCCCGCCGCGGGTAGGCTCCGGCCCGTTGACGGGCAGTGATGGTCCTTCCGGATCGGTCTGGGGGGTACATCCGCCGCGTGGGTTTGAGCGTGTCTGACCCTTAGCATCGTGCTTGATCAGCACAAGCACGTCCGCCAGGAGTCAGATGCCAGCGCGCATTCTCGTAGTCGCCGACCAGCCACCGCTGCAGGTGCAGCTGGGCAACATGCTCCGCCGCGACGGCCACCAGATCATCATGGCCGACTCGGCGTCAGAGGGTATGCGTCATTGGAGTACCGACCATCCTGATCTGGTCGTACTCGATAGCGAGCTGGCGGACGAGGACGGCTACCAGGTCCTCGGCCGCCTGCGCGAAAGTGAGCCGGCCGGCTCGCACACGCCTGTCATCCTGCTCGGCAGCGGCAACGACGTGGACAGCAAGGTGCGCGGGCTGCGCGCCGGCGCCGACGATTACCTGGCCAAGCCGGTCCATCCACAGGAGCTGTCGGCACGCTTGCGCGGTCTGCTGGCGCGTTTCGCGCCTGCTCCGCGACCGGCCCCGCAGCAGAAGCAGGCATTCGGCCGCGTTCTCGCCTTCTACGGCGCCAAGGGCGGCGTGGGGACGACGACGCTGGCGATCAACACGGCGATCGCGCTCCAGCGCGAACAGAAGCGCAGCGTGGCGCTGGTCGACGGCAACCTCCAGTTCGGTGACCACCGCGTCTTTCTCGATCTGGGCACCAACCTGCATTCGATCGTCGATGTCGTGACCGCCACGGGCATCGACCCCGATGTCGTGCGGCGGCTGATGGTGCGCCACGAGTCCGGCATCGAGTTGCTGCTGGCGCCGCCGATGCCCGAATCGGCCGAGCTGGTCAGCAAGGAGCAGCATCACGTACTGCGCATCGTCGAGATCCTGCGCACCATGTACGACTACGTGGTCGTCGACATGGACCAGCAGCTCGACGACCACACGCTTGACGTGATCGGCGCGGCCGACCGCCTGATTGTGGTGCTGACGGCCGACCTCTCGTGCATCAAGAACGTGCGTCTGGTGCTGGCCACGATGAGCCAGCTGGGCGTACCCAACGAGCGCCTGATGCTGGTGCTAAACCGCTCAAACGCGTTCACCGGCATCAGCGTGAAGTCCGTCGAGCACGTGCTGAAACGCCAAATCGAGCAGCAGATCGGCAACGACTATCGCGCCGCGATCTCATCGCTCAACAGCGGCACGCCATTCATGCTCAACCGTTCCGATTCGGCCATCGCGCGTGGCGTCGTCGAGCTGGCGCAGCTGCTCGACCAGCAGGCCACCGACGCCGTGGAGCAGACCGCCTTCGAGCTCGCTCCCGCCGGCGCCTGAGTCCGGCTGCGCGCCGCGAGCGTGTCCTGCACCAGGACCGGTAGCAGGCGGGCGCGCACACGGGCCCTATTGGTCACGCCGATGAATCGCCCGGCGGCGACACTCCCGAAGCCGGGTTTGGCTCCCCCTGGCCACACTCGGCGGGCCGTTTCGAGCGGTCGCAGTGCGGTAGGCGAACTCTCGAAGCGCGGTAGGCGAACTCTCGAAGCGCGGTAGGCGTGTCTGTCGGCCAGGTCGGGCAGGCGCGCGAAGCGGACGAATCATCGGTCATACCGATAAGAGAGGCGTGGACGCAGCGCAGGGCGGACCGCCCGATCAGCGCTTGAACCCGACCATGACTGGCTGGAAGTAGCCGGTTTCAGCAGGATCGAGCCAGCGCACCTCGACGAAGCCTGCCTCGGACGCGGCGCGCGCCAGCTCCTGCCGCGTCCAGGCGCGATAGCGGGTGACGAGATGGCGGACGGACCAGCTCTCCGGCGGGCCTTCGCAGATCACAAACTGGTGCAGGGTGTAGATCGGCTCGTGCTCGTCCCAGTTCCACGATTGCACGACCATGCTCCGCTCTCCCGGCTGCCCATGCATGCGTGGCACCTCGCCGGACGGCCGCTGGACAAGCAGCGCGTCGTAGTCGCGCGTGCTGATCAGCAGCATTCCATCGTCGCGCAGCAGCCGGCGCAGGTTGTCCAGCGCGGCGTGCAGGCCGGCCGGCGTGATGAGGTGCGGCAGGGAGTTGTCAAGGCTGACCACGGCATCGAACGGACCCCGGATAGTGTCGGCGAGCGAGCGGACGTCGGCCACGCGGAACTCTGCGCGCACCCCCATGCGGCGCGCTTCGCGCCGGGCGCGCTCGATGGCCGCGACACTCAGGTCGCTGCCGGTCACCGTCAGTTCGTGCATCGCCAGGCCGATGGCCTGGGTGCCGATGCCGCACGTGGCGTCGAGCACGGTCTGGGTTGCGCCTCGGGCGAGCGACTTCATCAGCTGGTAGATCACCTCGCCCTGTTGCCGTACGGCGGTGTCCCAGTCGGCATAGAGCGCCGTGTAGTCGGCGGCGAGATCGTCGTAGAAGTGGGTTAGCTCGTCGTCGGCCAGGGCTGTCTCCTGCATGCGGGCATCGTACCGGCGCCAACCCGACGAACCACCCGGAGCGCCGGGCCTGGAAGGGCTACCTCGCCTGACTTCGCGCCATTGGGCGCCGACGCTTGTATCTGGTCAAACACGCTCCTGGCGCACGTAATGTCCGATCTCCGGCCTGCGTCCGGTGGTGGCGAGTGGATTTGCGGCTTGAGTTGAGCGTGGAATGTGCGGTGCTGAGCGCGGAATGTGCGCCCGCTGCCCACCTGCGACCGCCCGATTCGCGCTTAGTGTGCGCCCAGCGCACGTATGACCAGTTGGCTACTCCTCGCCAAACCAGCACGTGCAGTGCGAAGGTTCGATAGTCGAGGTCGGCAAAGCCTTGATAAGCGGCCGCAAAGCGTGGAATAAGCGCCGGAAGAGTCGCTCGAGCTAGCGTGGCGGCGTGCTTGCCACGCTCGTGACCGCCGTGATCAACGGGCTGCGCGGCGAGCTGGTGCGCGTCGAGATCGACGTCGCCCCGGGCCTGCCCGCGTGCCACATCGTCGGCCTGCCCGACGCCGCTCTTTCGGAGGCGCGTGAGCGAGTGCGCGGTGCCATTCGGAATGCAGGCTTCGATTACCCGGCGTCGCGCATAACGGTGAACCTGGCCCCGGCCGACATCCGCAAGCGCGGCGCTGCCTACGACCTGGCGATTGCCGTCGGCATCCTGGTGGCGTCGCGCCAGATCAGGCGCGGTAATGGCTCGTGGGCGCTGCTCGGGGAACTGTCGCTCTCGGGCACGGTCGAGGCCGTGCCGGGGGTCCTGCCGATGGTCGCCACGCTCGCACGACAGGGCTATCGGCGCGTGGTCGTTCCACACGCCAACGAGGCCGAGGCACGCCTGGTGAACGGCGTCGAGGCAATCGGCGTGGAGGGGCTCGACGATGCCGCGCGGCTGGTAGCGGGGCCGCGTGGCAGGACTGCGGGTCGCGCGGCGCGCCGGCCGGCCGTCGAGCTGTCGCGGCCGTCCGTGCCCCCGACCACCGGCCGGCCATCCTCGAGCGCGCTTACTGCCCCGCTCGAGCCCGTGGACCTGGCCGACATTCGCGGCCAGCAGCACGCTCGCTGGGCACTCGAGGTGGCTCTCGCGGGCGGCCACAACCTGCTGCTGGTCGGGCCGCCCGGCGCCGGCAAGACGCTGCTCGCCCGGACCATTCCCGGGCTGCTGCCGCCGCTCGATGACGACGAGGCGCTCGAGGTCACCGTGATCGCGAGTGTCGCCGGCGAGCTGCGCGACGACGGTCTGCGGCGCGACCGACCCTTTCGCGCGCCGCACCACACCAGCTCGTACGTGGCGCTGGTGGGTGGCGGACCGCAGCTCCTCCCGGGCGAGGCCACGCGCGCCCATCGTGGCGTGCTGTTCTTGGACGAGCTGGCCGAATTCGACCGGCCGGCGCTCGACGCACTGCGCGAGCCGCTCGAGGAGGGGATCCTGACCATCGCGCGGGCTCACGGACGCGTCCGCTATCCGGCCCGCTTCCAGCTCGTCGCGGCCATGAATCCCTGCCGCTGTGGCAACTTCGGCGATCCGCAGCGGCGCTGCCGCTGTTCCACGGGCGAGCCAGAGCGCTACGTCCGGCGCGTGAGCGGGCCGCTGCTCGATCGTTTCGACATGCAGATCGCGATGGCGCGCCTGCCACCCGCGCAACTGCTGGACGACGCGCGACTCGAAACGAGCGCGGTCGTGCGCGAGCGGATATGCAAGGCACGCGCCGTGGCGCTGGTGCGCAATGTCGGCCGCGCGAATGCTCATCTGCCGGCCGCCGCCGTCCAGGAACTGTGCGCGCTGACGCCCGCCGCCGGCCGTGCATTGGCCGACTGGGCCGAGCGCAACCACGCCAGCGGTCGCTCGATCCACCGCGTCATGCGCGTGGCGCGCACGATCGCCGACCTGGCCGCCACGGTCCAGGTCGACGTGGCCGACATTCTCGCCGCGGCACAGTTGCGCGATCCGCAGGCCAACCCGGACGAGCGTCTGGCTGCCTGACCGTGGCCGAACCGCAGGAACGCGATGCCTGGATAGCCCTGGCTTCGACGCCGGGTGTCGGTGATGAGACCACGGCCCGCCTGCTGGCACGGTTCGGCTCCGCGCGCGAGGTGCTGGCGGGTGCGGCCGATGGACGCGTGGACGCCTGGCGCGCAGAGGTGCGCAAGAGCGAAGGTCGGCCGCCGATCACCGGCAAGGCACTTGGCGAGCTGCGCCGGACGGCCAGCGCGCCCGCGCTGCGTCTGCGGGACATCGAACAAATGGGCCTGTCGACGATGACCGCGCTTGACGCCGACTATCCGCGCCGCCTGCGCGACCTCGACCCGCCACCAGCGGTCATCAACATCATGGGTGACGCGCAGATCCTGTTCCGCCCACGGCTGGTCGCGGTCGTCGGCACGCGGCGGCCAACGCCGGCCGGACGCCTGCTGGCCACGCGCATCGTGCGCCGCCTGGTGGAGTGTGGCGTCACCATCGTGAGTGGCCTGGCGGTGGGTATCGACGGCGCGGCACACGCGGCGACGCTCGAAGCGGGAGGCCGGACGGTGGCGGTCATCGGTGGCGGCCATCGCCACCCCAGCGTACGTGCCCATGAACGGCTGCGCGCCGGGATCATCGCGACGGGTGGCGCGATCATCAGCGAGCATCCTCCCGACACCGTGCCGCGCCTCGGGACCTTTCCGCGCCGCAACCGGATCATCGCGGCACTCGGCGACGCGACGGTCGTCATCGAGGCGCCGCGCCGCAGCGGCGCGCTGATCACGGCCAACCGGGCACTGGAGCTGGAGCGGCCGGTGTTCGTGGCACCGGGCAGGGTCGGTGACTGGGCGACAGCCGGCGCGCTTGCACTGCTGCGCGAGACGCCGGCGCGGCCGCTGGTCGGCCTCGACGAGCTCATCGAAGATCTGGGCTACTTTGCGCCTGGGCCGGAGCGGGCGGACCATCCCGCTGCGCCCGCGAAAGGTGCGGTGGCGGCGCCCGGGAAAAGCGACGTGGCACCCGCCCTGGCCATGCTCGGCGAGACGGAGCGGACCGTGGCCACGCGTCTCGTGGCCGGTCCGGCGGGGCTCGACAGCCTGGTCGCCGACACCGGTCTCGCCCCGGCGGTGGTGTCGAGCGCGGTGACCATGCTGCTGATGCGTGGCTGGGTGCAGCCGGCCGGCCCGGCCTACATAGTCGCCGGGCCGCTCGCCCGGTGAGCGAGCGGCAGCGGCAGTTCTGCCGGGCGAGACCGCGACCGGACCTAGGTACCGTTGCCGGTGCGGCCCGGCAACGGCGACACTACGCGGGTGATTACCAACGTCATCGTCCACCTGCTGGGCGAGATGCCCATCCTGTGCGATCTCGAGGCCATGCCTGCGGGCGGCGACCGCAGCCTGCGCTGCACCAATGTGCGCACCATCGACGGCAAGCGGCCGGCGTTCGTCCACGACCGGAACTCCACCTTCATCCTGCCGATCTCGACCATCCGCGTGATCGAGGTGCCGGTGGCGGCCGACGCGGCCGGCGCCGAGCCGCAGGCCAGGCCAGATACACAGGCCGCGCCAAAGGGAGAGCAGCCGGTCGAGCCGGAAGACTCGTTCGACGACGAGGAGCCCGACGAGGACCTGCTCGCGCGCATCCGTTCGCTCTGACCGCTACGCTGCGGCCTTTGGCAATGCAGCAGTGGCGCTAGACTCGAAAAAATGAGCAAGAACCTGGTGATCGTCGAATCACCGGCCAAGGCGCGAACAATCGAACGCTACCTGGGGCCCGGCTACCGGGTCCTGGCGTCGTACGGTCATGTCCGCGACCTCCCCGAGAACCCTGGCAAGAACAAGCTGGGCGTCGACGTCGAGCACGACTTCGCGCCCGAGTACGTGATCAGTGAGGATCGCCGCCGGCAGGTCCAGAGCATCGCCAAGGAGGCCAGGGAGGCTGACGCTGTCTTCCTGGCCACCGACCTTGACCGCGAAGGAGAGGCGATTGCCTGGCATGTGGCCGAGGCGGCCCATGTAGCGCCCGACAAGGCGCGCCGGGTGACCTTCAGCGAGATCACTCCAGAGGCGATTCGAGAGGCCTTCGCCCACCCACGTGGCATCGACCGCAACCTGGTCGACGCGCAGCAGACGAGGCGCATCCTCGACCGGCTGGTGGGCTACACGCTTTCCCCGCTGCTGTGGCGCAAGGTGCGTGGCGGGCTGTCCGCGGGGCGCGTCCAGTCGGTGGCTGTCCGGCTCGTCGTCGAGCGCGAGCGCGAGATAACGGCTTTCGTGCCGCGCGAGTACTGGTCGATCGAGGCGCTGCTGGCCACAGATCGCGGCGAAACCTTCACTGCCGAGCTGGTGCGCATCGACGGCAAGAACATCGACATCGGCGACGGCGAAGGGGCGCATGAGCATGCCGCCGCGCTGCGCGGCACCAGGCCGCAGGTCAAGTCGGTCAACCGCAAGAAGAACCGGCGGAACCCGACGCCGCCCTTTACCACCAGCACGCTGCAGCAGGAGGCGAGTCGCCGCCTCGGTTTCAATCCCAAGCGCACCATGCGTGTCGCGCAGGACCTGTACGAGGGCATCGATACGGCCCAGGGACGCGTCGGGTTGATCACCTACATGCGCACCGACTCGACGAACATCGCGTCGGTGGCCCTGCACGAGGCGCGCGACGTGATCGCGACCCGCTACGGCCTGCAATACGTCTACCGGGGGCCGAAGCGTGAGGCCAAGAAGAGTAAGGGCGCGCAGGAGGCGCACGAGGCGGTCCGGCCGACCAGCTTTGCGCGCGATCCCGATTCGCTGGCCGCTTCGCTGAGCGCCGAGCAGCTGCGCCTCTACCGGCTCATCTGGCAGCGCGCGCTGGCGTCGCAGATGGCCGCCAAGGAGTTGGAAACGACCACGGTTGAGCTGGCCGACGGACGCTACGAGCTGCGTGCGACTGCCACGCGGACGACGTTCGATGGCTTCAGCCGCGTGTACACGGAGGGAACCGACGATGCCACGGAGGAGCCCGAGCGCACGCTGCCCGCGCTGACCGTCGACGAGCGCACCCAGGTGCGCGAAGTAACGCCCAACCAGCACTTTACCCAGCCTCCGCCGCGCTACACGGAGGCGACGCTGATCAAGGCCCTCGAGGAGCGTGGCATCGGCCGCCCGTCGACCTATGCGGCCACCATCACCACGATCATCGATCGTGGCTACGTGAAGGTGGTCGAGCGGCGGCTGCGCCCGGAACCCGTGGGCGATGTGGTCACCGATCTGCTCGTCCAGCACTTCGGCGAGTTCGTGGACCCCGACTTCACCGCGCGCATGGAGACCGACCTCGATGAGATCGCCGCCGGCACGCGCCAGTGGGTGCCGCTGCTGCGCCAGTTCTACGAACCCTTCGTGGGCTTGGTCAACCAGAAGCGCCAGGAGCTACACCGGCGCGACTTCACGACCGAGGAAACCGACGAGGTGTGCTCGCTGGGCCATCCCATGGTGCGCAAGCTCGGCCCGACCGGTTGGTTCCTGGCGTGCTCGCTCTACCCCGAGCACCGCGAGACGCGGCCGCTCCCGGGAGACGAGCCGGAGACGCTGGCTGTCGAGGGCGTCGGCGAGCCGTGCCCGCAATGCGGCGAGGGCGTGCTCGTGGCGCGCCGCGGGCGCTTCGGCCCGTTCGCCGGCTGTTCGCGCTACCCCGAGTGCGGCTACATCAAGAAGAATGGCCCACCGCCGCCCGAACCGCTTGCCTTCGAGGTGGTGTGCCCCAAGTGCGGAGAAGGTCACCTCGTCGCCCGTCGGGCGCGGCGAACGGGCAGTGTCTTCTGGGGCTGCTCGCGCTATCCCAAGTGCGACTTCACCAGCTCGCGCGAGCCGCTCGGTGCACTCCACGATGCCGATGACGGGCCTGTCGCGCGTGAGGGCGAGCAGGGCATCTGCCTGCGCTGCGGTGCCTCGATCGAGTTGCCGAGCGAGATCATCCCGGGTGTGCGCCTGGCCGGCGGCGAGCCCAATCCGCAGGCGCTTCAACGCCCGCGCGGACGTGGCTCGTCCGGTCGCCGGGGGGCTCGTCCGACGGGTGGCTCGCGGCGCCGCAGCGGATCGTCGGCGAGCAGCGGGCGCCGCTCGCGTCCGGCCGCCTGAGTGGGCCGGTGACCGGTGCCGACGCGCTCGATGCGTTCCTTGCCCGGCTCGCCGCTCGTGACGCCTCCGAACACACCCGGCGCGCCTATGCGACCGCCGTCGGCCAGTACCTCGAATGGCTCGCCGAGCGCGAGGCCGACTGGCGCAGTCCAACGCGCGCCCAGGTCCGCGGTTACGTTGCCGAGCTGACCGAGCGTGGCCTGGCGCGGCGCTCGATCAGCAGCCGCCTCGCGGCACTGCGCTCCTTCTACCGCCACGCCCAGCGCGAGGGGCTGGTGGCTGCCAACCCGTGGGCCGCGGCCGTAACGCCACGACTGCCGCGCCGCTTGCCGCAGGTGCTCGGCGTGGCACAGGTTGCGGCTGTCATTCACGAGGCCGGCACGTCGAGCACGAAGCGGCCGCTCGTGCTGCGTGACACGGCACTGGTCGAGACCGCCTACGCGGCCGGCCTGCGCATAAGTGAGCTCGCCGCGCTGCGTCTGGCCGACCTGGACCTTGGCCGCGGCGAGCTGCGCGTGCTGGGCAAGGGCCGCAAGGAACGTGTGGCACTGCTCGGCCGGCCGGCCTGCCTGGCGCTCGATATGTACCTGCGCGGTGGCCGGCCGGCCCTGCTGGCGGGTGGCGCCCCGGACACGGGCGTCATCTTTCTCAACGCCAAGGGTGCGCCGCTCGGCGTGCGCGGCCTGCGCTACCGGCTGGACCGCCTGATGCGTGCCGCGGGCGCGCCGACCGGCTCATCCCCGCACACCCTGCGGCACTCCTTCGCGAGCCATCTGCTCGACGGCGGCGCCGACCTGCGCGTGGTGCAGGAATTGCTGGGCCACGCCAGCCTGGGCACGACGCAGGTGTACACCCACGTGACTCCCGCGCGGCTACGCTCCGCGTACCGGCAGGCGCACCCGCGCTCGGGCCGATGAACGAGCCGCGCGGGCGCGGCCATAGCGAAGAGGGACCGGGGAGCTGACCGAAACCGTCACCGCGAGGGGAGGGACGCTGGCGCGCGCCGGACTGATCGTGGCCGGCGCCTTCTTCCTGTCGCGCGTGTTGGGCTGGGTGCGCCTGGTGGTCATCACCAACGAGTTCGGTGCCGGCGTGCAGCTCGACGCCTACTTCGCCGCGTTCCGTCTGCCCGACACAATCTTCCAGCTGGTCGCGGCCGGCGCGCTGTCCTCGGCCATGATCCCGGTGCTGGCCGGGTTGTTTGCGCGCGAGGAGGAGCAGCGGGCGTGGCGCGTCGTCTCGACCGTGCTGAACCTGGTCCTCGTGGCGCTGCTCATCGCCGCCGCGGTGGTGGCCATCTTCGCGCCCCAGATCGTGCCGCTTATCACCCCCGGCTTCGACGCGGTGGGCACCGAGCTGACCGTCCGCCTGACGCGCATCATGCTCATCTCGCCGGCGTTGCTCGCGGTCGGTGCCGTAGCGTCGGCGGTGCTCAACGCCCGCGGTCGCTTCGCCGCCGCGGCCGCCGCGCCGTCGCTCTACAACGTCGCCATCATCGGCGGCGCACTGTTCCTGGGCCCCAGCCTCGGCGTCGAGGGCCTGGCTATCGGCGTCGTAATCGGCTCGCTGCTGCACCTGGGGGTGCAGATAGTGCCCATGGTGCGCGAGCGCTTCGAGCTGTCCTTCGAGATCGACCTGTCCGATCCGCAGGCGCGCCAGGTCCTGGCGCTGATGGCCCCGCGCGCGCTGGGCCTGGGTGCCAACCAGATCACGTTCATCATCGCCACGACGCTCGCCACGGGAGTCGGGCTGGGTGCTGTGACCGCCTACAACGTCGCCTGGACGGTGGTCCAGATCCCGCTCGGCGTGATCGGCTTCCCGCTGGGCGTGGTGCTCCTGCCGTCGCTGTCACGCGCCATCGCCGAGGGCTCGACGCGCGACTTCGGCGCGCTCGTCGTTCGCTCGCTGCGCCTGTTGCTGTGGGTAATGCTCTTCCTGACGGCGATCGGCATCGTGTTGCGCCGGCAGGGTGTCACGTTGCTCTTTGGCTACGGCCTCGACGAGCACGCCATCTCGCTCACCGCCGACACGGTGTCATTCCTGCTGCTGGGCCTGGCCGGCCACTCGCTGGTGGTCATCCTGACGCGCGCCTTCTACAGCGGCCATGACACGCGCACGCCAGTCTTCACGGCACTGCTCGACATGGCCGTCTTCGCCGTCGTGGCGGTGGCCACGACCGGCAGCATGGGCCTGTCGGGCATCGGCCTGGGCCTGTCGGCGGGCGGCTGGGCGGAGGCGGGGGCCCTGGCCCTGCTGCTCTGGCGGCGGATGCCCGGCCTGGGCATCGAAAGCATCGTGCGGCCCTTCGTCCTGTTCGTCGTCGGCGCCATCGTGGCGGGTCTGGCCACCCTGGTCGTGGTGCGCCTGACAGATCCGATGATCGGCGACTCACCGGGCAAGGTCGCGCTGCTGCTGCAGGCGCTGCTGGCCGCCGGCGTCGGGACCCTGGTGTACGGCGCCTACTCGCTGGTGCTGCACATACCCGAGCTCGAGGAGTCGATCGCCATGCTGCGCTCCATGCTCCGCCGCGGGTGATCGCACGTTGGACGAAACTGGGGGCGTGAGCGAAGCGCGGCGCCTCGGCGACCTGGTCCGCGAACTCGAGCTACGCGGCATGCTGCGTTCGGTCTTGGCCGGGCCGGGCGCGTCGGTCGCGACGCTTGCCATCAGCGGCGTGGCCTATGACTCGCGCGCGGTGGACGCCGGCCAGCTGTTCGTGGCCGTGCCGGGCGCCGAGAGCGACGGCCACGACTACGCGGCGGCGGCCGTCGAGCGCGGTGCTTCCGCGGTCGTCGCCGAGCACGCCATCGCGCGCCTGGGCGTTCCCCAGGTGCTCGTCCACGAATCGCGCCCGGCCCTCGCCACGAGCGCGGCCTGGTTCCACGACTTTCCCAGCCGCACGCTGGGCGTGGTGGGGGTGACCGGCACCGACGGCAAGACGTCGACCTGCTACCTGGCGCGCTCCATGCTCGACGCGGGCGGCCAGCAGGCGGGCATGCTGACCACGGTCGACGTGGTGATCGGCGGGCAGAGCAGCGGCGAGACCGGGCACACCACGCCGGAGGCGCCCATCATCCAGGCCGACCTGGCGCGCATGGTCGCTGCCGGCGATCGCTTCGCCGTCGTCGAGACGACCTCGCACGGCCTGGCGCTCGAGCGTGTCGCCGAGGTCGCCTACGACGTGGCGGTGCTGACCAACATCACCCACGAGCACCTCGACCTGCATGGCACGTACGAGTCATATGTGGCGGCCAAGCGGTCGCTCTTCGAGCGCCTCGCGGTGAGCGCCACGAATCCGGACAAGGGCTGGGGCAAGGCTGCCGTGATCAACGCCGAGGACCGCGAGGCGTCCGGCTTCGTGAAAGCAGCCCGCGAGGCGGGCGCCCGAGTGCTGACATACGCCGTCGACCCCGATGCCGCGGCCGACATTTATGCCACCCGCGTGCACGACGACGGGCACCGACTGCACCTGCGCGTGCGCACGCCGCGCTGGGAGGACGATCTCGAGCTGCAGCTGACCGGCAGCTTCAACGCGTACAACGCCCTGGCCGCGATCGGCGTGGGCGAGGCGCTCGATCTCGACTCCGATGCGATGCGCCACGGACTGGCGGCGCTGGCGGGCGTGCCGGGCCGGCTGCAGCGCGTGGAGATGGGCCAGCCGTTCACGGTCTTCGTGGATTTTGCCCATACGCCCGGGGCACTCGAGGCGGCACTCGACTCGCTCGCGCCGCACGCCGTCGCGCGCGGTGGCGGCCTGATCGCCGTCTTCGGTTCACCCGGCGCGCGCGACACCCTGAAGCGGCCGATGATGGGCCGCGCGGCGGGCGAGCGCTGCCGCGTGGTGGTACTTGCCGACGACGATCCGCGCGACGAGGACCGCATGGCCATCCTCGAGGAGATCGCCGTGGGCGCCGAGGAAGCCGGCCGGCGGCGCGATCAGGACCTGTTCCTCATCCCGGACCGCGACCGCGCCATCCGCCAGGCCTTTGACCTGGCCCGCCCCGGCGACGTGGTGCTGCTCGCGGGCATGGGCCACGTCGATCGCATCATGACCGCCGCCGGCCGCGTGCCCTGGAACGAGGCC
>CAZSWK010000022.1:0-28513 GCA_964610835.1 uncultured Anaerolineaceae bacterium | reverse complement strand
TAAAACCAACCAGGCTTTCGTGCTCAAGAAACCGCCGCTGACCTACACCAGCGACGCGCGACAGGCAATCGGCGCGGTCGACTCCGGTGCAGCCGAAGCGTGTTTCCTGCTCGCGCCTACCCCCGTCGATGCCGTCATGGAGGTGGCAGCGGCAGGCGAGCACATGCCGCCCAAGTCGACGTACTTCCAGCCCAAGGCCGCTACCGGCCTCGTCTTCCACGCGCTGTTCGAATGAGTCCTGACGACGACGAGCTGCTCGCGTTCATACGTTCGGCAGGCGGCCGCGGCAACGGCCACGCCGGAGATCAGCAGAGCGGCCACGACGACACCACCGAGCGTCCCACGACGCGCACGCGACCGCCGCGGCCCATTCGCAAGGACGAACGGGTCATCGCCGAGCGTGGCCTGTATGTCGAGTCGTGGCTGCCCGAGCGCCGATCGCGCCGCCGTCCCCTGTACCTGCTGCACGGCGAGCTCGCCGGCTCGTGGCTGTGGCATCGTTTCCTGGGCTATTTCGCGCCACGCGGCTGGGAGGGACACGCGCTCAACCTGCGCGGCCACTACTGGTCACAGACAGCCGACTTCGGGGAGCTCGACTTCGAGAGCTACGTCGCCGACGCAATCGCCGGCGTCGACTACATGCCTCGCCCGCCCATCGTCATCGGCCACGGCATGGGCGCGCTGCTGGCGCTGCGGCTCATCCAGGAAGTACCGGTATCCGCGTTGGTGCTGCTCAGCCCGGCCCTGCCGGCAGAGCTCCTCGAGCCACCACCGTCACACGTCGTCCGCCTGCTGCCGCGCGAGTACCGCCGCGAGCTGCTCGGCTGGGACGCGCCGATCGACCAGCTGGTGCGCCAGAACGCCGACCTGACGCAAGCCGATGTGATGCGCATCCAGCACATGATGGGCGCCGAATCGGGCGCCGCTCGGCGGCAGATGCTGGAGGGGGTGTCGATCGCGCGCGAGAACCTGCCCGACGTGCCCAAGCTGGTCATCGGTGCCGGTCTCGATCGCTGGTTCCTCGAGGCCGACAGCGAACGGCTGGCCGAGTGGCTGGGCGCCGACTACCTGCCCTTCGGTGCCCACTCGCACTACGGCCTGGTCGTCGGCGAGAAGAGCTACGAGCAGGTTGCCGACGCCGTGCGCTCGTTCATCGAGTCTCACCGCCTGTAGCGATTGCTCGCCGCGCGCGGCTCTTGCTAAACTCGGCCCGCGGGTTGCCTTGGGCTCCCCGCGTCCGTGCCGCATTCGTCTAGAGGCCCAGGACACCGCCCTCTCAAGGCGGAGATCATCGGTTCGAATCCGATATGCGGTACCACGCACACTCCTGACGCCCCCGGACCGCGCCCCGGGGGCGTCTTCACTGTCCGGCCGGCCGGTGCCGAGTGGTGTGGAAAAGAAGGTGGACAAGATCGTGGACGTTCGCCTTACACCATCGGCCGTTGCTGGCCTACAATCCCGGTCTCGGGCCGCCCCAACGCCCCAGGCCGGGGCGGTGACCAGGGAGGAGTCGGGGTCCCACGCCGCAAGGTTTCGCGGCCGGTATTCCGAGCAAATGATCACGCACGCGGCGTCACGTTGGCACTCGAACGTCGCGTTTGGAGAGGGTTATGTCGTCTTTTCAGCCTGCCGCTAGCTCGTCCGTGCCCGGCGTTTCTGGGGAGCAACCCAGGACACCGGACGAATCACTCGAGTTCGTTCGTTTCTGCTACCACCGTCGGCGCGTGGCATGGCCGGCCCTATACGACGAGATGTGTGCCGTTGCTGCCCGCGGTGCCTTTCATGGGCTGGGCTATCCGGAGCTGGCCGAACACGGTATCTCGTTCAGCCTGCTCGACCTGCCGCGGCTCTCGGCGTTGGCCCAGCGGGTCATCGAGGAGGAGCGCATCAGCCTCGAGCGGCGCAGCGGTGGCGCGCCCATGAACCTGTCGGTGGCGCCCGCCCAGTCCTAGGCGCGTAGCCCGCGGCGGGCCATCTCCCATTCGATCTGACGCTCGGCCTCGACGTACTGGTCGATCTCGCCCCGGATGCGGTTCGCTTCGGGCGTGTACAGGTGCACCTGCTGCTGCAGGACGTAGCTCAACCGGCGGCTGGTCATGCGCACGTGGTCGAGGTTCTTCATCAGCACCAGCGGGTCCATGGAGGCCAGGTCGTCGGGGTGGTACAGCTGCTTCATCGGCTGTCCGAGTATAGGTCGGCGGGCGCGCTTACCTTCGCTGCCGGGAGCGGCCGCGGGCCAGCCGGCCGAGATCGGTGCGCAGGTGGTCGAGCAGACCGTGATCGAGCTCGTGTGGGCGTTCCGGGGCGACCAGCGGGGGTTCGGACGCAGGCGTCGGCATTGGCGTGGCCGGGATCACCGTAACGGCCGCCGCGGGGGCGGGCACCACGGCGACCTCGGTCGGCTGGTGGCCGAACCTGCGCAACACGGCGCTCTTGCCACCCTCGACCAGCGAATAGACCACCGGCACGACCAGCAGCGTCAGCAGCGTCGAGCTGAACAGGCCACCGATGACCACGGTGCCCAGTTCGGCGGCGATGATCGACCCCTGCTCAAAGCCCGCCGCCAGCGGGATGAGGGCAAGAATCGTGGCGAAGGCGGTCATCAGGATGGGTCGGACGCGTGTCCGTCCACCCTCGATCAGCGCGTCGTGCGTGGAGTGACCCTCTGAGCGCAACCGTTCGACGAGGTCGAGCAACACGATGGCGTTGGTGACCACGATGCCGATGAGCATCAGGAAGCCGATCAGCGAGCTGACGCCCAGCGCGCGGTCGGTGAGCAGCAGGGCCGGGAAGGCGCCGATCGTCGCCAGCGGCAGGCTGAACAGGATGATGAACGGCGTGACCAGCGAGTTGAAGGTGAGCACCAGCATCACGTAGATCAGCAGCACGGCCACGGCCATGGAGTTGTACAGGCCGCCGAAGGCCTCGTTCTGCTGCTGCGTGACGCCGGCCAGACGGACATCGATCCCGGCCGGGATCTGGCCCTGGGCCTGGAGCGAGTCGATGGTGGATTGGATGTCCTTCGACACGGTGCCGGTGTCGGCGCTGGTGATCTCGCCGGTGATCTGCGCTGCCGGTGCGCCGTCGATGCGCGTGATGCTGCCCTGCACGTCAACCTGCTGGACGTCGGCGACGGCCAGCAGGGGCACCTTGTGCGTCGTGCCCACGAGCATGTTGCGCAGCGTGTCCACCGACGTGGGGCCGTTGGTGCCCAGGTTGACCACCAGCGGCACCGACCTCGTCTGGCTGTCGAGGGTGATGTTGGCCACCGTTGTCGGGCTCAGCGCCGCGTGTACCTCGGCGCCGATCTGGGCCGCGGTCGAGCCGATCCCGACCGCCTTGTTGGGGTCGACGTGGACCTCGATCGAAGGCGTGGCCTTGACCAGGTCGGTACGTACGTTGGCCAGGTCGCTGCGCCCGCGAATGGCGGTGAGCACGGCCTGGGTGGCCGTCGCCACGCCGGACGTGTCGGAGCCGCTGACGATGATATTGAGGTTGTTCGAGGTGAAGCCGGCGGTCTGGGACACGGTGGTGTCGTAGCCGCCGGTCTTGATCGGATCGAGAGCGGCCGACAGCTGCGTCGTCTCGGCCGTCAGGTCGGCCGACGGATCGAGCCGCACGGTGACGGTCGCCGAGTTGGCCGGCTGTCCCTGCAGCGCGGCGAGCAGGGTCGAAAAGCCGGTCTCGCCCTCGCCGGGCACCGACACCTGTACCAGCTCGACGTGCGGCTGTGCCTGCAGGATGGTCTCGGCCTGCGTGGCCTGGGCGAGCACCTCCTGGGATGACGTGCCGGCCGGCGGAATGAGGGTGATGCCAAGGATCTTCTCCGAGCCGGTGTTGATGAACTGCGTCGGGATGTGCGGAATCAGCGCCAGCGAGCCGCCGAACAGCAGGGCAGCGACCAGGAGCACGGCCCACTTCGTCCAGCGGTTGCGCAACGCGGCGCGAATGACCGGTGTGTAGACCTTGATCCAGAGCGAGTTGCGCGGCTCGCCGTCCTCGTCGACGGTCAGGTTGACCCGGCCGATGAACAGGTAGGCAAGCACGGGCACGACCGTCAGCGCGCACACCAGTGACGCGAGCAGGGCGAAGGTGACGGTCAGCGCGAAGGGCAGGAACAGCTGGCTGACGAGGCCGCCCACGAAGCCGATGGGCAGGAAGACCATGACCGTGGTGGCGGTGCTCGAGGCGATGGCACGCGCAACTTCGCGCGGTCCGTTGATGACCGCCGTCAGCCGTTCCTCGCCCAGGGCACGGTGACGGTAGATGTTCTCCAGGACCACGATGGCGTCGTCGACGACGCGTCCAACAGCCACCGCCAGGCCGCCCAGGGTCATCACGTTGAGGGTGATGTCGGAGACCTGCATGAGCACCAGCGCGGTGAGTACCGAGAGCGGGATGCTGATTGCCGCGACGAGCGTCGAGCGCAGGCTGAACAGGAACAGGAAGATGGTAATCACCGCGAACAGGGCGCCCAAACCGCCTTCGCGCAGGAGGCCGTCCTGCGACTCGACGATGAAGCGCGACAGGTCGGACACCGTCGCCACGGTCATTTCCGACTGGTGGCTGGCAGCAATCTCGTCGAGCTTTGCCTGCACCTCATCGGCCACCTGGACGGTGTTTGCCGACGAGGTCTTGGCGACGGTCAGTGTCAGCGCCGGCTGGCCGTTGGTGCGCGCGTAGCCGGTGGTGGCCACGGCCGTTTCTTCGACCGTGCCCAGGTCGCCGATGGTTACCGGCGTGGGCACGGCGTTCGGGGCCGGGGTAGTGCCGGGTGCCACCTGCGGCTGGCGGACACCGACGACGAGCGATTTGATCTGGTCGAGCGAGGTCAGCCGGCCCAGCGTCGACACGGGAATGCGGTCGCCGCTGCCCGGTAGCTGGCCTGAGGGGACGGTGACGTTGTTGGCCTGCAGGATGCCGGTCACCTGCTGCAGGCTGACTCCGGCGTCGGCCAGCTTGGCCGGATCGAGACTGACGATGACCTGCTGCTCCAGGCCGCCGGTGAGGTCGACGCTGGCGACGCCGTCGAGCGCCTCGATCTCGGGCAGGATCTCGTTCTGGGCGATGGCCGCGACCTGGTCGAGGCTCGACTGGTTGGTCGTGGCGATCGAGGCGATGATCACCGGCGAGGCGTTGATGTTGAGTGCCTGGACCGTCGGCGACACGGCGCTTGGTAGCCCGAGTGAGCGGATGCTGTCCTCGATCGTCGACTGCGTCGCCTTGACGTCGGTGCCGAACGAGAACTGGGCGACGACCAGGGCAATCGAGTTCGACGAGGTCGACTGCATCTGCTTGAGGCGCGGGACGTTCTGGATGGCCCGCTCGATGGGCTCGGCGACCTGGCTGGCGACGTCGGTGGCGCCCACGCCCGGGTAGGGCGCGATGACCGTGATCACCGGGAAGTCGACGTCTGGCAGCAGTTCCTGCTTGAGGCTTCCCCACGCCGAGATGCCGGCAATGAACAGGGCGGTCGCGAGCAGCAGCGTCACGCTGCGCTGGCTGACGGCAAGCTGCGAGAGTCGGCTCACGAGAAGTCCTCCGGGCTGGATTGTCGAGCAGCCGCAACGAGCAGCTCGAGGGCGTTGTTGACCGTCTGCAGGCCCGCGTCATCGAGCAGGGCCAGGAGTGCGCGCAGGTGATGGATGCCGAGCTCCTGGAGCGCGTCCAGCGCCTCCAGGCCGTGTTCTGTCAGCGATACCAGGACGTTGCGCCGATCGAGTTCGTTCGTCCGCCGCTGTACGAGCTCTGCCTCGACCAGGCGGTCGACCAGTGACGACAGCGTGGACAGCGTTATCTTGAGCTTGGCGGCCAGGTCCGACATGCGCGTCTCGCCGGTCACGCTCAGCACCATCAGCACACGCAGCTGGGCCATGGTGACGCCCGACGCGGGCGGCTCCGGCGAGTGAGCGGCGGAGAGTATCTCGACCAGCTGGCGGTAGCCCGCCACGGCGCGTTCAACCGACTCGTTCGACAAGTCCCTGACAATCCTTCGGCTGCGTCCAATCGTTCGATGCGGCCGAAGTATATTCGGGCCGCGCAAGACCGCGTTTCCTGACGGCCTCTCGCGCAGGGCGGTCTCAGTCGGGCTGTGGGTCTCCCGGACGGGGATCCCCGAGGTCTGCCAGCGAGACCGCCGCCAACTCGGCCAGGTAGGCTTCGTCGGCGCGCGCCAGGACGCCGTGCAGGCGGCAGGGAACATTGCCACACGGCCGCTGGGTGAGGGCACACTCCGTCCGGCGACGGACGCCTTCCACGGCCTCGACGACCGACAGGATGCTGACACCGGCCGGCTCCACCGCGAGGCGGTAGCCGCCGGATCTTCCCACGAGCGCCGCGACCAGTCCGGCGCGGACGAGATCGCTCATGACCGGCACGACGAAGCGTGCCGGGATCGCGGTCCGCTCGCGAATGCGCGTGCTGCTCACGACGGTACCCGACTGCGCGGCCAGGACCGTCAAAGCACGGACGGCGTAGTCGCTGCGACGCGTCAGTTCCAGCCGCATGCCGTTAGTTCCGCCGATCCGCGGCGCGAGAAATAGGGCCGAATGGCCCATGACAGTGAATCAAAGGAATACTAATCATGTGCCTATTCATTCTGCATCATCGTCGTGAGGGTCGAGAAGATGAAAGCACGCCTGGGTGTCACCTGTATCGCTGTGACGGCGGCACTATTGGTGGGCTGTGCGGCGCGCCAGGGCCCAGCGTGGACCGCACCGGCTATCAGTCCCGGTGCCTCCGCATCGGCCGTCCCCGCATCGGTTGCCCCCGCAGCCTCGCCGCTGGCCAGCACCTCCGGAGCCGGCGCAGCCGGTCCGAGTGCCGCGGATTCAGTCCTGCCATCACTGACGCCGAAAGCCGATCTCAAATCGGTGCCGTCGGGCGAGGTGAACGTCGCCTATGCGCCGGACGTTCCGCCGGCCGCGACACGCGACTACCAGGCCATCGTCGACGTCCACTTCGATGCGGTGGAGGGGGTCCAGGCGATCGATCCCAACGGAACGCAGTACACCACCTGGGGCTACCGGCTCAACGGCGACACCACCGTTACGACCGGGACGCCGGGGCCGATCATCCGCGCCCGCGTGGGCGACGTGTTGCGCCTGACGCTGACCAACGACGGCACCATGCCGCACAACATCGACCTCCATGCTGTGACCGGCCAGGGGGGCGGGGCTGCGGACCTGACGGTCGCTCCCGGCCAGAGCGCCACGATAGAGGCGCGCCTGCTCTATCCCGGCATGTTCCTGTACCACTGCGCCGCGGGCGACGTTCCCGATCACATCGCACAGGGTATGTACGGCGGCATCCTGGTCGACCCGGCCACGCCGCTGCCACCTGCCGAGCACGAGCTGTACGTCGTCCAATCCGAGTACTACACGTCGCCCTCCGGCAACGGGCCGCTGGTCACCGACCGCCAGGCGATCACCGACGAGAACCCGACCTACGTCGTCTTCAACGGCGCCGTGGGCAGCCTGACCGGCGACAACGCCCCGCACATCCAGGTTGGCCAGACGGTGCGCATCTACTTCGTCGACGCGGGACCCAACCTGCCGTCCAACTTCCACCCCATCGGCTCGCACTGGGACCGTGTCTGGGTGGACGGTGCCACGCTCAACCCGCCGCTGCGTGGCGTGCAGACGACCCTTGTTCCGGCAGGCGGTGGGGTGATCGTCGACCTGGTCGGACGCGTCCCCCAGACGGTCATCCTGCTTGACCATGCGATCGAGCGCGCCTTCGACAAGGGCGCCCTGGGCCAGCTGGTCATCACCGGCGACACGAACCCGGAGATCTACCAGGGTTTCCCCGCGCCGACGCCTGTACCGGGGCAGTCGACGCCGATGCCGTCGATGTCGATGCCCGCACCGTCGGCTTCGCCGTTGTCTTCCGCCCCTGCTTCGCCGACCGCCTCGGGCAGCGCGTCGACGGTCAGCATCCTGCCCGGCTCGGGCACCTACCAACCCATGGACGCGCCCGATGAGTTCGCGGAGACCGAGAACCCGCCCGACTACTCGGTCAACGTCCTCACCGTGGCGCCGGGGACCACGGTGACGTGGACCAACGACGACCCGTCGATGGCCCACACCGTGACCGCGGTCGATGGCTCGTTCGACTCAGGCAACATCGCGACGGGCGGGTCGTTCTCATACACCTTCACCACCGCCGGGGAGTTCGAGTACTACTGCACGTATCACCCGTGGATGCGCGCCAAGGTCATCGTGGCGGCCCAGTGATGTAGCGCGGATCAGCTTGGCTACGCCGTGCGGCGTTGCGCCTCCCACTCCTCGCGGGTGATCGCGTATTCGACGTCCCCCAGTTCGTCGCCGGGGATGCTGACCGGCCAGTCCGCATGGAACGTGCGGACGCAGCGCATACCCGCCTTCTCCATCACGCGGCGCGAGGCCGTGTGGACCGCCATCGTCTCTGCCACTACCTCCCGCGCGCCGAGCTGCGCGAACGCGAGGTCGATGAGCGCTCGCGATCCCTCGGTTGCATAGCCCTTGCCCCACGCATGCCGGCGGAGGCGATAGCCGAGCTCCGGTTCTCCGGGATCACGCTCAGCCCTGGGTATCAGGTGGAACCAGCCGATGAACTCGCCCGATTGCTTTTCGGTGACGGCCCAGAAGCCATAGCCCGCTTCAGACGGGTCGGGGAGCATCGCGGGCAGGACGCGTTGCACCATCTCTTCCCGGCTTGTGGGCGCGCCGTTGGTCACGAAGTGCGTCACCTCGGGATCGCCATCGAGTTCAACCAGCTTCTCGACGTCGGCGGTCGTGAAACGGCGCAGCTTCAGCCTGTGCGTCTCGAGGTCGTCGTGCATCAATGGCGCGCTCGGCGGGAAACGAGGCAGTCAGGCATGTGCGCGACCTTAACGCAGCGCCCTCGTCGCCACTGCTTCAGGTCGCCGCGCGCTTGCGCTCCATGGCGCCGGGGGGCCAGTCGATGGCCGCCAAACGGCAGCGCGTGACACATAGTCCGCAGCGCGTGCAACGCTCGCCGTCGAGGGCGACGCGCTTGCCCACGACATGGATGGCGCCGTACACGCAAGCGGTCTCGCAGATCGCGCAACCATTGCAGGCCGACTCGTTGACCACGGGAGCGGGCAGGGGGCCGCGCGGCCACGCACGCGTGAGGGCCAGGCCGACCACGTCGCGAGCGGCCGCGTAGTCGTGGCCGTCCAGCCAGGCATCGAGCTCTGCCGCCAGGCGGCCGAAGATCGAGGGACCGCGCAGGATGGCAGCCGTGCATACGCCAACCGCGCTGGCCCCGGCCATCAACATCTCGACCACGTCCGGCCCGCGCGATACGCCACCGACACCGATGACCGGGAGATCGACCGCGCGCGCGATGTCGCGTACGCAACGCAGTGCCAGCGGCTTGAGCGCCGGCCCGCTCAGCCAGCCGTTGCCGTCGGGACCCCCCAGCCGCGGCATGGCCGTTTCGATATCGAGCGACAGCACCGGGCCGAACGAGTTGATGGCGACGATACCGTCGGCGCCGGCATCGGCCGCCAGCCGCGCCGCGCCCGCCATGTCGTGGCCATGCGGACTGAGCTTCACCAGGACCGGTACGTCGACGGCAGCCTTCGCCGCCCGGATGGCACCGACCATCGGCTCGGGGTCCTCGCCGATGTAGTGGGTCGACAGCTCCAGCGCCTCGGCAAAGGGCGCGACCTTGGGCGCCAGCTCGGCGATCTCGTCGGGCGCATAGCCCAGGCTGATGACGAGCGGCAGGCCGGCGGTGCGGGCCAGCGTGTACTCGGTCTCCAGCCATTGCCCGGGCGGCAGCTCCGACCACAGCTCGGTGTTGACCATGCCGTGCGGAATCTCGGCCATGTTCGGCGTTGGTGGCGCGGCGGCGCGGGTCGAGATCGTCTTCGACACCAGTCCACCCGCGCCGCCCGCAGCGCACGCCAGCATCGCCGCGCCGTCGCGCACGGGCGGCCCGGCGGCGGGCAGGATCGGGTTGCGGAAGCGCAGGCCGCAGACCTCGGTCGTCAGGTCGGCCATCAGGCGCCACCCGTCTGGCTTGCCAGCGGCCGCAGCGTGGTGAACGAATGTGGCCCGATCTCGTCTGCGCGTGCCCACAGCCGGCGCGCCTCCGATGTCGCCACTTCGTTCAGCTCGATTTCGTCGACGCGCGTCAGGCGTCGGTTACGCATCACGAGCTCGCCGGCCACGATGACGTCGCGGACGTGGGCGGCCGACATGCCGAAGATCCAGTGCCCGGCCAGGCCGGCCGCGTCCAGCGGCGTCGGCGGCGCGTAGTCGAGGACGACCAGGTCGGCCGGCGCGCCGGCTGCTATGCGGCCGAACAGCGGTTCTTCGAAACGGTCACCGACCAGTCGCGCCCCGGCGGCCAGGCGGCGCAGCGCCCAATCCGGCGCCGTTGCCAGGTCGTCCTCGCGACGCTCCAGGTACCCGACGCGGCTCTCCGCCCACATGTCCGATCCGATGCCGTCGGTGCCCAGCGCCACTTGCTCCCCGAGCCATCGCAGCGGTGCCCGGCCAACGCCGTTGTTCATGTTCGAACGCGGGTTGTGCACCACCGTCACTCCCCGCTCGGCGAGCAGCGCTGCCTCGTCACCATCGATGTGGACCGCGTGCGCGGCCAACGCGCGTTCGTCAAGCACGCCCGCGTCGACGAGTCGCCTCGTTGCCCCACGATCGATCTCGTCTTCGGACAGGTGGACGTGCACGCCGGCGCGGTTGCGATGGGCGAGGGCAGCGCAGTCGGCGAGCGTCTCGTCGGACAGGGTGAACGAGGCGTGCGCGCCGACCATGCCGCGTGCCAGCGGCCATGCGCCGTTGTCGACCGAGCGCAGGAAGCGCCGGTTCTCGTCGAGGCCCTGGCAGGCCTGCTCGCGGCCGTCCCGGTCGCTCACCTCGTAGGCCAGGATGGAACGGATGCCGCATTCGGCGAAGGCCGTGGCGAGCACGTCCAGCGAGCCGTCGATCGCGTTGGGCGAGGCGTGATGGTCGACCAGTGTGGTCGTGCCCGCCAGCAGCGCCTCGCGCGCGGCAACGAGGGCCGACGACCGGATGCTCGCGGGATCGAGGGCGCGGTCGACCCGCCACCAGACACGCTGGAGGATCTCCAGGAAGCTGGCCGGTGGCGCGAGACGGTAGGGCATGCCGCGCGTCAGCGCCGCATAGGCGTGCATGTGGGCGTTGACGTTGCCGGGGATCACCAGGCAACCGGTGGCGTCGATGCTCGGGGCCCCAGACGTCAGGGCAGGACCAACCGCCGCCACACGCTCGTCTACGAGGAGAACGTCGGCGCGCTCGATGGCCGGTGGATCGAGCGAGGTCACGACCGTGGCGCCGTGGATGAGCAAGCTCATGACGAGGCCAGCCGGGGGAGTGCCGCGCGCGCCGCGGGGCTGTCGCGCATCGGCAAGCTGCGACGCCGGATCCCATCGTACGCGTACAGGGCGCCGGCCACCGCGGCCGCGGTGGGCACCAGGACCGCCTCGCCGGCGCCCTTCGCACCGTACGGGCCTTCTGGCTGTGCCTCCTCGACGAGGATCGTTTCGACCTGCGGCATGCCCGCGGCTGGAATGATGCCCAGCGACTTGAGGGTGGCGGTTCGCGGCTGCCCGTCTTCGAGCACGTACTCCTCGCTCAGGGCGTAGCCCAAGCCCATGTGCACGCCGCCTTCCAGCTGGCCCTCGAGCACCTGCGGATTGATTGCCCTGCCGACGTCCTGCGCGGCGACGACCTTGGTGATGCGCCCCTCGCCGTCGAGGACGACCACCTGCGTCGCCCAGCCGTAGGCGAGATGCGTGACCGGGTCTGGCGTGTCGGCGTTGATCGGCGTCGTCCAATCCACGGTGAACTCGCCGGCAAACTCGCGGCCGGCCAGGTCGTCCCAGCCGTTTCGCTCGAGTGCCGAGCAGAGCGCACGGGCCGCGCGCGCGACCGCCTGACCGCCGAGCACGGTCGCCCGCGAGGCTGTCGTCTCGCCGGTGTCCAGCTCGCGCTCGGTGTCGACCACCACCCGGATCCTTTCGGCGGCGATGCCCAGCTCGTGGGCAGCGATCTGGCGCAGCGCGGTGTGAATGCCCTGGCCCATCTCCGTCCATGAGTGGCGCAGCAGCACGCTCCCGTCGGCCTGGGGCGCGAGGATGGCGCGGCCGTACTCGATTGTGCCGTTGCCGACGCCAGTGTTCTTCGCCCCGCACGCGATGCCTGCAAAACGCGCGGACCGATACGCGTCACGTACCGCGAGCAGCGTCTTCTTGAGCCCCACGCCCGGACCAAGCCGCTGGCCCGTGGTGAAGCGGTCACCGCTGTCGAGCGCGTTGCGCCAGCGGATCTCCCAGCCGTCGATGCCCACCCTTTCGGCGAGCTCGTCGAGCACGCCTTCGATGGCAAAGGTCACCTGTGGCACGCCGAAGCCACGCATCGCGCCGGCCGGCGGGTTGTTCGTGTACACGGCGCGCGCCTCGACGTCGACGTTGGGCACGCGATAGGCGCCGCAGGCATGGCCCGCGGCTCGCTCGAGCACCTTCTCGCCCAGGCTGGCGTAGGCCCCCGTGTCGCCCACGATCCGCGCACGCACGGCCACCAGCCGCCCGTCGGCGTCGCAACCGGCCGTGCACTCGACCGTCATCGGGTGCCGCTTGGGGTGAAAGCGCAGCGACTCCGCGCGCGCCAGGCGCATCAGCACGGGGCGCCCGATCAGCCGCGCCAGCAGCGCCGCCGGTCCCTGCGGGCCGAGGTCTTCCTTGCCGCCGAAGGCGCCGCCGGTGGCGACCTGCGTCACGCGCACGGACTCCGCCGGGAGGTCCAGTAGCGCGGCGATCTGGCGGCGGTCCTCCCAGGCACCCTGGCCCTGCGAGTAGACGCGCAGCACGTTGCCTTCCGGTGCGGCGAGCGCCGCCTCCGGTTCGAGAAATGCCTGCTCGATGCGCTGGGTAGTGAAGGTTCCGCTGGCCACGTGTGCGGCCGCGGCGAGCGCCTGGTCAACGTCGCCGCGGCGCACGACGGAGGTCGACAGCAGGTTGCCTGCCGGATGGATCGCCGGCGCGCCCGGCGCCAGGGCCGCCTCCGGATCGGAGATCGGCGGCAGGACCTCGTAGTCCACATCGATCAGCGCGGCTGCTGCGCGGGCCGCCGCGCGCGTGTCAGCCGCGACGGCGGCGAGCATGTCGCCCACGTAGCGCGTCTCCTCGCCCTCCGCCACGAAAATCGGCCAGTCGGCGCTGATCAGGCCGCAGAAGCGCTCGCCTGGAACGTCGCGCCAGGTCACGACGCGCACCACGCCCGGATGCCGCTCCGCCCTGCTCGTGTCGATGCGCCTGACCCTGGCCCGTGGATGGTCACTGAAACGGATGGCGCCGTGGAGCATGTCCGGCATGGTCATGTCGCCGACGAACGGCAGCTCACCCAGGACCTGCGCCCGTCCCTCGTAGCGCGGCGCCGGCTGACCCACGCCGTCACCGGCGCGTGAGGATGGAGCCGACGCTCCCCGCCGTCCTGCGGCCACGTGCTGCACCGCCGCCACGATGCTCGTATAGCCCGTGCAGCGGCACAGGTTGCCGGCCAGTGCTCGCGCGATCTGCGCATCGCTCGGCTGCTCCGAACGCGCGAGCAGCGCCTCGCCCTTCATGACGATGCCCGGCGTGCAGTACCCGCACTGGCTGGCACCGCGGGCGACGAAAGCGTTGGCCCAGCTTTCGCGGGTCTCGCTGGGGAGTCCCTCGAGCGAGACCACGGATCGGCCGGCGAATCTCGTCGCCGGCTGAGCGCACGACACCACCGCGCGCCCGTCGACGATGACCGTGCACGCGCCACACGAACCTTCGGGCGCGCAGCCGTCCTTCATGGAGCGCAGCCCGAGCGTGTCGCGCAGCAGATCGAGCAGGCTGACGCCGGCCCCCACCGGGACCTCGACTTGCTGGCCGTTGAGCGTCAGTTTCATTTTTGGTGGCCCTTGCATGGCCGCGACGGGCCAATCGGCCCTACCGCGGCGGCTGCTCCTCTTCCGACTCTGACAGCAACAGACGCCGCCAAAGGCGTGCCGTTGGTCGCTACGTCGCGGGCCTTCGGTCCCAAGGGAGACGCATGGACAGACCCGGACTGGCCACGCAAGTGACCGACAAGACGGCCTACGAGCACGCGGTGCAGCGCTTCCGCGAACAGCGCATTGTCATGCCCACCTTCGCCCAGCTGGCCGACCCGGCAGGTACCCCATCAGGCGTGGTCGGCGATGCCGACCCGGACGCGGCCGACCCGCGCAATCTATTCCGCGTTCACTGGTACAACGCCGACGATCGCCGCGGTCAGGCGGCAGTTCCGGCCCACCTGGTGCTGCCCACCGAGCTGACCGGAGTGGAAGCTCCGATCGTCATCGTCCTCGCCGACCGCTTCCCGATGATCGCCTCGCACAAGGTGCTCGCCGCGTATGCCTGCCTGGCGCCGCGCATCGTGGCCGGCCAGTTCGACCCCACCGCGCAACGGGCCGTGTGGCCGTCGACCGGCAACTACTGCCGCGGCGGCGTGGCGATCAGCCGAATCATGGCCTGCCGTGGGGTGGCGGTGCTACCCGAGGGCATGAGCCGCGAGCGCTTCGAATGGCTCGAGGGGTGGGTCAGCGATCCCGCCGACGTGATCCGCACGCCGGGCACCGAGAGCAACGTCAAGGAGATCTACGACCGCTGTGCCGAGCTGTCACGCGAGCCGGACGTGGTGATCTTCAACCAGTTCAGCGAGTACCCCAACCACCTCGCCCATTACCTGCTGACCGGGCGCGCCCTGGAGACGGTGCTGGCCGCCGTGGCCGCCGACCGTCCGTCGCTCAAGCCGTTCGCCTTCGTGGCTGCATCGGGCTCCGCCGGCACGCTTGGCGCCGGCGACTGGCTCAAGGAGCACCTGGGCACGAAGACGGTCGCGGTGGAGGCGCTCGAGTGCCCGACGATGCTGGAGAACGGCTTCGGCGAGCACAACATCCAGGGCATCGGCGACAAGCACATCCCGCTCATCCACAACGTGATGAACACCGACTACGTGGTGGCCGTCAGCGACCGCGTCACCGACCGGCTGAACGTGCTCTTCAACACCGATGCCGGGCGCGCCGAGCTCGCTCGACGTGGGGTGCCGCCGGCGCTGATCGCCCGGCTGGGCTCATTCGGTCTATCGAGCATCTGCAACATCGTGGCCTCGATCAAGCTCGCCCGCCATGCCGGGCTGGGTCCCGAAGATGCGATCGTCACGGTCGCGACCGACGGCGCGCCGCTCTACCTGACCGAGCGCGATCGCGTCCTCGAGCGAGATTTCCCTGCCGGCTTCGACCCCCAGGCTGCTGCGGGCACGTACGGCGAGTCCCTCCTGGGCGCCGCGCCGGACCACGTCCTCGAGCTGACCGAGCTCGATCGACGGCGCATCTTCAACCTGGGCTACTACACCTGGGTCGAACAGCAGGGCGTCCCGATCGCCGAGTTCACCGAGCGGCGCGAGCAGGGCTTCTGGACGGGCCTGCACGACCTGCTGGCGCGTTGGGACGCGATGATCGAGGAGTTCAATGGCCGCGTCGGGGTCGCGAGGCCGAATGACTGAGACCACCGCGCCGACACGGCCAGCGCAGCGCCGCCGAACGCTGCCCACGGGGTTCGCGTGTGCCGGCTGCGGCTTCGTGGCGGCGCCGGCGACTGTGCCGCTGCGGTGCCCCAACGCGCGCCCGGGCGACGACGTCGACCATGTCCTGCGGCGCACGCTCGATACCACTCGCGTGGCGTGGCCGAGTGGGGGAGAGGCGAACCCATACGTGCGCTACCGCACGCTGCTGCACGGCTACCACCTCGCGCGGGCGGCGGGGCAGTCGGACGCGGCAATCGTGGCCGAGATAGAGCGCCTGAACGACGCGGTCGCGGCGGTTGACGGCCACGGCTTCAGGACCACGCCGCTGACCGACGGCGATGGATTCCTGGTCAAGGACGAAACGCGCAACGTGTCCGGCTCGCACAAGGCGCGCCACCTCTTCGGCACCCTGCTATCGCTGCGCCTCGCCGGAGGTGACCGGCCGGACCGGCCGCTGGCCATCGCCAGCTGCGGCAACGCGGCTCTCGCGGCCGCGGTCGTCGCCCGTGCGGCGCAGCGCGAGCTGCGAGTATTCGTGCCCACCGACGCCGAGGCCGCCGTTGTTCAGCGCATCGGCGCTCTGGGCGCCCAGGTGACGCACTGCGAGCGCCGGCCCGGTGAACGGGGCGATCCCAGCGTGCTGCGCATGCGCGAGGCGGTAGCAGACGGGGCGATGCCATTCACCTGCCAGGGCAACGAGAACGGCCTGGCCATCGAGGGCGGTCTGACCCTCGGCTACGAGCTGGCCGATCAGCTGCGCGAAATGGGTCGCAGCGCCGATCACCTGTTCGTGCAGGTCGGCGGCGGAGCGCTCGCCTCGTCGGTCATCCAGGCGCTGACGGAAGCCCGCTCCCTGGGTGCGATCGACTCCCTGCCGCGCATCTACGCGGTACAGACGCGCAACGCTCATCCTCTGGTGCGTGCCTACGGGCTGCTGAGGGCCCGGCTGAATCATGGTGATTCGACCGAAGAGGAGCTCGTCTGGGCCAGCCACCACCGGTCGGAGTTCATGTGGCCCTGGTCGCCGGCACCGCGCAGCATCGCCGGCGGCATCCTCGACGATGAGACATACGACTGGCTGGCCGTCGTGCGCGGCATGGTTGCCACCCGCGGCCGGCCGTTGCTCGTGAGCGAGGCAGAGCTGCGCGCTGCCAACGAACTGGCGCGCCAGTCGACCGACATCGACGTCGACCACACCGGCTCGGCCGGCCTCGCCGGCCTGCTCCAGCTTCGCCGCGACGGCGACATCAGTCCCAACCAGACGTCGGTCGTGCTGTTCACGGGCGTGCGTCGCAACGGAGGTACGCCATGAGGAGTTTCCTGGGCCGCGACATCCTGGGCCTGCGCGATTTCAGCCGCGAGGACTTCTTTCGCGTGTTCGACGTGGCCAACGACCTGCGCGAGTACGCGGTCAACCGGCGGAACACGGACCTGCTCAAAAACAAGACGCTGCTGACCGCGTTCTACCAGCCGTCGACGCGCACCCGCCTTTCGACCGAGGCGGCGATGCATCGGCTGGGCGGCGCCGTGCTCGGCTTCTCCGACGCCAAGATGACGCGTGCCGGCGACTTCTACCAGGAGTCGATCAAGGACACGGTGCTGATGCTCGAATCGTACGGGGACGTGATCGCCATGCGCCACTTCCAGGAGGGAGCGCCGGCCGAGGCGGCCAGGTGGGCGAGCGTGCCGATCATCAACTGCGGCGACGGTTGGGGCCAGCATCCCACCCAGGTGCTGACCGACCTGTACACGATCCTGCTCGAGCGCGGCACGCTCGACGGCCTGACGTACCTGCTGATGGGCGACATGCGCATGCGCACGATGCACTCGATCCTGCACGCGCTGTCACAGTTCGATTCGGAGGCGATCGTCGTCTCGCCGCCCGACATGGCGCTCACGCCCGACTTCAAGGCCGAGCTCGACGCAATGAGCGTCGCCTACCGCGAGGCCGGGGACGTACGCGACGTAATCGGCGAGGCGGACATCATCTACATGGAGCCGGTCGTGCAGGCCGACTACACGCAGTCACGCGTCGAGCGCGGCGCCGAGGTCGGCCGCACGCCGCCGGAGCTCCAGGTCACCGGCGAGCTGATGCGCCAGAAGGCCAAGCGCTCGTCGATCGTGCTCCATTCGCTGCCGCGCATGGACGAGCTGACCACCGACGTGGACGAGACGCGTCACCAGCGCTACTGGGTCGAGGCATCGAACGGCGTTTCGCTGCGCATGGCGCTCCTCGCGCTGGTTCTCGGCGCGGCGGAGTAGGAGGGCCTTGGCATGCAAACGGGCCTGCGTGGTCGGGACATGATCAGTCTCCAGGAGTGGTCGCTCGAGGAGATCGAGGCCGTCTTCGAGGTCGCGGCGCAACTCAAGCGCGAGCGGGCGCTGGGCATTCCCCACCCACTGCTGCGCGACAAAGTGCTGGCGATGCTCTTCTTCTTCTCGTCCACGCGCACGCGCGCCTCGTTCGAGGCGGGCATGGCGCAGCTCGGCGGCCACGCGCAGTTCATCGAGAGCCGCACCACGCAGATCGCGCACGGCGACACGGCCAAGGAGATCGGCGAGATCCTGGGCCGCTACAACGACGGCATCGCCATCCGCCACGTGGACTGGGGCGTCGGCAACGAGTACATCCGGGGCGTGGCCGCCGCCTCGCGCGTGCCCGTCCTCAACATGCAGTGCGACCTGTACCACCCGCACCAGATCCTGGCCGATCTCTTGACCATGCGTGAGAAGCTGGGCGACCTGCGCGGGCGCACGCTGAACCTGTCGTGGGCCTACGCGGCGAGCTACCAGAAGCCCATCAGCGTGCCGCAGGACCTGGTCACCGCGGCGACCCGTTTTGGCATGAACGTCCGGCTGGTCCACCCGCCCGAGTTCCGGCTGATGCCCGATGTCGTCGACCAGGCGCGCGAGAATGCCCGCCGCTCGGGCGGGTCGCTCGAGCTGATCGATGACTTCGACGCGGGTTTCCGCGGCGCGGACGTGGTCTACGCCAAGAGCTGGGGCGCACTGCTCACGGCGAAAGACGAGGCCGATGGCGCGCAGATCGCCCAGCGTTACCAGTCATGGATGACCGACGAGAGGCGCATGGCGCTGGCTAACGAGTCGGCGATCTTCATGCACCCGCTGCCGGCCGACCGGAACGTCGAGGTCGCCGACGCAGTGATCGACGGCCCGCAGTCAGCCGTCTACGACGAGGCCGAGAACCGACTCCACGCCCAGAAGGCCGTCATGGCCTTGACGATGGGCTGAAGGGAGGGAACGCGTGGCGCAGAGCGTGCTGGTCGTCGCCATCGGCGGCAACAGCCTCATCAAGGACCCGGCGCACATGAGCGTGCCCGATCAATACCGCGCGCTGGGCGAGACCAGCCGCAACATCGCCGGCATCATCCGCGATGGCTGGCACGTGGCCATCGGGCACGGCAACGGGCCGCAGGTGGGCTTCATCATGCGCCGCTCGGAGCTGGCGCGGCACGAGCTGCACGAGGTGCCCCTCGACGTGTGCGACGCGGATACCCAGGGTGCGATCGGCTATGAGCTGCAGCAGAACCTGGCCAACGAGTTCCGCCGGCTCAAGGTGGACCGCCAGGCCGTCTCGGTGGTGACCCAGGTGGAGGTTGATCCCGACGATCCGGCAATGCTCGACCCGACCAAGCCGATCGGTACCTTCATGACCGAGGCGGAGGCGAAGGGGAGGGCACAGAGCGACGGCTGGATCGTGCGCGAGGACGCCGGCCGCGGCTGGCGGCGGGTGGTGGCCTCACCCAGGCCGATCCGCATCGTCGAGGAGCGCGCGATCAAGACGCTGCTGCGCGAGGACTTCGTGGTGGTCACCGTTGGCGGTGGCGGTATACCCGTGGTCGCCACGGAGAACGGCGACCTGGTCGGCGTTCCGGCGGTCATCGACAAGGACTACGCGTCGTCGCTGCTCGCCACGCTGGTTCGCGCCGACGTGTTCATGATCACGACCGCGGTCGACCGCGTCGCGCTCAACTGGAAGAAGCCCAACCAGGAGTGGCGCGACAGGATGACACTCGCCGAGGCGAAGGCCTACCTGGCAGAAGGCACGCACTTCGCGCCGGGGTCCATGGCGCCCAAGGTCGAGGCATGCATCCAGTTCCTGGAGCGCGGCGGGGGAGAGGCGATCATCACCAGTCCCGAACATGCCGCCGAGGCACTCGCCGGCAAAGCGGGCACCCGCCTGGTCGCCTGAGCCATTTGGTGACTGTGCCGCCGCGGAGCGGCGCGGCACAGTAGCAGCCCGCGGGCTACTATATCGAGCGCGTCCGGCGTGGCTCCTGGCCACCTGCGGAAGATCGCGCGCGACAAGGGACTTCCTCCCATGACGCCGCTGCGCGCGTGAGGCTTGTCGGAGCGCAGTGCTCAGCGGCTCATGGTCAGAGGAGGTGCCCACTTGCGTTCATCCATGCGCGCATTGCGGATCGGCGTGCCCGTAATCGTGGTGGTTATCGCGGCCGAAGCCGTGCTCTCGATTGTGGCCAGCTGGCCCTACCAGTTCGGCGGGCATGGCGACCCGCACCAGGTACTCGCCGATTTTGCGAGCCACGGCACCGCGCTCGCCCCACCGCTCTTCCTTCTGGTGCCGCTGGTAATCGTGGCTCTGGGCCTCCAGCTGTCACTCGGGTGGCGCGTGGCGGCGGCAATCCTGCTGGTACCGGTGGCGGCGATCATGACGGTCGGAGCCGCGGGCGAGGCGTTCGCGGCGGCCACTCCTGACGTCCCCCGCGCAGTCCAAATCGTGGGCGGGGGCGTGGACGCGATTCTGTCGCTGGCCATGCTCATCACCGCCGTGGTTGCGCTCGTCGGGGTCGTCCAGGCCCGCCGCGAGCGGACCTCGCCTGCTGCGGAACCTACCGCGGAGTCCCACTAGCGCGCTGCCATCGCAGCCCTGAGTCCACGGAGGCCCGTCCAGACTTGAGTCACGGGCCCCGTAGCTCAGCGGACAGAGCGGCTGTCTTCTAACAGTCCGGCTCTCTGCGGCGTGCTCTGAGCAGGTGAGGAGGTAGCGCCGCGGCCCTTGTTAGCTGCTCAGTTGCTAGCGTCCGCTGACCAAGTCGTTTGTGCTCAGGACTGTGGTTCTGGATCACGCAAGTGTCCAGGCTGAGCCGCCGCTACTGCTCCCAGGACTGCTGCCAGGAATGCCTAGCCTCATCGGCTTCTGGCAAGGGGAGTGCGAGCCGGGTCGTACGGCCTTTGCCGGGCACGGTGAGCGTCGCCGCATGCAGGTCGAGATTGTCCCAATCGAGCGCAACGACTTCAGCCCGGCGGAGCGCGAGGGGCTCAGGGCCTCAGGCCGCCGCCGTCACTCGGTACGAGGGTCCGTTTCGCCCACGACCATGCCCAAGTAGAGCCCGTTGGGATCGGCCACCACCTGGCGGGGGTCGTCCCACGCCTTGAGCGCCCGCCAGATGGGCTCGTCGAACTGGAATTGCTCCGGTCCGCCGGTCTCGACCACGCCGTTCGTGGGTGCGCCCAACGCGGCCCGGCAAAGGTGTCGATGCTCAAGGCCGATGGCCGCGCCAGAACTCGTGGACGGCGTCGCGTGCCTGCTGAGCGCGCTCGTGCGCAGCGTCCCACTCCGCGACGATCGGATCCTGCGGGGTTGTCGGTGGGGCCTTGGCGAAGCGGATCATGGTCTCATGGAGTTCTTCCGCCGCCTTCCTGACCTCGTCCACCAGCTCCTTGTAGACCTGTCGGGCACCGTCGTCGGGTTGGTCTGATTTCTGGTCCATTTCGTCCCACCTGTCCTTTCTCGCCCCGGGCGGCATCAGCCCTCGCTCGGTTGGACCCTACATCCTGGGCGATTTCCGGCGGCGCGAGCGATATGCCGGCATGGCCTGAGCCAGATCGGGCTCGTCTAGACTGGCCGCACGTCCCCGTAGCTCAGCGGACAGAGCGGCTGCCTTCTAAGCAGCGGGTCGCAGGTTCGAATCCTGCCGGGGACGCCAATGTACGGGACGCCAAGATGCCTTTCCTGGCACGGCCCAGGCGAACGCCGACTGACCCGTACGCCGACAGCCCGATGAACCTGGTGCTGAACCGGCTGTGATCCAGGGTCGGCGCTGACTAAGATTGGCGCAATGTCGACGTCACCGACAGTCGAAGATGCAATCTCAGCGCGTGGCCTGACCAAGCGATTCGGTTCGATCGTCGCCGTTAACGACCTCGATCTTGACCTGGCGCCCGGTCGCATCTACGGCCTGCTGGGTCCCAACGGCTCGGGCAAGACGACCCTCATTCGCTGCCTGATCGGGCTCGCGCGGCCGACTGCCGGGGAATCGCGCGTGCTCGGCGTCAGGATGCCCGACCGCGTGAACCTGGGTCGCGTCGGCTACATGACCCAGTCCGACGGCATCTACAACGAACTGTCGGTGTGGGAGAACCTGCGCTTCTTCGCCGCTCTGGCCGGTCAGCTGGACCGGGCAGTGCTGGACGAGATCCTCGAACTCGTGCAGCTGTCCGACCGGCGTGGAACGCCGGTGCTCGAGCTGTCGGGTGGCATGCGCCGGCGTCTGTCGCTGGCCTGCGCACTGGTCCATCGGCCGTCAGTGCTCTTCCTTGACGAACCGACCGTCGGCGTGGACCCCGAGTTGCGCGTCGAATTCTGGACCTACTTCAGGCGCCTCGCGAGCGAGGGCCGGACGCTGGTCGTGAGCAGCCACGTCATGGATGAGGCGCATCGTTGCGATGAACTGCTGCTGATCTTCCACGGCAAGCTGCTGGCTCGCGGCAGCCCCTCCGAGATCCTGCACCAGACCGGAACCGACGACATCGAGCAGGCCTTCCTGAAGCTGGGCGGCAGCGGGCGCGGCGAATGAACACCCGTCGCACGCTGGCCATCAGCCGGCGCATCGCCGAGATGTTCCGCCGCGACCATCGCAGCCTGGCGCTCATGTTCCTGGCGCCCATCGTGATCATGGCCCTGCTCGGCTGGGTGCTGCGCGACGCGGGGCCGACCAGCACCAACGTGGCCATCGTCAACGAGCTGGGCTCGATCGGCACGCCGGTGAGCGAGGGACTCGCGTCGGCGCTCAGCGGCGGCGGCATGAACGTGAAGCTCGACATTGCCGATGAGGCAGCCGCGCGCCAGGCGCTACGCGACGGCACAATCGACGTCGCGGTGGTGCTGGCCACCGGAGGCTCCACCAGCGCGTCGGCCAGTCTCCCCAACCTGGACATCACGATCATCACGCCCGGCCTGTCGCCGGCCGACGACGCCGACCGGATTGGCGCGTTGCGCCAGGCACTTGCGACTTCCGTTGGACAGCTCGGGCCGACGATCAGCCAGGAGACGATCTACGGCAACGGCAACTTTTTCGACGCCTTCACGCCGGCACTGGTCGGTTTCGTAGTCTTCTTCCTGGTCTTCATCCTGACCGGCATCAGCTTCCTGCGCGAGCGGGTGGGTGGCACGCTCGAGCGCCTGCTGGCGACGCCGGTGCGCCGGCTGGAGATAGTCGTCGGCTACAGCGTCGGCTTCGGCTTCTTCGCCCTGGTGCAGGTCGCGCTGGTGATGCTGTTCGTGCTGGGCACGATCCACATCGGTGCCATCGGCCCGCTGCCGGAGGTGAATTTCGGCCTCGGCGTGCCCAGCGCCGGATCGCCGTGGTTGGCCTTCGTGATCACCCTGCTGCTGGCCATCTCGGCCGTCAACCTGGGCATCTTCCTGTCGACCTTTGCGCGTACCGAATTCCAGATCCTGCAGTTCATCCCGCTGGTGATCGTGCCGCAGGGTGTTCTGTCGGGCATCTTCTGGCCGGTCGACGCGCTGCCCGGCGTGCTCCAGCCGATCGCCTGGCTGATGCCCATGACGTACGGCATCGACGGCCTGCGCGAGGTGCTCGTCAAGGGGTCGGGCCTCGACGTCTGGCAGGTTCAGCTCGACCTGCTGGTACTGGCCGGCATCGCGCTTCTGCTTGCGGCACTGGCTTCACTCACCATTCGGCGCGAGGTCGTCTGAGGGCGGCTGGGTCTCGAGGCGACCCGTTGCCCGAGCGCAACACCCGTCGTACCGATGACCGCTCTCCAAAGTACGGCTTGTTCGTGTCTGGCACGAAGGGCAGCATTCGACCCGTTACCGCACCACAGAACCCCGCCTCAAACACGACCGACAGAGAGGACACCGAATGGCTTCGATGGGACTCCAGGAGCTCGGCCCGATGCTCACCGCAAGCGAAGTGGCCAACCTGCTTCACCTGCACGTCAACACGGTCAAGCGCCTGGGCGACCGCGGCGAACTTCCTTTCTACCGCGTGTGCAAGCGAGGTGACCGCCGCTTCCGTTACGAGGATGTGAAGCAGTTCCTGGCCAAGAGCCGCTGACAGACCGGGCACCCTCCTCTCGATAGACGAACCGCCGGCGCCTGCCGGCGGTTCTTCGTTTTGGCGACAATGTGGCCGTGTCCATCGACCTGTCACTGACCGACGAGAACCGGCTCGTCCAGTCCACGGTGCGCGACTTCACGCAAGCCGAGATAGAACCCCACATCCGCGAGTGGGACGAGCGCCACGAAGTCCATCCCGAGGTATTCGCGCGCATGGGCGAGCTCGGTTTCCTGGGCGCGCCCATCCCCGTCGACTACGGCGGCTCGGGCATGGACTACGTCAGCCTGGGCATCCTGTGCGAGGAGCTCGAACGGGCCGACACCGCCTTCCGCGTGGTCATGAGCGTTCATGTCGGGCTCAACTCGCTGACCCTCCTGCAGTGGGCCAGCGAGGACCAGAAACAGCGCTACCTGGTGCCCCAGGCAAAGGGCGAGAGGCTGGCCACTTTCGCCCTGACGGAGCCGGGCGTTGGCACCGATGCCGCCAACCTGGCCACCACCGCCCGGCGCGAAGGCGACGAGTACGTCCTCAACGGCTCGAAGATGTGGATCAGCCTGGCCCATGTCGCCGACCACTTCCTGCTCTTCGCGACGCTCGATCGAGCGCAGGGCCACAAGGGCATTACCGCTTTCATCCTCGAGCGCGGGATGGCCGGCCTGTCCACGCGCTCGATCGACACCAAGCTCGGCATCCATGCCGGCGATACCGGCGAGATCTACCTCGACGACGTGCGCGTGCCGGCCGCCAACCGGGTGGGCGAGGAGGGCGAGGGCTTCACCATCGCCATGAGCGCCATCGACCAGGGCCGTTTCACGGTCGCCTCGGGGGCAGTGGGTCTCGCCCAGGCGTGTCTCGATGCCAGCCTGCGCTACGCGCACGAGCGCCGCACCTTCGGGGAGGAGATCGGTCGCCACCAGCTGGTCAAGCAGATGATCGCGCGCATGGGGCAGGGGATCGAGGCCGGTCGGCTGCTGTGCCGGCAGGTCGCCTGGCTCAAGAATCGGGGCGCCAGAAGCACGCGCGAAACCAGCCAGGCGAAGTGGTTCTGTACCGAGCATGCCGTCCAGTCGGCGCTCGATGCGATCCAGATCCACGGTGCCTACGGCTATTCCGACGAGTACCCGGTCGCCCGCTACCTGCGCAACTCCAAGGCGGCAGTCATCTACGAGGGCACCAGCCAGCTGCACACGCTCATCCAGGCCGATTACCTGCTGGGTTATCGACAGGACAAGCCGCTCCGCCGTCCGCCCGTGCCGGCACCCGGCTTCAAACGGGCGTGATCAACGCGGCCGGGCCGGCCGGCTAGGACACCGCCACCGCATCAGGCACCGGCACGCGGCTGGCCGCCCAGCCTGCACGTTTGGCAAGGCGGGCGAAGACGATTGCGTCGCGCAGCGCACACGCCTGCCGATCGTTGTTGAAGTAGGCATAGACGGTGCCCTGTTCGGGCAGGGCACCGGTGATGCGTTCGACCCAGCTCGACAGCGCCTGCCGGCCGTAGCACGGCGCGGGCTGGGCGCGGCCGCCGTGGAAGCGCAGATAGGCCCAATCGGTCGTGTGCCAGAGCGGCGTGCGTGGCCCAAGACGGTCGGTCCAGCACAGCGCGGCGCCGTGCCGCTCGAGGATGCGCCGTACCTCGTCGTGCCACCAGCTGCGGTGGCGGAACTCGACCGCGACGCGCATTCCCACCGGGAACTCGGACAGGGTCTGCTCCAGGCGATCGTCGTCGCGCTTCAGTTGCGGCGGCAATTGAAGCAACACCGGACCCAGCTTGCTGCCCAGGCCACGCGCGCGATTGACGAACCTGGCCACCGGCTCGGCCGGATCGCGCAGTCGTTTGACGTGTGTCAGGAAGCGGCTGAACTTGATCGCCCACACGAAGTCGGACGGCGTGCGCACTGCCCAGGCGGCGAAGGTGTTGTGCTCGGGCAGTCGGTAGAAGGCCGCGTTGGACTCGACCGTGGCAAAGCGCGCGGCGTAGTACTCGAGCCAGAGCGATTGCGGGACGCCGCGCGGGTAGAACCTGTTGCGCCAGTGGCCGTACTGCCAGCCCGACGTCCCGACGACGATCGGCACGACGGAAGCGCCCGGAGAGGAGGGCTATTGGGTGACGGTGACGGTCCCGTTCATGTACTGCGGCAGGATCTTGTCGAAGTACCTGTACGTGCCGGGGTTGTCGAACTCGATCGAAATCGACTGACCGATTGGCAGGTAGCCGCAATCCGGGCCGTTACCGGGCTCGAACGTGACCGTGTACGGCTTGCTGCTGTCGTTGGTCCAGGTCACGCTCTCGCCGGCCTTGATGGTGACGTCGGCGGGTTTGAACTCGTGCGGATCTTCCATGGAGACCGTTGCGCCACCGGTCGCTGCTCCCTGGTTACACGTGGTGGGCGCGGAACCAGCCGGGGGCGTTGGTATCGGCGTCTGGCCCCCCGGCCCGCTGCTCGCGGGATTGGACCCTCCGCAGGCCACCGCGAATAGAAGGACGGACCCAACGGCCAGGCCGGCCATCACACGAACTCGCACAGCACTCCTCTCCGAAATCGCTCTCACTGTATTGGTGACGGGGACACAAGGTAGCGAATGTGGGCGCCGCTGCCTAGCGGCAACGGAATCGCGCGTTACCACGACGACTCACCACCGCTCCTTGCGGACTACTTCCACGAGCCCGCGGCGGCCACCGCGGCGCGGACGTCGTCCGAGCATCTCGGCTTTGGCAGGGTAGCCGAAGCTGAGGATGTACTCGCAGTGCTGGTCGTCAGGGTAGCCCAGGATGGCGCGGCACAGGTCATGGTCATAGACAGTTGCGGGGCAGGAGCCGATGCCGCGCTGCCAGGCGACGAGCATCATGTTCTGCGCCGCGAGGCCCAAGTCCCAGATCACCGACAGTGGTGCGTCCGGCGCGTGGGGATCGGGCGCCACGAGGGCCACCGCCATGGCCGCACCGGACAGGTGGCCGGCGAACGAGCCGACCTTGGAGAGCGCGCGCAATCGTTCCCGGTCGGTGACGACCACGAAGGTCCAGCGCTGCAGGTTCCTGGATGAACCGGCGCGCCGGCCGGCATCAAGAACGGCCCTGGCGTCGTCGTCCGTGAGCGGATCGCCGGCGAAATGTCGCACCGTGCGCAGGCGGGCGACGGCCTGTTCGACATCCACGACCGGAGTGTAGAGTCCGCGCCATGGCCGATCGTGCTGCCGAGTTCCCGCAGGTCATCGAGGTCGTGGTCGAGATCCCGGCACACAGCCGGAACAAGTACGAGTACGACGAGAAGACGCACGTCATCCGCCTTGACCGGGTGCTGACCTCGGCAGTCTTCTACAACTTCGACTACGGCTACATCGAGGGCACGCGCGCGCTGGACGGCGATCACACCGACGCGATGGTCCTGCTGGCCGAACCGACCTTCCCCGGCTGCCACGTGTGGGCGCGCCCGGTGGGCGGCCTGCGCATGCATGACGAGAAGGGCGACGATTTCAAGGTCCTGTGCGTGGCCATCGGCGATCACCTGTGGGAGCACGTCGAGAAGCTGGACGACGTCTCGCCGCAGCGGCTGCGCGAGATCGAGCATTTCTTCGCTACCTACAAGCTGCTCGAGGACAAGGCGGTCGACGTGCACGGCTGGTCGGATCGTGAATCGGCGCTCGAGGTCCTGCTTGCCGATCACGCTCGCTGGCTCGCGGAGCAGGCCGCCGGCTGACTTGGCGCGCAAGCCGCTGCTGATCGAGGCCGCCGGTCGGCAGATTGCCATCAGCAATCCTCAGAAAATCTTCTTCTCCCAGCACGGCTACACCAAGCTCGATCTCGTCAACTACTACCTCGCCGTGGCCGACGGGGCGCTGCGCGGCGCCGGCGGCCGGCCGATGGCGCTCAAGCGCTTCGTCAACGGCGCCGACGGCGAGTTCTTCTTCCAGAAGCGGGCGCCCCAGCCGCGGCCGGACTGGATCGATACGGTGGAGTTGTCCTTCCCCTCCGGCCGCACGGCCGACGAGATCGTGCTCACCAACGCCGCGCAGCTCGCGTGGATCATCAACCTCGGCTGCATCGACCTCAACCCGCACCCGGTGCGTGCCGACGACCTCGACCACCCCGACGAGCTGCGCGTCGACCTCGATCCGGTTCCCGGCGTGCCCTGGGACGACATAAGGCGCGTTGCGCTGGTGACGCGCGAAGTGCTGGCCGACCACGGGCTGGTCGGTTGGCCCAAGACGTCGGGCTCGCGCGGCATCCATATCAACGTGCGGATCGAACGGCGCTGGACGTTTGGCCAGGTGCGCCGTGCGGCGCTGGCCGTGGCCCGTGAGGTGGAGCGGCGGGCACCTGCCATCGCCACGTCCAAGTGGTGGAAGGAGGAGCGTCACGGGGTGTTCCTCGACTACAACCAGAACGCCAAGGACCGCACCGTGGCTTCCGCCTACTCGGTCCGTCCGCTGCCCGACGCGCGGGTGTCGATGCCGCTGACCTGGGAGCAGGTGCCCGATGTCGACGCGGCCGACTTCACGCTGGCCACGGTCCCGGGCATCTTCGCCCGCGACGGTGACGCGCACGCGGGCATCGACGAGGCGGCGGGATCGCTCGACGCGCTGCTC
>CAZSWK010000021.1:13226-29214 GCA_964610835.1 uncultured Anaerolineaceae bacterium | reverse complement strand
GGCCGCGCGGGCCGGGCTCAAGGTGGGCGATGTCGTGATGGCGATCGACGACATGCCCGAAGTCGTTGCCAAGACTGGTCAGGTGCCTGGTCGAGCCCTCGATGTCGGTGAACAGGAAGGTGACGGTGCCGGTCGGCAGGTCGCTCATCGGGCACATCTTGGGCTGCCCGCGCAAGACGCGCAAACTCTTCCGCCCACGACCGGCTCACCTATCCTTGGAACTCAAGCTGCGGAGGGCAAACGGTGGCGATGGAGCGAATGGGCATGCTGCCTGATGGCGCGCCCGGTGGCGGAGCGACCAGCAGCGAGCAGCCTGGCGAACTGGGCCAGCCGGCCCGAATACAGATCCTGGCCACCGAACACTGGAGCATGCTCGCGACCAGGTCGCTCTCGTGGAGCGAGGCCTTCAGCCGAGCATCGATGTTCCTCTCCGCGCTCAGCGGCACTGTGGTCGCCCTGGCGCTGGTGGGCCAGACGATGGGCGGCCATGGCTTCGTGCTCTTCGCCCTGCTGCTGCTGCCGGTGACCCTGTTCGTGGGCGCCACCACGTTCGCCCGGCTGGTGGCGATCAACAACGAGGACACGCACTGGGTCATGGCCATGAACCGGCTGCGCCGCGCGTACATGGACCTCGCACCCGATCTCGAGCGCTACTTCAGCTCGGGCACCTACGACGACCCGGTGAGCGTGATGCAGACCTTCGCGGCAACGCCCGGACCGGGCACCTTCGTGCACGGTTTCGTGACCACGCCGGGCATGATCGGCGTGATCGACGCGATCATCGCTGGCGTGCTCGGCGGCGTGGTCGCCGGCGTTCTCGGCATCGATCAAGGCCCCGCAGTCGCCGTGGGCGCCGCGGTCTTCCTGGCCGCTGAAGCGCTGCTGTCCCTCTACCAGTTTCGCGTCCAGACGCGTTTTGTGAAAACGAACCAGCCGCGCTTCCCGCGCCCCTGAGGAATATCTGCGCCGACTGTCCTGCATCGGCAAGACATGCGGCACTGGTGAACAGGCTCCTGCTACGCCGACGATGGCTGCATGAGCAGCACCGTGCGCACCATTCCCAGACCTACCGGCTTCGTCGGCCACCTCTTCGGCCTGCCCAAGTACCTGTATCACGCCCACCTCGGTTTCCTCTTCGGCCACCGCTTTCTGCTGCTGGTCCACGAGGGCCGGCGCAGCGGCCGCCGCTACGAAACGCCGCTCGAGGTGCTCTATTACGACCACACGACCCGCGAGGCCATCGTCGCCGCCGGCTGGGGGCGTCGAACCCAGTGGCTGCACAACGTGGAGGCCGGCGGCGCACGCCAGGTCTGGATCGGACGCGAGCACTATGAGCCGGCCTGGCGTGAGCTGGACGTGGACGAGGGCACGCGCGCGATCGAGTGGTACGAGAACCACAGCGGGCTGCCCAAGGTGATCGTGCGCGCGGTCCTGAGCCGGCTGCTCGGCTGGCACTACCACGGCTCGCCCGCGGATCGGCGGCGCGCCGCAGGCCAGCTGCCGCTGCTAGGTTTCGAGCCGAAGACCGTCTAGACCGGCGTCGGGTCGGACGACGTCTGCTGGGCGGGCACGGCGTCGGCTTCCGGCTGGCGGTCGGGCTCGTCGGCGGCGTCCATTGGCGACGGACCCTGAACCGGCGTCAGGACGACCACCGACGTGGATGCGGCCGGTTGCGCGATCGACGTGTCGCCGAAGAGCACCAGCTGCTCGCGCTGGGACACGACTCGGGCCGAGGGCACGACAGCCTGTGCCCGGCGCAGGTGGCGCAGCTGGTCGTCGAAGAAGATATGCGGCCGCAGGACGGCGAGCACCGGCGCCTTGTCGATGCCGCCCAGGAAGAATGTCTCGTCCATGCGCACGCCCCACGCCCGGAGCGTATTGACCACGCGCGTATGAGTGGGTGCCCCGCGGGCCGTCACCAGCGCCGTGCGCAGCGGCGATTGGCCTTCCGGGAAACGGTCCTGGATGCGCTTGAGCGCGAGGAGGAACGGTGCAAAGGGACCGGGATCGAGTGGCTCGGTTGCTCGGCTGACCTCGTTGTCCTGGAAGGCCGTGAGGCCGCGATTCTGGTAGAGCAGCTCGGAACGCTCGTCGAACAGGACCGCATCGCCGTCGAAGGCGATGCGCACCTCGCCGGGGTCTTCCTCGGCCGCTTCGCCGGGTCGCGACATTACCAGCGCGGCGGGAAAGCCCTGGGCCCGGGCATTGAACACGTCGTTGGCGTCGGCCGACAGGAACAGCGAGCACTGCAGCGCACCCAGGTAGGGCCACGGGTCGCGGCCCGACGTCAACGCACCACGGGTTATGCGCAGCTTGTGCGCCTCGATCGAGTTGAACAGGCGCATTGCGGAGTCGGCGTCGTTGCGTGAGAGCAGAATTATCTCCACCAGGCGCTCGTCCTCGGGCGTGTCCGGAGCATCGATTGCCAGCAGACCGCGGATGAGCGGCATGGCCGTACCCGGCTCGAGAATGTCGTGCTCATGCTCGCGCTGGTAGCGCCGGTAGCCGGCGAGGCCCTCGCGCCGAAAGATTTCGTCCGCTTCGTCGAGGTCGAACAGGGCGCGGCTGGATATCCCCACGACGAGCTTGTCCGTCAGCCGATAAGGCATGGGTAAAGCCTAGAGCGCCCGAGAACCGCACGGCAACCTGCCAAACGTCACCGGGCGGCAGGTAGCTGCGGAAGGCTCCGTCCAGCGGCGCCATTCATACTCGATGCCAGAGCCAGGGAGGTTGAACCTTTGAAGATTGCCCAGAACGTTCACCGCATCGGTGACGACAGCACCGTCAACGCCTACCTCATCGACGACGGTGGCGCCGTCACGGTGATCGATGCGGCGATGCCCGGTTACTACGACGACATCCCGCGCGAGCTGGCGGCCATGGGCCGCTCGATCGGGGATGTGAAGGCGCTTATCTTGACCCACGGCCACAGCGATCACCTGGGCTTTGCCGAACGCCTGCGCACCGAACAGCAGGTGCCGGTGTGGGTCGAGGAGATCGATGCACCGCTGGCGCGCGGCGAGCAGAAGGCTCCGGCGCCCCTGGGGAAGATACGTTTCGCTCCGTTCCTCGGCTTCCTGTGGCTGGGACTGCGCAACGGCGGCCTGCGCCAACCCAAGGTGCTCGAGGTCTCGACGTTCGGGGACGGCGCCACTCTGGACGTACCCGGCAGCCCGCGCGTGGTGCTGGTACCCGGTCACACGCCGGGCAGCGCCGCGTTGTCAGTGCCCAGCCTGGGCGTGCTGTTCGTGGGCGACGCGCTGGCCACGTACGCGGTCACGAGCGGTCGTCGCGGACCTCAGATCGCCCCCTTCACGGCCGATCGCCGCCAGGCGCTGGAATCGCTCCGGCGGCTCGACGGCATTACTGCCGACCTGGTGCTGCCCGGTCACGGCGAGCCATGGACCGGTGGCGTCGAGGAAGCGCTGCAACAGGTGCGCCGCAGCGCAGGGGGTTCCGCCAAGCAGACGCCCGCCTGACGAAGCGGCGGCGACGCCAGCGTACGTCGGCGAGCGCGCACAGACGCTGTTGTTGAGACCCAGTATCATCTAGTGGTGGACGCGCAGGAATCGATCGTCACGGCCCTGGGCGCAGCGGGGTGCCGGGTAACCGCTCCACGACGAGCCCTGGCAGGGCTTATCAGCCATCAGAACGGCCCCTTCACGTCTGCCGAGCTTGCCTCCGCCGCCCGCCGGCATCATCTGCGGGTCGGCCGCGCGACCCTCTTTCGCTCGCTCGAGTTGCTCGCCGGCCTGGGCCTCCTGGAACGCATCGACCTGCCGGACAACGAGCATGCGTACGTTCGTTGTGCGCCGCAGCACCATCATCACGTCGTGTGCTCGCGCTGCGGGCGTGCGGTGGAGATCCAAGACAGCGGACTGGCCGACGCCGTTGCGGACATCGGCCGCCGGACTGGCTTTCGCATTGACACGCACCGCATCGAGATGTTCGGGCTGTGCGCCAGCTGCCGGCGGACGGCGCCCGGGCAATGACGAGGTGGCTGTCGACGATCGCGCTGATCGGGCTGCTGGGCACGCTCGCGGCTGCGTGCGGCGGCGAGACGGCCTCCCCCACCGCGCCGCAGCCGGGTACGGTCATGGTGGTGGCCACGACGACCGTCTTTGCCGACCTGGTACGCAACGTCGGCGGCAGCTACGTCACCGTCACCAGCCTGGTGCCCAACGGCGGTGACGTCCACACCTATGAACCCAAGCCCAATGACGTACGCACGATCGCCGACGCCGACCTGCTGGTCATGAACGGGCTGGGACTCGACGATTGGCTGCTGACGGTGATCGGCAGTGCCTCGGCGAGTGGAACGCCGCTCATCAAGCTCGGTGTCGACCTGCCGGGAGTCGAGCTGCTACCGGGCGATACGCCCGGCACGCAGAACCCGCACCTGTGGATGGACGTGAGTTACGCCAAGCTGTACGTGGATCGCATCGATCAGGCGCTGCAGCAGGTCGACCCCGCTCACGCGAGCGCCTACGCGAGCCAAACGGCCAGCTACGAGAGCCAGCTTGACGCACTCGACACGCAGATCCACGAGGAAATGGCGGCGGTACCCGAGGCGAATCGGCGCATCGTCACCTATCACGACGCCTTTCCCTACTACGCTCGGGAGTACGGATTGACGGTGGTCGGCGTGGCCGTCGAGGCGCCCGGCCAGGAGCCGAGCGCCCAGTACACGGCGCAGTTGATCCAGGCGATCCGCGACGAGCAGGTCAAGGCGATCTTCAGTGAGAACCAGTTCCCCACCCAGCTCGTCGACACGCTGGGGCAGGATACGGGCACCAAGGTCGTGTCGGACCTGTACGACGGCTCGCTGAGCGACCAGGTACCGAGCTACGTGGCGCTCATGCGCTGGGACACGGACAAGATCGTGGCGGCGCTGCAGTGAGCGAATCGATGGGCGGCGGGCAGGCGGTGATCCTGCGCGACGTCAGCGCCGGCTACGACGACCGGGTCGCCCTGCGTGACGTGAACCTGGAGATAAAGAGCGGCTCCCTGCTCGCCGTGTTCGGCCCCAACGGAGGCGGCAAGAGCACCCTCCTCAAGTTGATCGCGGGCATGTTGCGGCCGTGGACGGGCACGGTGGAAACACTCGGCGAGCCGGCCGGCCGGGCTGCGCGCCGGGTCGCGTACGTGCCCCAGGCCGAACTGGTCGACTGGTCCTTTCCGGTCACCGTCTGGAACGTGGCCATGATGGGGCGCTACCCGGCACTCGGACCGCTGCGCCAGCCGACACGGGTCGATCGCGCCGTGGTCGCCGCGGCACTCGAGCGCGTGGGCATGATCGATCACGCGCGCACGCAGATCGGGCAGCTCTCGGGCGGCCAGCGGCGGCGCGCATTCCTGGCGCGCGCCCTGGCGGCCGAGCCCGACCTGTACCTGCTCGACGAACCGGTGACCGGCGTCGACATTCCCACCCAGCACGACCTGATGCGTCTGCTGGCGGCCGAGGCCGAGCGCGGCCGCACGGTCATCGCGACGACCCACGATCTCGCCGCGGTAGAACGCCATTTCGCTCAGGCGGTGGGCGTGAACGGCAGCGTCATCGCGAGCGGGCCGGCGAGTATCGTCGACGATACCGGGATCCTGTCGCGAACCTACGGTGGCCACCTGCTGGTGCTCGGCAACCGCGCCGTGCTGCTCGACGACGCACACCATCACGACACCCCGAGTGGCAGCGAACAGCACTACCACGAGGAGCGTCACGCATGAACCTCCTCGGCCCGGTGCTGGATCCGCTGGCCTTCGGCTTCTTCGTGCGCGCGCTGGGCGCAGCCGTCATCGTCGGCCTCGTTTGCGCCGTCGTGGGCAGCTACATGGTGCTGCGCGGTCTGGCCTTCATGGGCGACGCCATCAGCCATTCGGCATTCCCCGGCGTCGTGGCCGCCTACATGCTGAGCGGGCCCTTCTACATCGGGGCAGCGGTCGCGGCGGTCGCAACCGCGCTGGCCATCGGCTGGGTGACGCGGCGCGCGGCGATCCGCGGAGACACGGCCATCGGCGTCATATTCGCCGGCATGTTCGCGCTGGGCATCTTCCTGTTCAGCCTGATACCCAACTACGTGGGCGATCTGTTCGGCTTCCTGTTCGGCCAGATCCTGGGCATCGGCGTCGACGACCTGATCTCACTGTCGGTCCTGGCCGCGATCGTGCTGCTGACCGTCGGACTGCTGTGGAAGGAGCTCCTCTACTCCACGTTCGACCCGCTCGGGGCGCAGGCAGCCGGGCTGCCCGTGACCCGTCTTGAATATCTGTTCCTGGCACTGATCGCGCTGACCATCGTGGTCAGCCTGCAAACCGTCGGCATCATCCTCGTCGTGGCCATGCTGATCACGCCCCCAGCTACGGCGCAGCTGCTGACGAGCAGCTTCGGACGGCTGGTCGGGCTGGCCGTGGCCATCGGCATCGTCAGCCCGGTGATCGGTCTTTACCTCAGCTACTGGTTCAACTCGGCCAGCGGCGCGACGATCGTCCTCTTCGAGACGGCGGTGTTCGCGGCCGCGCTCGTGGTGCGCACGCTTCGCTCACGGGTGCCGGACAGCGTTGAGGCCCCGTCCGAGAGCTAGACACTGGCACTTTTGGCGGCGCCGCCGGTACCAGAGAGTCGTGCGCGGACGCCCGGACACAGCCGTATCGTCGAACCATCGTGCAGCAAGTGGCAGCAAGTGGCACTAACGCATCGAGCGGCGACACCTGGATCGGCATCGCCGAGACGGCCGAGTACCTGTCGATTCCGACGCGTACCGTGTACCGCCTCGCACAGCGCGGGCAGGTTCCGGCGGTCAAGGTCGGCCGCACCTGGCGCTTCAAGCGTTCCTCGCTCGACGCCCACCTGAGTCAGCACGCGCCGAATGGCGCGGATCGCGCGGCCGACAGCAGCTCACAGGTCGCGCAGGTGCGTGTCGAAGCGCCACAAACCGCCGATGAGCGACCAACCTCGGACGCCCAACGCTGGGGCCGCCAGCTGGAGCGCATCGATGCCCTGTCGCGCGAGCTCAGCCGCTCGCGCGACGTACTGTCGGTGGCCGAGGCCGTCGCCCGCGAGATCGCGTCGGTCATCGACTGGCAGGCGCTGCGCTTCTTCGTCGTCGAGCCCGATGGCAAGACCCTGCGGCCGATCGTGCTGCGCAGTACGTCTCCCCACTACGCGAGCGAAAGGCCCGAGCAGCTGCGCATCCGCATCGGCCAGGGACTGGCCGGCCACGTGGCCGCGTCGCGCGAGGCGGAACTCGTGGCCGACGTGCGCGCGGACAAGCGCGGAACACACATCCCCAACACCGACGACGTCGACGAGTCGATGCTGCTGGTGCCACTCGTCTACGAGGACGAGGTCTTCGGCGTGCTGACACTGACGAGGCTCGGGTGCGACGCCTTCGATGCAACCGACCTGCGTCTCGCCCAGATCGTTGGTGCCCAGTCGGCGATCGCCATGTCCAACGCGCGCCAGCTTGCAGAGCTGCAGCGCCGTGGCGAGGCTCTCGAGCGACGGCTCGCCAGCCAGCGCCAGCTGTTGACGATCACCGAGCGGATCCTCCTGACGCGCGATCGCAACGCGGTGTTCGACGCCATCGCCGATACGCTGGCCGAAGTCGTGCCGCACGACACGCTGACCATCTACCTCGTCGACCCGGAGCACGAGTGCCTGGTGCCGATACTCGCGCGCGACCCGTACGCCGACGCCATCCTGGCCACGCGCCCGGCGTTCAACGAGGGCATCACCGGTGACGTAATCCGCCAGGGCGAGGCCGAGGTCATCAACGATGCCATCAACGACCCGCGTACGGTCCACGTGCCCGGCACGCCGCAGGACGATGACGAGTCGCTCATCGTCGCTCCGGTGCGCAGCCCAACCGGGGTCATCGGGGCACTGAACCTGTATCGCGTCGGGCGCCACTTCGACGACGAGGATCTCGACCTGGTGCGCCTGTTCGCCAACCATGTCGCCATCTCGCTCGAGAACGCGGCCATCAACGAGCGCCTTACCGACGCGGCGCTCACCGACCCGCTGACCGGGCTGCCCAACCGACGCCTGTTCGCCGATCGGGTCGAGCACGCGCTGGCACGGCGCGCGCGGTCGGGCACGCGCGTGGCGGTCCTGTTCCTCGACCTGGACCGCTTCAAGCTTGTCAATGACGGCCTGGGCCACGCCGCCGGCGACTCCGTGCTCCAGGACGTCGGTGCTCGCCTGCGCGGGAGCCTCCGTTCCAGCGACACCGTGGCGCGCCTCGGCGGCGACGAGTTTGGTGTCCTGCTTGAAGAGGTGAGCGGCACGGAGGAGGCCGTGAGCACCGCCAGGCGCATCCTGACCGCGCTGGCCGAGCCGCTCGAGATCGCCGGGCGCGCGGTGAGCATGCGCGCAAGCATCGGCGTGGCCCTCGACCGGGCCGGCATGCCGGCCGGTGCCGATGAGATGCTGCGCGATGCGGACACGGCGATGTACCGGGCCAAGGCGAATGGACGCGGCCGAGCGGCCGTCTTCGAGGAATCCATGCACGCCCACCAGCTGGCGCGCCTGCAGCTCGACGGCGAGCTGCGCGAGGCGATCGAGCTCGAGCAGCTGGTCCTCTTCTACCAACCGGTCGTCGAGCTCGCCACGGGTCGCATCGTCGAGGTCGAGGCACTGCTGCGCTGGCAGCACCCCACCCGTGGCCTGCTCGATCCCGACGACTTCATTCACTTCTCGGAGGAGACCGGCCACATCGTGGGCATCGGCGCGTGGGTGACCCGCCAGGCCTGCCGCCAGGCGCGTGAGTGGCAGCTCACGCGACGCAGCCGGCGCAATCTGCGCGTATCGGTCAACGCTTCGGCGCGCGAGATCGTGGAACCCCTGTTCGAGGACAGCGTGGTCCGCGCGCTGGCCGACACCGGGCTGTCGCCCAAGTCACTGACCCTCGAGATCACCGAGAGCATGCTGCTCACCGACGAGACCGCCGCCATCGCCACGCTGGGCCGGCTGCGGTCGCGCGGCATCCGCATCGTGATAGACGACTTCGGCACCGGCTACTCGGCACTCAGCTACCTGAACCAGCTGCCCGTCGACGGCCTGAAGATCGATCGCGCGTTCGTGGCAGGTCTGGGCGTGGAACGTGATAAGACGGCCATCGTCCGCGCCACGGTCGCGTTTGCCCGTGGCCTGGGCCTCCTGATCACCGCCGAGGGCATCGAGACGGAGGCTCAGCTGCGCCAGCTGCTGGCGCTGAACTGCGACCTGGGCCAGGGCTACTGGTTCGCAACGCCGGGCGATGCGCACGAGATGAGCCGCGTGCTGGCCGCCCGGGGCAGGATCCCCACACGAGAAGGCACGGACAGCGGTTAGCCACGGCGGCAATATCCTTGGGACGTGAGCCTGGTGAACCTCAGGGAAGTCGGCGACCTGGCCGAGCCCAGCGCAGTCGTTGCGTTCGACGCGTGGGTTGACGCTGGCTCGGCGGCGACGGCGGCAGCCCAGACACTGGTCGAGGACGACGCGCCGACCATCGCTTCCTTCGACTCCGACGTGTTGTACGACTATCGCGCGCGGCGCCCGACGCTCGAGATCAGCGACGGCCGGCCGGCGACGCTTACCTGGCCGGACCTCTCGCTACGCCGCGTGCGTGGCGGCGGTCGCGACATCCTGGTGCTGACCGGCGCCGAACCTGACTTCCGCTGGCGCGAGCTGGGCCGCGAACTGGTCGAGCTGGCGCGCCGCCTGGGAGTACGCGAGTGGATCTCGCTGGGCGCCATACCGGCGGCGGTTCCGCACACTCGCCCGGTGCCCATCCTGGGTACCGAATCGAGCCCGGGGCTGCTGCGCGGCGACGTGTTGCCCGGACCGTCAGGCCTGCTGCGCGTGCCCGCGGCGGCCATCTCGGTGCTCGACGTCGCGATGGGCGAGGCCGGCATCCCGACCGTGGGCTACTTCGCCCAGGTCCCGCACTATGTCAGCGGGCCCTACCCCGTCGCCGCGCTGGCGCTGCTCGAAACCCTGGGCAAGCATCTCGACCTGCCGCTCGACTCGCCGTCGCTGCGCGCCGAGGCCGAATTGCTGCGTACGCGCCTCGACAGCGCGGCGGCGGTCGACGAGAAGACCCGCGCGTACGTCGAGCGCCTCGAATCTATGGCCGATGAGGAACGCCTGCCGGCAGGCGACGAGCTGATCAGCGAGATCGAGCGCTTCCTGCGCGACCGCGGCAGCGAACCCGGGCACGGCCAGGTCCACTGACGGCCGGGTATCAGCCGCTCCCAAGGAAGCTGTGGTAATACTCACAGCAAACCCCAAGCTTGCTCAAGTGAAATAGCGCTGATGCAGCCTCTACAGCCGACCATCCAGACCGCCCCGGCGGCCGACCGCACCAGCGACCGCCGCGGTCGCGTGCTCGTCGTCGACGACGAAGCGCCGATCATCGAGCTGCTCTCCACAGCCCTCCGTTACATGGGCTACGAAGTGACCACTGCGCGCAACGGCTCCGCGGCGCTGGAGTCGGCATCGCGCACACCGCCCGATGTGGTGGTTCTCGACGTCATGCTGCCCGATATCGACGGCTTCGAGGTCTGCCGGCGGCTGCGCGCCGACGGCGATTTCGTACCGGTCATCTTCCTCACGGCGCGTGATGCCGAGGACGATCGCGTGACCGGCTTCATTCGTGGCGGCGACGACTACGTCACCAAGCCTTTCTCGCTCGAGGAGCTGACCCTGCGTATCGGCGCGCTGCTGCGCCGAACCCGGGGCGCCAGCGAAGCCGCCGATAGCCAGCGGCTGCGCTATCGCGACCTGGAGATGGACGAGGATCGCCATCAGGTCTGGCGCGCCGGTGACGAGGTGCGGCTCTCGCCGACCGAGTTCCGGCTACTGCGCTTCCTGCTGCTGAATGCCGAGCGCGTGCTCTCCAAGCAGCAGATCCTCGACCACGTCTGGCAGTACGACTTCAACGGCGACGACAACGTCGTTGAGACCTACATCAGCTACCTGCGCCGCAAGCTGGACGCGGGACGCGAGCCACTCATCCGGACCGTCCGCGGCTTCGGCTACACCATCCGCGCCGGCGGCGGCTGATCGCCCTCCCGCCTGGTCGGAGCCGGCAAATCGCCATGCGTATTCCCGCCCTGACACTGCGCACCCGGCTGCTGCTGGCAATGGGCATGCTGCTGGCGCTGGCCCTGGTCGTATCGGGCGGCCTCGTCGTGGGCATTACACGTCAATCACTCGTGGATCAGCTCGACAACGATCTGCGCAACGCGAGCAGCGCCGATTTCGACACCGGCGGACCGGCCGGCGGACCGGGGCCTACCGGCCGCCGCTTTGCGCTGATGGTTTTCGATCCGTCGGGCACGCTCGTCAGCTCATTCCCATCGGGTTTCGGCGCTGCGCCTGACCCGCTGCCCGCGGTGACCGTGCCGAACGGCCAGCCGTCGACGCCCGTCGGCCAGATCGTCACCGAGCCAGCGGTCGATGGGTCGCTCTCGTACCGCGTGCTGACCGTCCGTTATCGCGTGGCCAACAGCTTCGTATGGCTCGTGCTCGCGGCGCCACTGGCCGAGATCAGCGCATCGGTGGGCCTGCTGCTGCGCGCGCTGATCGTGGTCGGCCTGATCGTGCTCGGCCTGATGGTGGTGATCGGCTGGCTCATCGTGCGCCGCGACCTGAAGCCGCTCGAGCAGATGACCAGCACTGCCGAGCGAATCTCCGCCGGCGACCTGTCGCAGCGCGTGGGTGTGGCCGACGATGGCAGTGAGGTCGGGCGGTTGGGCAATGCCTTCGACCAGATGCTGGACCAGATCCAGGCCGGCTTCGAGTCGCAGCGTGCCGCGTTGTGGGCCAAGGAGCGCAGCGAGTCGCAGCTGCGCCAGTTCGTCGCCGACGCCGGCCACGAGCTGCGCACACCGCTGACAACGTTACGTGGCTACGCGGACCTCTATCGTGCCGGCGGGCTCGACGACGAGGCCGCCCTCGAGCAGGCAATGAGCCGCATCGGCACCGAGAGCCGACGCATGGGCACGCTGGTGGAAGACCTGCTGCTGCTCGCCCGGCTGGACCAGGGCCGTCCGCTACGCCGCGAACCGGTCCTGCTCAGCGACCTCGTGCGTGACGCGGTCAACGACGCACAGGCGGTCGAGCCCGGCCGGCCCATGACGGCCAGCGTCGAGCAGGACGTGAAGGTTACCGGGGACGAGGATCGACTGCGCCAGGTGGTCGGCAACCTGCTGGCCAACGTGCGCGTGCACACTCCGCCTGAGACGCCCGTTGACGTGACGCTCTCGGCGCACGACGGCGTCGCCGTGCTCGAGGTGGCCGACCACGGCCCGGGTGTCGACGCGGGCCACCGCGAGCACATATTCGACCGCTTCTATCGGGCCGACACGGGCCGTTCGCGGGACCGTGGCGGTAGCGGGCTGGGCCTGGCCATTGCCGCATCCGTGACGGCCGCCCACGCGGGCACCATCAGCCACTCGGTGACACCCGGTGGCGGCGCCACCTTCACGCTCACCCTGCCCCGCGCCTGACAGCACTTCACAGGCAATACCCAGCCCGCCGCCAGTCGCGACCAAGGGCGGCAGGTGACGATCTCCGCAGTTGACCCGCCAGCCGACAGTGGCCGGCATCTACCGGAGGGAAATCATGCGACGACTCATCTGGCTGCCAGTCGCCGGCTTTCTGCTGATCGCCGGCGCCGCGGTAGCCGCCGCCGCCCCAAGCATCGCGCAGAACGCCGCCCAGGCGGTCGGCGTCTTTGCCGATGCGAGCCCGTCACCAAGTACCTCCCCGTCCACCGCGACGGGCACGCAGGCCGGACCGCAGGGCCTGCTCCAGCAGGTGCTGTCTGACCTGGTCGGCCAGGGCGTCATCAACCAGAGCCAATCCGATGCAATCACACAGGCCCTCCAGGGCAAGGTGGACCAGCTGAAGACCCAGGCCCAACAGCAACGCCAGGAACTCCAGCAGGAACGCCAGCAGATCCAGACCTTCCTGCAGGATGGCGTGATCACCCAGAGCGAGATCGACCAGCTACCAGCCGACAGCCCGTTCCGCCAGATCTTCGACAACATCGCCCAGAACGGCCAGGTCACCCTCCAGCAGCTGCAGCAACTGCGCGGCTTCGGCTTCGGCGGCCGGGAATTCGGCCCCGGCCACTTCGGCCCCGGTCAGCACTGGTTCGACAGCGACAACTCGAATAGCAGCCAACCGAGCGCGAGTCCCAATCCAGCGACCACGGGCGGCTGACCTCAGCGAAGGGCCTGTTCCCCTCAGACCCTTCCTTTCCTCCTCTCCACCGGAGGGCCAGCTCCCTGGGCCCTCCGGTTTCCTTTTGCCCGCTGCGCGAACCGGCCGAACTTTGTACAGTGACTTGACAAAGAGGCTCAGATGTGCGACAACACGCGGCGTCTGCTGCTCCGACACGTCACCGGCGGCAGCAGCCATTGGGGAGCCGCCTAGAGGAGAGGCATGGCGACACTGCCGGCCAAGGCGACACATCGTCAGACGCGCTTATTCAACGAGCAGCTCGTGCTGCGCGCCATTTATGACCGCGCCGAGGTAAGCCGGGCCGAGCTCGCACGCGTCACCGGCCTGACCCGCACGACAGTGTCGGCGATCGTCGATGGCCTGCTCCGCGTGGGCCTCATCGAGGAGGCGGGGCGAGGACCATCAACCGGCGGCAAGGCACCGATCCTGCTGCGGGTGCGTCCGCACGGGCGCCATCTGGTTGGCCTCGATCTTGGGGAATCGGCCTTTTCGGGCGCCGTGGTGGACCTGCGCGGTAACGTCGTCCGCACGGTTACGCTCCCGGTAACTGGACACAACGGCCGCGCGGCGGTCGAGCTGGTCTACTCGCTGATCGAGGACCTCACCTCCAGCAACGGCGCTGCGCCGTTGCTGGGCGTCGGCATTGGTGCCCCGGGCCTGGTCGATGCCCACAGCGGCGCCGTGCGCTGGTCCGTCAACCTGGATTGGACGGACCTGCCGCTGGGCGACCTGGTCGAGCAGCGTTTTCACGTACCGGTCGTGGTCGCCAACGACAGCCAGGCTGCCGCCGTTGCCGAACTCATGTTCGGCAAACCTCCGCGGCCATCCAATCTCATCGTGGTGCGCGTCGGGCGCGGCGTGGGCGCAGGCGTCATCCTCAACGGACGGCTCTTCCAGGGCGACAGCTCAGGCGCCGGGGAAATAGGCCACGCCGTCTTCGACGTAGACGACGGCGAGCGGTGCCGCTGCGGCCGAACGGGCTGCCTCGAGACAGTGGCCAGCATGCGCGCCATGGTGACTGCCGCCCATGCGGTCCAGCCGACCGTACGCGACGAGACGTCGCTGATCGATGCATTTAGTTCGGGGGATCCGGCTGTCTGCCGCATCGTCCTGCGCGCCGCGCGTGCGCTCGGCACCGCCATCGGTGCCATGATCGGGGCCCTCAACGTCAACACCGTGCTGCTGATCGGCCCGGCCACGCAGCTGGGCGCGGACTGGCTGGCGGCGGTCCGCCAGCAGGCCGCCGACGGCGCGCTACCGCAGCTGGCGCGCGACACGCACATCGACCTCGGCACTGCGCGAAGTAACGACGTGCTCATCGGCGCGTCGGCGCTGCTGATGATCCAGGAACTCGGGTTGAGTTCGGTCCGGTGATGGCGATGTCCATGATGCCGGAACTACCCGCCGACCGGACGCCCGGCGCGCAGCTCACCGTGGGCATCGATGTCGGTGGGACCAAGACGGCCTGCGTGGTCACCGATGCCCAGGACCAGGTACTGCTCCACGAGGTGCAGCCGACCGAGGCTACGCGACTGCCCGAGCAGCTGGCGATGATGATCCGTCACGCCGTAGACGAGGTGGCCGTCAGCGGCGGCACGGTCACTGCCGTCGGGGTCGCGGTGCCGGGCCAGGTTGAACCACGCAGCGGCGCGTTCGCGCTGGCCGTCAACCTTGGCGGTGCGGCGGCCGTCCTCGGGCCCGAGCTGGCCCAACGGGTAGGCCTGCCCTGCTTCGTCGAACACGATGCAGCCTCGGCCGCCGAATGGTTCCGCCTAGCCAACGGCGGTGGGGACAGGAACAACCTCGCCTATGTGAGCGTGGGTACCGGGATCTCGGCCGGTATCGTGCTGGATGGCGAGATCTTTCGCGGCCATAACGGCCTGGCAGGAGAGATCGGCCACGTCACCGCTGAGCCGGAGGGTCCACTGTGCACGTGTGGGCTACACGGCTGCCTGGAGGCCACGTGCGCCGGTCCGGCGATCGCGCGAATGGCGCGCGACGCCGTCGCCCGGGGCCGGAAATCAGCGCTCGACCAGCGCGCCAGCGCGGCGGATGTTTTCCACGCGGCGGCTCGCGGCGACCCGCTGGCCAGGGAAATTGTCTCTGTAGTTTCAGGCCACTTGGCTCGCGCCATCCGGGGTCTATTGTTTACCCTTGGTGTCCAGCACGTCGTCATCGGGGGCGGTGTCGCCGCCGCCGGCGAGGACCTGCTGAGCCCGCTGTTGGCCGCCATCAACGGCGAGCGCGCCGCGTCGGCACTGGCCGAGGCCGCGTTCGCGCAGACAACGATCGAGCTTCTGTCGCCCGACGTGGAGGCCGGCGCCCGAGGGGTCGCCGCCATCGCGCGCGAGCGAGTCGGAGCCGACCAGCGAGAGGGGGTGGGCAAGCGCTAGATCGACCTCGTACATTGGGGGTTGACCGAGCGGTTCCCAAGGTGGTCGAAACGGGAACCACACAGAGGAGGTATTAATGGGTAAAAGAAACCTACTGACCTTGATGGTAGCCACCATCATGGTCGCAGCAGCGTGCGGGTCGCCGGCCGCGACCGAGACGCCGACCCAGGCGCCGGCAACTCAGGCCCCGGAGTCGATGGCCCCGGAGTCGATGGCCCCGGAGTCGATGGCCCCGGAGTCGATGGCCCCCGCGGTGCCGACCACGCCAACGGGCTACAGCGAGCTCGATCAGGCCCTTGGCTCTGGCCAGCCGTTCGCCGGCAAGACGGTCGACATCCAGGTCCAGTGGACGGGTGGCGAGCTG
>CAZSWK010000021.1:0-13126 GCA_964610835.1 uncultured Anaerolineaceae bacterium | reverse complement strand
GCCGTTCGCCGGCAAGACGGTCGACATCCAGGTCCAGTGGACGGGTGGCGAGCTGGCCAACTTCCAGGCCTCGGTCGCCGACTTCGCTAAGGCGACGGGCATGACGATCCAGATCGACAGCGTCCCCTCGAGCCACGAGACGGTGCTGAAGAGCCGGATCGAGGGTGGTTCACCGCCAGACATCGCGCAGCTGGCCCAGCCGACTCCGGTCCTGGCCTACGCGGCCGAGGGCAAGGTGGTCGACCTGGCGACGTTCATGGACCCCAACAAGCTGAAGAGTGAATATCCGTCGACCATCGGCCTGCTCACGCAGGGCAACAGCATCTGGGGCGTCCCCTACAAGGCCGACGTCAAGTCGATGATCTGGTACCCGATCAAGGCGTTTGCCGCCAAGGGTTACCAGGTGCCGACGACGTGGGATCAGTTGATCGCCCTTTCGGATCAGATCGTTGCCGACGGCAGTAACCCGTGGTGCATCAGCGCCGGCGGGCCCGGTGACGCCACTGGCTGGCAGATCACCGACTGGGTCGAGGAAGTCGTCCTCAAGACGCAGGGCCTCGACTACTACAACAACTGGATCAACCACACGGTCACATTTGAGGATCCGGGCATCAAGGACGCCTTCAACAATTACGTGGGGAAGATCTTCTTCACCCCCAACTACGTCTACGGCGGCCCGACGGCGATCATCAATACTGACCAGAAGACCACCATGGACCCGATGTTCAATCAGGACATGCAGGCTCCGCAGTGCTGGATGCAGAAGATCCCGACCTGGTACGGGCCGGACTTCTTCCCGGATCAGCGGGCCAGTGGTCAGCCATCCAAGTACATCGTTGGCACCGACGTCGGCATCATGCCGTTCCCGCAGATCAACCCCGATGACAACTACGTCGAGGGCTCGGCGGACACGATGATGATGCTCAACGATCGGCCGGAAGTCCGCGCGGTTGAGGAGTTCCTCGCCACGCCGCAGGGCCTCCAGAACTGGATCGCCGCAGGCAGCGCGATTTCGCCCAACAATACGGTCCCAGCTGACTGGTATGCAGGCGCCTACAAGCTGCAGGTCGCCTCGCAGATCGTCAACAGCGCTTCCGGCATCGGCTTCGACGCTTCGGACCTGATGCCCGGCGTCGTTGGCGCCGGTACCTTCTGGACCCAGTCGGTCGACTGGGTCAACAGCAACGGCACCAACACCGATGCCGTACTGAAGGCCATCGACGACAGCTGGCCCAGCCAGTGACGTCCTGATCTCAAACGGGGCGCGCCCACCCACAAAGGGGTGGCGCGCCCCGTTACCATTTGCCAGGAGGAGGGTAAATGGCCGTCGCTGCGGAGACCGAGAAACCCGGTCTGGTCCGCTTCATCCTGCCAGTAGCTGGATTGGTCGCCCTCGCCCTGTGCGTCGGCGGCATCCTGGTCCTGTTCGACCCCCACGGCGCGCAGAACCTTCTCGCGTGGGTCTACGACGCGCTGGGTAACTCTTCCGGCGCGACGCAGTTACGCAACGGCCAGGGGGACCAACTCCTTGCCAAGATCCTGCTGGCGGCCATCGCCATAGCGGTCGGTGTGGGCGGGATCTGGCTCCTGTTCGTCGGCCTGGGCGGGCTCGTCAGCATGCTGCGGCCGCAATGGCGCGACCGGATCCTGCCCTGGGTGTTCGTCGGCCCGGCGCTGATCCTGCTCACCGTCTACCTGCTCTACCCCGGCGTGGCGACCTTCCTGCGCAGCTTCCAGGCGGACCAGGGAGGCGCGCTGACCACCGCCAACTACCAGGTAATGACCCAGCCGGACTTCATCGAGGTCCTGCGCAATAACATCATTTGGCTCATCGTGGCCACCGGCGGCAGCGTGGGCCTGGGCCTCCTCATCGCCGGTCTCTTCGACCGCGTTCGCCGTGAGGCGCTGGCCAAGACATTCATCTTCATGCCGCTGGCGATCTCGCTCATCGGCGCATCCGTCATCTGGAGCTTCGTATACGCGTGGGAGCCGGCCCGGCAACCCCAGATCGGGCTCCTGAACGCGATCGTGGTGGGCCTGGGCGGAGGGCCAATAGCGTGGTTCTCGACCAGCCCGCTCAATCTTGGCGCCGAGATCCTGATCATGGTGTGGCTCCAGACCGGCTTCGCGATGGTCGTGCTATCGGCCGCGATAAAGGGCGTTTCGACGGAGATCATCGAGGCGGCGCGGCTCGACGGGGCCAATGAGCGCCAGCTGTTCTTCCGGGTGATCGTGCCGTCCATCCGCGGCTCGATCATCACCGTCACGACGACCATCGCGATCATCACCCTGAAGATCTTCGACATCGTCTATGTCACGACGGGCGGCCGTTTCCACGACGACGTGGTGGCCGTGCGCATGTTCCACGAGATGTTCCAGTACTTCAGTGACGGGCGCGCGGCCGCGCTGGCGACCCTGCTATTCGTGGCCGTCCTACCGGTGATGTACGTCAACCTACGCAACTTCCGACGTCAGCAGGTGGAAGGATGACAGCTCCAGCACAGTCGATCCCGCGCAGGACCGCGCGCCTTTCCGCGTGGCGGCCACCGTTGCTGCGTAATACGCGGGTACGCGTGGCGGTCATCGCCATCTGCTTCCTGTGGACATTGCCGACCATCGGCCTGCTGGTTTCCTCGCTGCGCAATCCGGCGCTGATCACGCAATCCGGCTGGTGGACATCGCTTTTCAATCCGTTCGATCTGAGCCAGTGGACGCTGGCCAACTACCAGCAGGTCATTGCCAGCGGCGGCATGGGCGACGCCTTCCTCAACAGCCTGATCGTGACCATCCCGGCGACTGCCATCCCGATCACCATTGCCGCCTTCGCCGCATACGCGTTCGCGTGGATTCCGTTTCCCGGGCGCGGCATTCTGTTCACGATCGTGGTCGGGCTGCTGGTGGTGCCCATCCAGATGTCGCTGATCCCGATCCTCAAGATCTACAGCGGCGCCGGGTTGTACGGCACCTTCATCGGCATCTGGCTCGCCCACACGGGCTTCGGTCTGCCGCTGGCGATCTTCCTGCTCTACAACTTCATTTCGCAGCTGCCCCGTGACCTGTTTGAATCGGCCGCCATCGACGGCGCATCGCACCTGCAGACGTTCATCCGCATCGTGCTGCCGCTGTCCGTGCCGGCATTGGGCGCCTTCGCCATCTTCCAGTTCCTGTGGGTCTGGAACGACCTGCTGGTCGCACTGACGTTCCTGGGTCCGGCAACGAACCTTCGAGTCATGCCTACCGCGCTATTCGCGCTGCTCGGCAGCCGCGGCGGCCAATGGCAGTTGCTGACGGCCGGCGCGTTCGTGACGATGGTGCTGCCGCTGCTCGTCTTCCTGCTTCTGCAGCGAGCGTTCATTCGCGGCATCCTGGCGGGCTCCGTCAAGTCCTGATCTCGGCGCCAGATCCCGCAGCGAGATAATCCGGTCGAGTCATGATCTCGGCCCAGTTGATGCTCGCCTTCGACGGCTACGAGCTGGACGGCGCTGTCGCGGAACGGCTGCGCACCCGGCCGCCGGCGGGCGTCTCGCTGTTTCGCCACCACAACGTGCGCTCAGCGGCGCAGGTGCGCGCGCTGACGACCGCCCTGCAGGCCGCCGCGCCCGCTAACTCTCGACCCCTGCTCATCGCCGCCGACCAGGAAGCGGGGCAACTCTGCGGGCTCGGTGACGAGATGACGCCGTTCGCCGGCGCGATGGCGCTCGGGGCAGCCGGCGACGAGCAGCTCGCCGAAGAAGTGGCCCGTGCCATCGCACGCGAGATGCGCGCCCTGGGCGTCAACGTCGACTACGTGCCGGTGTGCGACCTCGCGACCAATCCGGCCAACCCTGCCCTGGGCATCCGTTCCTTCGGCGACGACCCAGAGGCGGTGGGCCGGCTGGTGGGCGCGACGGTGCGCGGCCTGCAAGCGGAGGGCGTGGCGGCGACGGCCAAGCACTTTCCCGGCAACGGCGAGGGGGCCGTGGACACGCACCACGAGTTGGCCGTCGTCCATGCCGATCGGGCCGCACTCGACGAGCGGGAACTGGTCCCCTTCCGCGCCGCCCTGGCGGCCGGGGCTCGCCTGATGATGAGCGGCCATTTCGCGCTGCCTGCGCTGACCGGCGACGACAACCTCCCGGGCAGCCTGTCGGGCGACGTGGTCGACGGCCTGCTGCGACGCGAGCTGGGTTTCGAGGGCCTGGCCATCACCGACGCACTGGACATGCACGCCATCGCCCAGGGCGCGGCGCAGGTCGTCGACGTCATCTGCGCGGTGCGGGCCGGGGAGGATCTGCTGCTGGCAACACCCGACGCCGAACTGGTCGCACGCCTGGACGAGGGGCTGGCGCAGGCAGAACGGCGGGGCCTGATCGACCGCTCAGCTGGTCGGATGTCACTCGAACGCGTGGCGCGGCTGCGTGCCTGGCTGGCGCAGGCGGGACCTCAGCCGGAGCTGAGCGTCGTGGGCTGCGCTGAGCATCGCGAACTGGCCGCCCGACTGGCCGCTCGATCGGTCACGCTGGTGCGCAACGCCGAAGGGCTGCTGCCGCTGCGTCCGACGGCGGAGGCGCGAATTGCCGTCGTCCAGCCTCAGCCCGTGGACCTGACGCCAGCTGACACGTCGTCGTACGTCGCGCCGATGCTCGCCGAAACATTGCGGCGTCATCATGGCGCCGTGGACGCGTTCGTCGTCGATCCTCTCGCACCGCCCGACAACGATCTGCTGGCGCGACTGAGCGCCTTCGATTTGATCGTGCTCGGCACGGTCTCCGCCAACCTGCTGCCTGACCAGGCCGAGCTGGCGCACGCTGTGCTGGCGCTCGGCCGACCGACCGTGACAATCGCCCTGCGTACGCCGTGGGACCTGCTCGCCTATCCGGCGGCGCGCACGCACATTTGCAGCTACGGCATCCTCGGGCCCAGCCTGGACGCGCTGGCGGCCGCGCTGTTCGGCGAACAGCCATTCTGCGGCCACCTGCCGGTCATGCTCGGCGATCTCCATCCACGCGGGCACGGCCTCACCGTATGAGCCTGCACGACGAGATCTTCGAGCAGCCGGCGGCGGCGGCCCGCCTGCTGGCCGGCGCCGACAAGCAATACGCGCCGGTGGCCGCGGCGATTCGCCGCCATCGTCCGGCCTTCGTGCTCATCGCCGCGCGGGGCAGCTCGGACAATGCCGCGCTCTACGGCCAGTACCTGCTCGCGGTGCGCAACTCACTGTCAGTCGCACTGGCCACGCCATCGACGATCACGCTCTATGGCGCCCACCCCGACCTGTCACACGCGCTGGTCGTGGGCATTTCGCAGTCGGGTCGCTCGCCGGACATCGTCGCGGTTCTCGAGGAGGCGCGTGCCCAGGGCGCCCCGACCCTGGCCCTGACCAACGACGTCGCCTCGCCGCTGGCCCAGGTCGCCGAGTGCGTGGTGGATGTCCGCGCCGGCCCGGAGCTGGCGACCGCCGCCACCAAGACCTACACGACCGAGCTGCTCGGCATGACCCTGCTTTCGATCGCGCTGGACGCGGCGAGCGAGGAGGAGCGCAGGCAACTTGAGCGCGTCGCCGAGCAGATGTCGGCGGCCCTGGCGCTCGAGGCACGGGCGCGTGAGCTCGCCGGCCAGTTCGCGGCGGCCAACCGCTGCGTCGTGCTGGGCCGCGGTTTCTCCTACGCGACGGCCCGCGAGTGGGCGCTCAAGATGCAGGAGCTTGCCCAGGTACCCGCCCTCTCCATGTCGGCGGCGGACTTCGAACATGGCCCGCTGGCGCTCGCCGAACGTGATCTGCCGGTGCTGGCGGTCGCGCCGGCGGGTGTCGAGGCAGACGCCCAGCTTGGCCTGCTGCAGCGACTGCGCGACGAGCACGGCGTGCGCGTGCTGGCGCTCTCCGACTCGGACGCGATGGTGGGCATCGATCGTGGGCTCCTTCTGCCCGCTGGCGTCCCGCCCTGGCTGGGGCCGCTGGTCGAGATCGTTCCCGCTCAGCTGTACACCTATCACCTGACCGTCGCGCGTGGCCTGGACCCCGATCAGCCGCGCACCATCCACAAGGTCACGCGCACCATCTGACGGGCGACTTACCCGGACACCAGAAGACCCACGCTCCGGGAATGAGCGCGGGTCTTCATCTGTGTTGATTGGTGATCCGGTGGGCGGAAGGCATTCCGCACACGCCCCGGGTCACCCGGCTATGCCGGCCCGCGTGTCACAGCTGACGTTGCCCGCTCGGGGCTGGAAATCGAGGTTGCTCGCGCCGCGAGACACATCCGCGGTGAAGGGCAGGACCAGCGAAGCTACAGCCTCCCAGGTCCTCCTATCGGTCCGCACTAGGCGATTGCGGTCGTTCGTCACGCTCGCACCTCTGCCCTGAATCCTACTACGCGAAGCGCCGTCTGCGAAGCCCTCTAGGCCCGTTACATCCGTCCTAGGAGCAATGGCCGGCCGCCAGCCCGGCAGCCCGGTACGGGCAGTCGGCCTGCTTGAAGAGGTACAGCACCGCGCCGCGGTTCCGCCGGTCGAAGCGCCGGATCTGCGCCTGGGTTGGGTAATAGCGCTTGGGTCGGCCGCGTGGCAGCTCGATGGTCAGGGCGAAGATGCCGTGCGTCCCGTAGGCCCAGTCGTCCTGGTCGCCATCGACGATGTACAGGTGGCTGGCCTGCTCGGGGTGGTAGCCGTTGCGCGCCGCCATTTCTCGGCCCAGTGCGACGAACGTCCTGTGATCGTCGACCGTCATGTCGGGCGGCACCTTCTCGCGCGTGTAGACGTATGGCCAGAGGACGAGCCGGCCGGCGCTGTGCAGGCTGAGGATCTCGCTCAAAGGCCGGCCCTCATTTGCGAGCGCGTCGACGAAATCTCGGTAGGCCACCGCCTCGGGAGCGAACCACGCGGACGGACCGCGGTAGTACTTGCTGAACGGGTTGCCGCTCGATCCGCCGCAGCAGTTCCAGGTGTAGCCGAACTGGCGGTTGAGATCGATGCCGATGGCACTCGAGCCGGGAATCGGTTGGCGGTTCTTGCGCCAGCGGTGGAAGACGCCGCCTGAGAAGTCGTACTCGGCGCCGTCGGGGTTCATCATCGGCACGATGTAGATCACGCGCGTGTCGACGATGTTGGTCACCCGCCGGCCGAGCCTCGTGTTGCGCCCGTAGTTGTTCGTCAGCTGGCGCATCAGGTACAGGGCCAGCTCTTCGCTCGCCCGCTCGTCGGCGTGGATGAGGGCGTTGACGAAGATCGCCGGGCGGTTGTGGTCGGCAGCAATGTTGCCGGTGATCTTGATGCCCCAGATCTCGCGTCCCTCGTAGCTCTTGCCCGTATCACCCGGTGCGGCGTAGTCGCTCAGGGCGAAGCGCTCGGCAATGTCCGGGTGGCCGGCGACGGTGTGGTCGATTGCGGACTTGACCTCGGCATACGAGTGATAGAACTGGTAGCCGGCGGGCTCACCCGATAGCACCACTGCTGCCGCGGGCAGTGGCAGCAGCCCTGCGGCGACGAACGCGGCCGTTAGCGGGAGCAACCAGCGGCCCGCTCGCCGAGCGCCACCGATCATCGAGCGCGCCCTGCTGCGCGCGGGCAATCGTGGATCACCGTCAGAATTGGGCCATGGAACCAGACGGCTCGGTGCGCATCGCCTGGCTGGCCGACGGCTACGAGGCGATCCACGTCTACGCGCGCTTCTGGCCCTCGTCGGAAGTGCAACAACGCGCCCAGGGCGTGGCCGATGTGGCGCTCACCAACCGCACCGTGCACGACCTCCGTCGATCGCTGCGCCAGCGGTTCGACGGCACGTTCACCATGCAGGCGCCCGACGAGGACGCGCCCGATCGACGCGTGGCGATCTTCTTTGACCCGCCGCGCGGCGAGCCGAACCCCGACGTCGAGTGAGCTGATCCGTGGCCTGGCTCGCCGGGCCATCCCTCAGCGGTTGTTGGCGATCGTCAGCGCCGACAAATCAGATCCACTGAAACGATCTGTATCAACGCAGCCGTTGATTCCCGCGTACGTGCCGCAGTTGCCGTACTGCCACATCATCCAGCCGTTGCCACCCCAGTTGGCGGCCGGGACGTCTGGCTGGTCGACGCTCCAGTGGGCAACCCACAGGCGAAATCCGTTGTTGGCGAACCATTTGCTGTCGCCCATCCTGTTCTTCCAGAAGTTCGGGCTGACATAGATCATCGGCTTGACGCCCACGCGCGACTCCACACGTTGCAGCCAGGTCTTTACCCAGCGACGCAGCCGGCGCACGCCGAGGCCGCCGCTATCCTCCAGGTCGAGCACCGGCACCAGGTCGCGGCCGCGCAACTGGGCCGCAGCCACGAAGTTGTCGGCTTCGATAATCGCGTCCTGCGCGCCTTTGCCCGGCCGCGCGAAGTGATAGGCAGAAAACGGCATACCGAGCTTCCTGGCCAGCCGGTGGTTGCGCGCGTACTGGCCATCGGTCCACGTGCGCCCCTCGCTCGCCTTGGCGATCACGAACTGGACGCCGGCGTCGCGCACGTGGCGCCACTTTGGCGCTCCCTGCCAGCTGGAGACATCTATCCCTTCCATGTAGCTGACGGCCTGCATGGCAGTGCTCGGTGTCTGGTGCGCACTCACGATCGCGGGCGGCGCCAGCATCAGCAAGGCAAGGCCGGCTGCGCCCACGCTCATGGCGCTGCGCAGCAAACGGCGCGACGGATTGTTCATCTCTCCCCCGGTTGCACGGCTCGCGCCAGTTTCGCATGCCCGGTGAGCGCCCGCCAGCGCCGCCGCCGTTGAGCACTTTCTGGGCAGACTGTCGAGTGACGCACGTTAAGCCAGATCTGACCCCGTCCCGGGGCGGCGGAAAGCACTGGCAACTCGGTACCCGAGCGGGACAAGCGTGGACAAGGCGCAGTACAGCGGCGGATATCGGGATTTCTCGTCTCGACAGCAGGCCAAGCCCAACTTCAGGCCGCCGATCAGCGGATAGCGTGCGCGAGGCGCGAGTTTGGCCAAGTCTGCCGCGGCCAACATCGGCTGCCATTCCCGCTCGCTCTTATGCGCGCGATACAGCCCTCCGTAGACTTGCCTCGTACGAAACCGGAGGATGAAGTGTTCCTGTTCAACCGCGACAAGATGAAGATGCCCGAGCCGTCTGCGGCGCTGCCCGGGCGCGCCGCACCACTATCCGTGCCCGAACGGCACTTCGTGAACGGCGCGCGGCTGGCTGCGCCGTATCCCGAAGGCACGCAGCTGGCGATGTTCGCCGCGGGTTGCTTCTGGGGCGTCGAGAAGACCTTCTGGCAGGTGCCCGGCGTGGTGTCGACGCAGGTCGGCTACGCCGGTGGCTACACGCCCAACCCAACCTACGAGGAGGTGTGCAGCGGCAGGACCGGCCATGCCGAGACCGTGCGTGTCGTGTTCGACCCGGCCCGCGTTTCCTACGAGCAGCTGCTCAAGGTCTTCTGGGAGGAGCACGACCCGACGCAGGGCATGCGCCAGGGCAACGACGTGGGCACCCAGTACCGGTCGGCCATCTTCGTCTACGACGACGCCCAAAGGAAGGCGGCCGAGGCCTCGCGCGACGCCTACCAGAAGGAGCTGTCGAAGGCTGGCTACGGAGAGATTGCGACCGAGATCGTGGACGCGCCCGACTTCTACTTCGCCGAGGACTACCACCAGCAATACCTGGCCAAGAATCCGGCGGGCTACTGCCCCGACCATTCGACCGGCGTGTCTTGCCCGGTCGGACTTGGCGTGAAGGCGGCCGAATAGGCGCCAGCGGCGCTCGTCAGTCGACAGGGGGCGGTCGACAGACGCAGCTGGACTCGGCCGGTACTCTGGACACCGACTGAGGAGGGGCCACACATGAGCAGCGCGACCGCCACCGTCGATAGCTTGCCCGCCGAGGTCGCGCTGACCCCCGAGCGCGCGGCGAGCCTGTTCCGCTGGAATGCGGTGCTGTCGCTGCTTCACGCTGTTCAGGGCCTCGCGATCCTGGCCATCTCGTTCGCCCGCGAGCCGATAGTCACTGCCCCGGTCGTGGCCAGCTACCTGCGCTTCGACACCACCAGCCAGACGCTGGTCCAGGCACAGCGGACCCTGTTCGATCTGCCGATCGGACCAGCTGTGGCGCTCTTCTTCTTCCTCAGCGCAGTCGCCCATGCGCTGCTCGCCTGGCCGCTGCGCTCCTGGTACGAAGAGCGGCTCGCGGCGCACATCCAGCCGATGCGCTGGCTGGAGTACGCGCTCAGCTCGAGCGTGATGATCGTGGTTATCGCCACCCTGGCGGGGATCCAGGAGATCGGCACTCTCATCGCGATCTTTGGCGTGAATGCGGCCATGAACCTGTTCGGCTGGTCAATGGAGCTTGCGAACATGGGCCGCCGGAATACCCAGTGGAGCCACTTCGTATTCGGCGTTGTCGCGGGCGTCGTGCCCTGGCTCGTCATTGGCACCGCCCTATGGGCCGCGTCAACCGCCTCCGGGGCAATGCCGGTGCCGGGCTTCGTCTTCGCCATCTTCGGCTCACTCTTCGTGGCCTTCAACGTGTTCGCGATCACGATGGTGCTGCAGTACGCCAGGATTGGCCGCTGGCGCGACTACCTGGTGGGCGAGAAGACCTACATGCTCATGAGCCTGATCGCCAAGTCGCTGCTCGCCTGGCAGGTCTTCGCCGGAACGCTGCGCCCGTAGCGGGCAAGATCGGCAACTTCGACCCTTACACTCCGGCAGCCCTCTTCCGTGAAGGTCCGAACGTGTAGCGAGCGTGTCTGCCGCACGTAGACACGGGGTGTACGGTGGCGCTTCGACCGGCGAGAAGGGAGTGCCGGCCGAGGAGGGAGAGGTGATACATGTCTGATCAGCAGGCGCCCATGCCACCGCCGGGGCAGCCACCCACCCAGGCCGCGCCGCAGCCGTCGGCGATGGGCACCATGGTCGAGTCCATGGCACCCTGGGAGCGCTACGTGGTCATCGGCGCACTCGTGTTGATCCTGGGCGATGTCGTGTTCGGCATCCTGCTGCGGGAGTTCTATGCCGGCGACCTCATGTGGCTGGCATCGGCCGTCGCCTTGCTTGCCTTCTATGCCAACCGTCAGCGGGCAGGCAGCGTTCCTGCCTATGCGTCGCTGATGCTGCTCGTCGCGGCGGCCGTTGCCGTGGTCGGCGTGCGCGGTTTCCTGATCGAGGCGTACTACGTTCTGCGCAACGCAGGCGACATGTCCAACGAGATGGTCTATCTGCTCGGCTTCGTCGTCTGGATCATCGGCGTGCTGCTCGTCGCCTGGGGCGGCCTGGTGTTGTGGAGAAGCCGCAGCGCCTGAACCAATGCTCCGCGACCCACCGCCCGGGCGACAGGCCGGGCGGTGGCGGCGGGCGAAGGTCCTGAGCGCGCCCCGAGGCGAGAATGTCGGCGTACAGCCCACTTCTGGCCTCAATTCTGGCGGCAGCGATCGCCGCGTGCGCGGCGGAGCCATCGCCGCCACCGGAGAAGACCAAGCTGCCCGGGCCCCCTGCTACCGCGAGCTGGGTTTCAACTGCCAGTCCGACGCCGGCTTCCGCCGAGACGCCGACGGCCACGCCGACGAGCACGGTCAGCCCCACTCCGACGGCCTCGGCAGGTCCCACGTCGGTGGGCTCATTCGCTTCATCGAATCGGCTGACTGCGCGACCCGCAGGGTCCGTGCCCGGGGCACCACTCGGTTACCTTGAGTACCTCCCGCCGGGGTACGGCGACGGCGTCGCCCGGCCGCTGCTGCTCTTCCTGCACGGTAGCGAACAGAGCGGTAACGGCAGCAAACGACAGCTGCAGCGATTGACCGCCACTGCCATCCCGGGTCTCATGGCGCGCGACGCATGGCCTGCCAACCGGTCGTTCATAGTTCTCGTGCCGCAGCACCGGCTGCGGGTCGGCTCGTACTGCACGCAGCCGGACGAGGTGGCCAGATTCCTTCGGTTCGCCCTGGCGCAGTACAACGTTGACAGTTCGCGCGTGTATCTCACCGGCTTGAGTTGCGGTGCAATCGGCGCGTGGGCGTATCTCGGATTGCACACCGACCAGCTGGTCGCCGCCGCCGTCCTCGTCGCGGGAGATGGCCGGCCGGCGCTTCGAGAAGCCGGATGCCAGTTGGGTCGGGTCGCGATCTGGGCCTTTCACGGCGAAACCGACAGGGTTGTGGACGTGCGCGGCAGTGCGATCCCCATCCGCCGGCTGAATGCCTGCACCAATCCGCCGCCCGTCGACGCCCGGCTCACGACATTGCCCGGTATGGGCCACCGCGTGTGGAACCCCGTCTACGACATGACCCTCGGGTTCGACATCTACGGCTGGCTGTTGCAGCACAGCAATCCCGGTGGGTAGCCGCCGGGTAGCATTCGCCCCGTCGTGACCAGCAAGACCGCGCTCCTGCCATTCACCGGTGACCCGGATGCCGACCAGCTCATCTCACAGGATCCGCTCGCCCTGCTGATCGGTTTCGAGCTTGACCAGCAGGTGACCCTGCAGAAGGCATTCTCGGGACCATACGAACTGCGGCGGCGTGTGGGGACAATCTCAGCCCGGGATCTCGCCAACATGGATCCGGCACGCCTCGAGACTGCCTTCAAGGAACGCCCCGCGCTGCACCGTTTCCCTGCGAACATGGCCCGCCGCGTGCAGGACCTATGCCTGGCCGTTGAGCGCGACTACGCGGGCGATGCCGGCCGCATCTGGGCCGGCCAGGACAGTGCGGGCGAGGTCTATCGGCGTCTCCTGGCATTGCCCGGCATCGGCGACATGAAGACACGCACGATCCTCGCCATCCTGGTCAAGCGCTTCGGGCTGCGGCTCGAAGGCTGGCAGCAGTACGTTCCGCCGCGCATGTCGCTGGGCGATGTCGACTCGGCCGAAAAGCTCGCCGAGTACCAGGCCGGCAAGCGCGCGTACAAGGCGCAGCTGCGGGCGGGCGGCAAGCGCGTCTAGCGGTGGCACCCACCATCGTTCTTGGCGCCATGGGAGCCTGTCCGCACCGGTCAGGGTGATGCCGTGCCGGCGCCCAGCGCGCCTGATGCGCACAGGGGTTCGAGAACAGCGATTTGCTGCACAAACCTGGCGACAGTCGACGGAATGGTCGATGCGGGCCCTGCACGAATTGCCGGTTAGCGATGCAGTGTGCGCATCAAAGGGCGGGAGGAGGCCCGCCGCGAGCGTCAACCA